>JAMWBQ010000005.1 GCA_023819315.1 Candidatus Omnitrophota bacterium
CCTGTTGTGGTGTGGACCAGATTGATGCCATAGGAAGAGCAAACTATTTATGCGATACCCTGGGGATGGACCCCATCTCTGCAGGAGTCACCATTGCCTGTACTCAACTTTTACTAAAATATCCATTCTGTTATCTAAGTAACCTAATACAAACTTAAGGTTTAGTTGAGCAATTATTCTAACAATACAAATATATATTAAAGAAATACCTTTCTAAATATATACTATTATATTTTTATTGTCAATTTAAAAGTAAGGTATTGTAAGATATGGCAAAAATATATTTATCGTTTAGTCCACTGAAAACGGCGGCGGGCACCTTTTTGACCGTATTTTTTCCTCTCTTTACTCCTTGGGTCACGAGTAAGAAGCTCTTCCTTCCTTAAAATACTCCTTAATTCTGGATTAAACTTTGTTAATGCTCTTGCGATTCCTAAACTTACTGCGCCTGCTTGACCAGAAATACCTCCTCCTTCAACCTTTGCCTTAACATCCACTTTATCAAAATAGCCTGTAACTACCAGAGGTTTTCTTACTAATACCTGCTGGTCTATAGTGGTAAAATATCTATCGCTATCTTTTCCATTAATCAATATCTTACCTTTACCCTGAGAGAATAATTTTACTCTCGCAACAGCTTCTTTTCTTCTACCTGTTCCAAAAAATTCTTTTATCTCCTCCATTTTTATACCTCTATCTTTTGAATATTTTCGCCTACATAAGGATATTTATCATCGGGGTAAATTTTTAATGAACGCAACATACTCTTCCTCAATAAATTTCTTGGTAACATATTTTTTACTGATAAATATAAAACCTTGGTAATATTCTTATTAATCAGTTTTTCTAAAGTTATCTCTTTTAAACCTCCAGGATAACCAGTATAACGAGTATAAATCTTATCCTTCATTTTATTACCGGTAATCTTTATCCTATTAGCATTTATAACCACCACTTTATCTCCACATAAAAAATTAGGAGTATATGTAGACTTATGTTTACCCTGGAGAATTTTAGCTATCCTTGTAGCTAATCTACCTAAAACCTTATCTTTAGCATCTATAACTACCCATTTCCTCTCAACTTTATTGAAAAATTTCGTATTCTTCATAAGAAGATTTTTATATCATATTTTTAAAAAATGTCAACCTTAAAATTACTTTTGTGTTAATGCAACATAAAAATGTCATCTTTTTAAAAGAAAATCTTTATAAGGGCAGTTCCTTTTGGTATTTAATAGTCCGTATTTTTGAACATTCAGGATAAGTTTTTACTGAATCCCTCTAAATTTCTATTTTGTTTCTATCTTTTTATCTTAGCAAAATTACAGATTTTTATCTTCAATCTTCTTGACAAGAGGGAGTTTTATAGGTATATTTAAAAGAAGAAATTTATAGAGCTATGGATAAAATATTAGATTTTTATTTTTGAAGGAGTTTTACACTCCTCGTTATAATAAAAAGTGCCATAGCATAATGAAGAGTATATTCGAATCTTTTAAAGAAGCATATAGTAAATCCCCTCAAAAAGAACTTATTTACTTTAAGCAAGGTAAAAACTATACCTCTCTTACTTATCAAGATATTTATACCCAAGCAATAAAATTAGCCTACCTACTTAAAAAAAATAATATTAAAAGGGAAGATAAAGTAGCTATCATATTAGAAAATAGTCCCCTCTGGCCAAGTGTTTATTTAGGGATTATGCGCATAGGAGCTATAGCTGTCCCTTTATACTATCAAACTGAAAAGAATGAAATTAAGGATATACTTGTTCATTCACAATGTAAAATTATTACTACCTCATCTAACCTTTTAACTTACCTAAAGGAAATTGGAGAAACTCTAAATATAAAAACTGTCACTATTGATACTGATGAAATTACTGAGGATGAGAAAAAAATAGAAGAATTTCTCCCCAAAGACAACATTTTACCCCAAACAATTGCTTCAATAGTTTATACTTCAGGCACAACTGCTACACCTAAAGGAGTAATTTTAACGCATAAAAATTTCCTTGCTAATGTAGAATCAATTAAAAAGCTAAATATAATTACTCCTAACGATTGTCTTATCTCTATACTTCCCTACCACCATACTTATCCTTTTGTAGTTAATCTTTTGTTGCCTATACTTACGCAAGCAAAAATTAGTTTTCCTTCCCATATTGAAGGTGAAGAGATTCTTGATTGTATACAGAATACAAAAGTTACCGTGATGGTAGCTGTTCCTCGCGTACTAAGCCTTTTTTATGAAAAAATAAATGCTAAATTAAATTCTTTGCCTTTTTACAAAAAAGCACTTGTGAATATTCTTCTTAACATAGGAGTTTTTTTAAGAAAAAAAACTTCTTTTAATCTCGCCAAAATAATCTTAAAAGAGTTACATACAAAATTTGGCAAAGGGTTTAGATTTTTAATAAGCGGTGGGTCTAAATTACCTGTAGAAATTGCCCAAGCCTTCTATAAATGGGGATTTACTATACTGGAAGGTTACGGTTTAACCGAAGCTTCCCCTGTAATAACTTTTAATAAACCTGAAGATTTTAAACTTGGCTCGATAGGAAAGTCCATACCCGATGTAGAAGTAAAACTCTATAATCCTGATGAAAATGGTATAGGAGAAATTATTGCCAAAGGAGAAAATATCACCCAAGGTTATTATAACGACCCCGAATACACTAAACAGGTAATCAAAGATGGATGGTTATATACAGGCGACTTAGCTTACAAAGATAAAAATGGTTTCTATACCATTGTAGGGAGAAAAAAGGAGATGCTCGTATTAAGTTCGGGGAAAAAGATTGCTCCTGAAGAATTGGAAAATTATTATCTTAAAAGCCCTTACATTAAAGAGCTATGCTTATTTTTATCACCCTCCACTAAAGATGCCTTAAATGCGGTTATTTTACCTAACTATGAACATTTCCGTGAACGAGAAGTAACTCAAATAAAAGACAGAATACGCTGGGAAATAGAGAATCTCTCTCATAACCTTCCTCTTTACAAAAGGATAAAAAATTTTATAATCACAAATGAAAATTTACCACGTACTATTCTCGGTAAACTTAAACGTTATGAAATAGAAAAGAAATACGCAAATCTTTCTACTCCTCAAGTAACTAAAAAGGTTCTACCCGAGGATAGCTATCTACTTAACCAACCAATTTGTCAGAAAGCATTAGAGTATATATCCCAAAAATTAAAAAGACCTGTTCATTTAGATGACAACTTAGAATTAGACCTCGGCTTAGATTCTCTCCAACAGATAGAGATGCTACTTGACTTTGAGAAACTAACCAACATTCAAATAAATGAGGAGGAACTAATAGGTATATTTACTATGCGCGATGTAATAAAGAAAATATTCGAACATTCCCAGGAGAAAACATCTCTTACTACAACACCGCTGGAAACAAAAATTACTCAATGGAAAGAAATCCTTATTGAAACACCTCCTCAAATAATTAAAGCGGTAAATATAGGACAAAACTTACTCAAAAAATTTCTAAGTTTTATTTTAATTTCCCTTTTAGCTATAATGGTAAGAGTTATCTTTCGTTTAAGAGTCAAAAACAAAATTAACATCCCCAAAGATACACCTTATATAATATCTCCTAACCATTGTAGTTACTTGGACGGGTTTATAGTAGCAAGTGCTTTAGGCCCACACATTATAAATAAGGTATTCTTTTTAGGATACAACATATATTTTCAACAACCATTTATAAACTGGGCAGGCAAAATATTTCGTTTTATTCCTATAGACCCGATGATAAATCTAATAGAAAGTATGCAAGCTTGTAGTTATGTTCTAAGAAATTCTAAAATTCTCTGTATGTTCCCTGAAGGAACGCGTTCTCCCGATGGTAAGGTGAAAGAATTTAAAAAGGGTATCGGTATACTTGTAAAAGAACTTAACGTCCCTGTCTTACCTATATATATAAAAGGAACTTTCCAAGCCTGGCCACGTTATCGTCTGTTTCCTACCATATCTAAAATAGAAGTAACAATAGGGGAAAAAATATCGCCTGAAACTTTAATTGAGGAAGGAAAAGAATCTTTAGATATCTATCAGGCTATTGCCAATAGATTAAGGGATAAAGTTTTAGAACTCAGCTCTAATAATCAGTTTTCATAAAATGGATTTAACTTAAATATATATAATTATTAGTTCTTACTCCTCTAATTTCCAATTTATTCTTGAACAATAGATTTAAATCCTTAGACGAAATGAAATCTTCTTTAATAAATTGGTAAACGAATTTATCTTTATCTTTAATAGAAATTACCCTAAAAATATCTCTTTCCTTAAAAATCTTATTAAGTGCCATTATACCTAAAGTAATCCTATCAATTTTTTCCTCGCTGATAATATAACTTTTATTTAAATTTGAATTATTAAATTTATAAATAAATGAGTAAAAATTCTCATTATTCAAATTGTAGGTATCAATAATTAATTTAACAAAATTAACTATTCGGGCAATATAAAAAAGGAAAAATATTCTATCTCGGCTAATATCTCTATCAAAATATGCAAAGCTGCTACGAAAAAATATAATGTTATTTTTAATATAATCTGAGTTAGCTTGCTCATTTAATAGTCCTTTACCTAAAACAGGATAAAATATACCCATCCCTAAAAATGCTCTTTGTTTACTTAAGTAAATTATATCTTCTAAAGCATCTTTGAATTTCTGCGAAGGGAAACCTGTAATAAAATGAATGGTAACCGGTATGCCTTTTTGTGCTAAATAATTTGTCTTGGAAATCATAATTTTATTTTCCTCTCTTCTACCAAGGTAGAGCCTTAATCTCTTTTTACTACTTACTAAAGAAAAATCTATATGGGTTAAACCGCACATTAACAATTTATCGATTAATCTTTTGCTTAAACCTTTAGCCATTATACCATTCATAAAAGATAACTTTATCTTCTCATTTCTATTAGAAAAATGGGAGATTATTAAATCTACTAACTTTTCTTTTTGGGGATGTAGGTTTATATTATCATCTTCAAAATTAAAATGTCTTATACCTAAAGAATAGGCAATTTCCATTTCCTCTAAAATTTTCTCTACATTCCTTGCACGAAATGGCTCTTTTATGCTACAAAAACGACAATCTAAGTAACAACCACGCGAAGCAATTATCGCTGTAGAAATTAATCCCTTAAATCTATAATTTCTATAATTGATAAGTTTCCTGTCTACTAAGGGAAGTTTATCTAAGTCTTTGATGATTTGTATTTGAGAAGATATCTTTATTTTATTGTTAACTCGATAACATAAACCGCCTATTCTACCTAAACTACCTTTAGCTAATCCTCTACACAATTTACTTAAAGCAAATTCTCCTTCCCCCCTGATAGCAAAATCGATATAAGGATAATCTAATACAAACTCAGGGAATTCTGTAGCAACTCTACCTCCAACAACTACAGTAATATTATTATTTATTTCTTTAACTCTCCGAACAACTTCTAAGGCAGAGAAAAAATATGGTGAAAAATTTGCAGAAATACCTACGAGTTGAGGATTATAAGCTCTTACTACCTGGGATATTTCTTCGTAGGTTAAACCAAAATGAAAGAAACCTTGAAAAAGGCTAAAGGGTAATTTATTAGGCTTGTAGTACCTTTTTAGATAATTAAATTCTTTGGGGAAAGTTAAAGAAATTTTCTTATTTTCTTCTAAAGAATTCAGTAGCTTAACTTTAATACCATCTTCTTTTAAAACCGTGGCTAAATAAAGAACACCTAAAGGAAAATTACGTTTGGTGGTAAAAAATGCATCTTGTATCGGTGGGACAATAAGAAGAACATTCATCAAATTATAATTTCTTAAATTTGGCAATAAAAAATCCTTCCATACAATTATCAGGAATGATTCTACAGGTAAGTTTCAAACTCTGAGAAAACTTCTTATTCCTCCATTTTAAAAGACCAGATATAGCATTCTTCAAGGGAACATCTACAGGTAAAAGTTCTAAACTATCTTTAAACTTGTTTAATGCCCAATCCACCATTTCCTCATTCTCCTCAGGAGAAAACGTGCAGGTAGAGTAAACCAGTATCCCTTTTGGCTTTAAAGAGTGTATTGCCGAAGCAAGCAATCTTTTCTGTTTATGTGCCATCTCCTTAACTTTACGATACTTCCAATATTTAAAACTTCTTGGGTTTAATACGTAAAAACGACCCTCGGCAGAACAAGGAGCATCTAAAAGAACTTTATCAAAATACTCAGGAAATTTTTTTCTTATCCATAAACCATCGTAAAGAAGAGGTTTAACAAAGTTTGCTCCTTGAATTTTTAAGTTGGTAAGGAGTTTATAGTAACGCGTTCTTATTTTCTCTACAGCTATTATCTCACATTCTCTACCTACTAAAGAAGCTATTTGGGTAGTTTTTGCTCCTGGCGCAGCACAGAGGTCTAATATCTTATCATTAGGTTGAGGAAAAAGCACAATGGGAGGAATCATACTGGAAATATTCTGAATATATATGTAACCTTGAAGATAAAGGTATGTTTTCTGAAGAGTTCTTAAATCGCTCTTTAAAATAAATCCCCCTTGTGGCCATATTAGTTCTTTATATCTTATATTTTCTTTAGCTAACTCTTGTTTCAACTTAGGTAAATCTAT
The DNA here is from genome assembly GCA_023819315.1 of Candidatus Omnitrophota bacterium. Classification (GTDB taxonomy): domain Bacteria; phylum Omnitrophota; class Gorgyraeia; order Duberdicusellales; family 4484-171; genus JAMWBQ01. The sequence continues at coordinate 6,644 of JAMWBQ010000005.1, forward strand.
CTTTAAATAGTTTATGCGAAAACTCTCTTCTTTTTTAGCCATAAATGTATTACAAATTTGAGAATAATGCGAGGGATAGACTTCTCTTAGTCTTATTAAAAATTCTTGAGGCAATTTATAAACTGTATCTTTCATCTTTATTTAAACTCAATATAAGGTGAAGATTTAAAAAAATATTTACCACCTAAATGGAATATTAAATCAACGCAAGAAGTATCCCAGAAGTTATCTCTAAAATAATTATCTTCTGCCTCAGCATAGATAGCTTCTCCTAAAAATATAAAGTGGTCCCCTATCTCTTTAACATCGATAACTACACACTCTATATGTCCAATACATTCAGAAATTTTGGGAGTACTTACCAAACTATGCGCTTTTTCCCCAGTTAAAGCTGTTATCTTAAACTTATCCACCTCCCAACCTGTTAAAGAACCACAGGCTATAACTTTGTCCAATAATGACCAAGGGGGAATATTAATAATAAAATCCTGTTTTTTACTTATTAGCTCAGAAGAAAAATGTTTCTTAGCTAAAGCTATGCCAACTCCTGAAGGGACTCTGGAAACAGGCATATACCAAGCACAGGTAGTAATATTTCTTTTATCTTTATAAGCACAACTTATAAGTATAACCATACCACAATTAATTAATCTACTAATCCTTTCCTTATTAACTTCTCTCTTCATAATTACCTTCCTTATAGGTTAAAAACCTCTATATAAACCTATTCTCTTAGCATAACTAACTACCTCTAAATATTCTTCCTTATTAATTCTTCTTGTCAACTCAAAAATTTCACCTGCTTTGTAACAAGGATGATACTGGTCCATTATATTCACATATGTACAAGAAGAAATATTTTCCTTTATGAAATCTAAAACAGCAAAAGAACCTGCTAACCTATTAGGTAAAACAAGATGTCTTACGAGTAAACCTTTCTTAGCCACACCTTTTTCTATAACTAAATCTCCCACATCGTTATGCATTTTAATTACTGCCTCTTTAACTTTATCCCAATAATCGGGAACTGAAGAAAGTCTTAAACCAATAGTATTATATGAATATTTAATATCAGGCATATATATATCAAATACTCCCTTGATAAGTGAAAGTATTTCTCCACTTTCGTAACCACCACAGTTATACACTAATGGTAATACTAGCCCACCTTCTATAGCTATAACCAAAGCTTCTAAAATCTGAGGTAAGATATGAGTAGGAGTAACAAAATTGATATTTTCCGCTCCTCTCTTTTGTAAATTAAGCATAATCTCTGCTAACTCCTTAGGATATACCACCTTGCCCTCTCCAAAATGAGATATAGTATAATTTTGACAGTATATGCAGCCTAAATTACAGTTAGAAAAAAATATTGTTCCCGAACCACCTCTACCTACTAATTCTGGTTCTTCCCCAAAATGTAGAAAAAAACTATCTACTTTGGCAAACCTCCCCGTCTTACAGAAACCTAATTGATTATCCTCTCTATTCACCTTACATTGACGAGGGCACAATCTACAACTTTTTAGTTGTTGTAAAAGCTTATTCTTAATATCTTCTAAAATACCTTTTTTGTATAGCTCTATATAGGACATAAATACAAATAAATCTTTTCCTTTTTTATACACCCGACGGGTGTCAAAAGGGAAGAATTAATCAACTTCTCTAAATTCTGCTCTTAACTGACCACAACTTGCTAAAATATCTTGTCCCTTGGATTTTCTTAAAGTAAAAAAAACATTTTGCTTTTTTAGAACCTCCTTAAATTGTTCTATCTCATTTTGAGAAGGAACCTCCCAAGAAAAAAAGTGAGAGTAGTTATAGGGGATTAAATTTATCTTACAATTCAATCCTTTAACTAAATTAGCCAACTCTTTAGCATCATCTATAGAGGAATTAACCCCTCTTATCATAATGTATTCAAAAGTTAAAGGGAATTTATCTTTTTTTGAGCGTTTTTTAAGTGTAGATATTAACTCTTCTAAAGGATTATCTTTCGTTCCCGGCATAAGTTTAAGCCTTTTTTGGTAATTAGCACTATGTAAAGAAATAGATAATTTAATACCTAAATTTAACTTATAAAATTTAATTATCTTTGGTAGTAACCCTATTGTAGAAACACACAGCCTTCTTTTGCCAAAATATATTCCCCAAGGACTAAGAAATATTCTAATACTTTTTACCACATTTTCAAAATTATCTAAAGGCTCACCTATACCCATGAATACAATATTGGTTATACTGTTCTTACCCATAAAATCTCTAACATACAGATACTGATTAACTATCTCGGAAACTTTTAGGTTTCGTTTAAAACCAGCCAATCCACTTACACAAAAACTACATCTAAATCTACATCCTACCTGTGTAGATAAACAGAGAGTTTTTCTTTTACCTTCGGGAATAACTACAGTCTCTATACGGGAATTATCATCTAACTGGAAAAGAAACTTTCTTGTGCCATCGTAAGATGTTTCTTCATTAACTAATTTAAGTGTAGAGAAAAAGAAATTTTTCCCTAAAAAAGCACGACAACTTTGAGATATATCCGTCATCTTGTCAAAATCTTCTACACGCTTTTTATAAATCCAAGAGAAAATCTGTTTGGCATAGAAGGGAAGAAAACCTTCCTCTTCTAAAATTTTTCTCAATTCTTCGTAAGAATAATCTTTAATATCATTCATAAGATACTCCCCTTAATTTATAGTATTTATAAAAGATAGATGTGGAAAAAGTAATTATACCACCATTCAAAAAGGGTATAAATAGTTGGTTAGTTTTAATCTTAGAACTGATAAGATATAGAAGAATTAATCATCCAATATTTTGAGGTAACTTTATCGTATATTGACTCATCGGAGATGGCAAATAGTGTGCCATCTATATAATGCTCTTGATACATTTTACCTTTAGTATTAATTTTTGTATATCCTAAACCTAAGTTAAAACTCCATTGAGGTAGAAAATCCCAACTTCCTACAATCTCTCCTGAATAAACATCCCCTTTTAAGCTTCCTTTACTTACCATATCCCTATCGTAACCATAAGTAACATCGCTATTAGGATAAAGATGTGTATCTTTATCTTTCATCCTTATCCAATCAGAATAGGAAAACTTAAAATCTAACTTAAGTTTATCGTGGGGATACCAACCTAAATTTACACCTATATAGGGTATATGTTGTCTTGTTTCGTAAATAATCCATTTCCAATTATTAGTATCAGTGAACGTAAAATCGTTAGCATAAGGACCATAACCTACCTGCTTAGCACTCCACGCTGATAGCTCAAATTTCCGATATTTATATCCTCCTAAAAATCCTAAGCTCATGTTAGGAGTCATAATAAAATTATAAAGATAATAAATATCAAAGACGTTACCTCTATCCATCTTTACATCGGATTCAGAATAAATATCTTTTCCCGATTGATTCCATGTAGGATAAGGGGCAGAACTACTACCATTTAAAAGACCATCATCGGCTAAATCGTACATCGCATCTAAGTACTCTACATCGTATTCAATCCAATCAGAATCTTTCATAATCCCTGCTTTCTTATCAACATTGGTTAAAAATTCTAAATAAAGCTTTGCTTTATCTCTCCTCTCATCTTTATCGTAACGATAACCTAAAGTTAAACCTACGCCACAAAGAATATTATCTAATTCCCACTCTAATTCACTCTCCCCATACCCACCATACTCTTGAGAATTATCAAAACTAGTATGATATGTTTGATCACCTTTTATATAGCTCAATCTCAAGAAATTAAAAGCAGCATAGTAATCTTTTCCTCCTAAAAGCTCTTGAATATCTTCTCTTAAATCTTTGAAAATCCCACTTTTCTTTTCACTTTTCTTTTGAGGTAAAGACCCCCAAGGTCCAGTTTTCTTAGGTAACTGGGCAAAAATATCTTTAGATTTCTCTATCAAAGTTAATCTCTCATTTTTAATATTTTCGTACCTATTTAAATAATCGCTAATTATCTTCTCTCGAGATACACTATTCTCGTTAGAAAACGCTAATAAAGGATAAAATAAAAAAATTATAATAAAATATATACCTCTCTTTTTCATCTTCACCCCCTTATACATTAATTTTTAAATATTCTCTTATCTTATCTTTTTCTTCTTGGTTTATATCTATAAATTCTATCCCTAACTCGAATTCTATTTTTTCCTGAGTATTAGAAGGAAACCCTATACTATTTATAACTTTTCCTTTTAACTGGAGGGGATAATTTAAGTTGGGTAAATATAAAATTAGAGATAAAATTTTACCTATAGGTTTATCATTTTTAACGATTATTCCAATTCCACCTTCAGAAATATTGTAGGAAATAGCTGTTTCTACTAAAGAGCCTTCTTCATCAATAAAACATTTTATAGGAGAAAAATAACCTTCTCTTTTATACTTTCTTCTTTCTTCTCCTCTATACTGATTTTGGTTATAATCCATTCACTTTAATTATATATCTCTCATAAACGATGTCAACTATTTTCTTACTATTGTTAATGCAACATAAAAAAGCAATATTTTTATTTGTTTGGTAGTTCTACTTAAAAATGGTATTTGCTATAATAAAAGATGCAAAAACAATAGAAACCATAGACATCAATTTTATAAGGATATTTAGACTTGGGCCGGCTGTATCTTTGAAAGGGTCTCCCACAGTATCTCCTACCACACTTGATTTATGAGCAGGTGAACCTTTTCCACCTAAATTACCTGATTCTATATACTTTTTGGCATTATCCCAGATACAACCTGAATTAGCCATTAGCAGAGCTAATACGAATCCTGAAACTAATGCTCCACAAAGTAATCCTACCTCTGCTTCTAATCCCATAAGGATACCAACAAGAATAGGGGAAACCACAGCAAGCAGGGTAGGAAGAATCATTTCTTTCTGGGCTACAGCAGTAACTATACTTACACAACGAGCATAATCTGCCTTTGCTTTACCTTCCATTAATCCTTCTATTTCTTTAAATTGTCTCCTTACTTCTATAACTACTTTACCAGCAGCTCTACCCACCGCCCTCATCGTCAAGGCACAAAAAAGAAAAGGAAGCATCGCCCCTACAAATAATCCACCTATTAATCTAGGGTTCATAAAATTGTTATCCAATGTCTTACCTAAAGAAATTATTCTGTCAAAATAAGCAACTATAAGAGCCAATGCTGTTAAAGCCGCTGAACCAATAGCAAATCCTTTACCTGTAGCCGCTGTAGTATTACCCAAAGCATCTAAAGCATCTGTTCTTTGCCGAACTTTCTCATCTAAACAAGACATCTCAGCATTACCACCAGCATTATCCGCTACAGGTCCATAGGCATCAGTAGCTAAAGTAATCCCCAATGTAGAAAGCATACCTACTCCCGCAATGCCTACACCGTATAAGCCAGCATTAAAATTTGTTGCTCCCCCACTAAAATAGAAACTCGCTAGTACCGCACCCACTACTATAATAACTGGTATAGCTGTAGAAATCATCCCTATAGCTAAACCATTTATAATAACTGTGGCTGAACCGGTTAAAGAACTTTCGGCAACTGAACGTGTAGGTCTATACTTAGCAGAGGTAAAAAATTCTGTAGACAAACCAATAAGTATACCGGCAACTAATCCTGAAATAACCGCTCCGTAAACACCAATGTTGTTTATACCCAAAGTTGATTTAACTATAAAATAAGATAAAAAAGCGACTATGAAAGCAGTAGCGAATATTCCTCTACGTAAAGCTTTAAGAAGAACTCCTTGGTCAGCTTTCTCTTCTGACCTTACAAAAAATGTTCCTATTATTGATGCTATTACTCCCCCGGCAGCAATCATCATAGGCACAATAACCCCTCTAACTCCAAAGCCTCCCGCTACACCCAAAGCCATACTTGCTACGATAGAACCTACATAGGATTCATAAAGGTCAGCTCCCATACCAGCAACATCTCCCACATTATCACCAACTTGATCAGCAATTACTGCCGGATTACGTGGGTCATCTTCGGGTATATCCTTCTCTACTTTACCTACTAAATCTGCTCCTACATCAGCTGCTTTAGTAAATATACCTCCTCCCACACGAGCAAAAAGAGCCTGTGAACTAGCCCCCATACCAAAACAAAGCATAGTAGAGGTTATCGCTCCAATTTTATCTATTCCTAAAGGAAGTGAATATTTAGAATAGTACCAGTTAAGAATAGTGTACCATATACTCAGATCAAGCAAACCTAAACCTACTACTACTAAACCCATTACTGCTCCTGCAGAAAAAGCAACTCTTAATGCTCCATTTAAACTCTTAGTAGCTGCCTGAGCTGTTCTTTCACTCGAACTAGTAGCTACAGACATCCCAATATATCCCGATAATCCAGAGAAGAATCCACCACTTAAGAAGGCAAAGGGAACAAACATTACTAAGTATCCTTTAATACTTAACCATAGAAGGATAAAAAATACGACTACAAAAAATAATCCTACCACTGAGTATTGCCTTCGTAAATAAGCTTTAGCTCCTTCTTTAACCATACCAGCAATCTCTTGCATTCTTACTGAGCCTCTCTCTTGTCTAAATATCATCGTTACTAAATAACCAGCAAAAAACAATGCTACCAAAGAAGCAACAAATGTAAGTAAAACAAAACTAAACCCCTCCATAACTACTCCTTTCTTACTATGGCTTCTCTTCTCTCTCCTACAGAAATTAAAGAAATTTTTCTACCTAATTCTTTCTCAATAAAAGAAATATAATCTTTAGCCAATTCTGGTAACTGGCTATAATCTCTAACCATAGATGTATCCGTTAACCACCCTCTTATCCTTTGATAAAGCGGTTTTATCCCCTCTAAATCTACGAAAGCATACTTATTCCCCTTAGGGAACTTATAATCTACACAAACTTTTATCTCTTTTAGTCCATCTAATATATCTATTTTAGTTAAAGCTATTTCACTTACATTATTAAGTATAACTGCTCTTTTTAAAATAACTAAATCTAACCAACCGCATCTCCTTGGCCTGTTGGTAGTAGCACCAAATTCTTTACCTGTTTGACGAAAATAGTCACCTAAGGAATCATTAAATTCTGTAGGAAAAGGTCCTTCCCCTACTCTTGTAGTATATGCCTTAGCTACACCTATTATCTTATCCACTCTTATAAAAGATGCTCCTCCCCCTAAAAAAGCATTAGGGGATATCGTATTAGAAGAAGTAACAAAAGGGTAAGTACCAAAATCTATATCTAAAAATGTCCCTTGCGCTCCTTCAAATAAGAACCGGCTATGGCGTTTAGAGTAGAGAAAATCCACAACATCGCAACAGTAAGGTTTAAGAAACTTAGCGTAATCTAAATACTCCCTAAAAATTTTACTAAAGGAAAAATAGCTACGTCCATAAACTTCTTTAAAAAGAGGGTTCTTTTCTCGCAAATTATCTTTTAATTTAAAAGCAAATTTCTCCCGATTAAATAAATCTACAACTCTTATCCCACAGCGAGAAAACTTATCTACATAACAAGGTCCTATACCTCGATTGGTAGTACCTATCTTGTGAAGGCGTTTAGATTCTCTGAAAGAATCCATAACCCGATGATAAGGCATTATTACATGGGATAATAAAGAGAGCTTTAGATTTTGAGGGGAAACTTTGATACCATTATCTCTTAAATACCTAATCTCCTCAATTAGAACTCTTGGATCAACAACTACACCATTCCCTATAACACATATCTTATTTTCTCTTAAAACCCCTGAAGGGACGATGTGAAAAACAAATTTTTTACCATCCAATACAACGGTATGACCGGCATTGTTACCACCCTGAAATCGCACGATAATATCGGCGTCCTTAGCTAAATAATCAATGACTTTACCCTTACCTTCGTCCCCCCATTGTAAACCAACTACCACAATATTCATAGATACACTATATCTCCGGTTTCATAGTAAAAATTATTTGAGCGATATCAGGATACTGAGCAATAAATCTCAATTCTTCCTCTACCAAAGGTTTCTGATTATGCACGTTAGCGAACCTGGCTAACTCCAAGATGCGTTTGGCTTCATTATCATCTTTAAACTTTATCTCCAACTCATCGTAAACGTTCCTAAAACCTTTAATTCCCGAATACTCACCTACAGTGATTTTTCTTCCCGTATCAATAATTTCTGGTTCACCTCTGCCTAACTCTTCAAAATCGTATAGTTCATAATTCCTTCTATCCTTTAGCGCTCCATCAGCATGAATACCTGATTCGTGAGCAAAAGCATTAGCTCCTACACCGGGATGATTTATAGGTATAGGTATACCAAAAGCGTAGGAAGCATACTTACATATACGCCAGCTCATCTTAAGATCTATCCTTTCATCAAATTCGTAATTCTGCATACCACTGCCATACTTTAAAGCCAGTATCACACTAACTAAATCAGCATTGCCTGCTCTCTCACCTACACCGTTAACACAGGTATTAATATAAGCATCTACCCCATTATCTATACAAGCTTTTGCTGCCGCTATAGAAGAAGCTACCGCTAAACCTAAATCGTTATGGCAGTGTATTTCTATAGGAATTTTTACCTTCTCTAAAATTTTACTTATTCGTTCGTATATAGAAAAAGGGGTATCGTAACCTAAAGTATCACAGTAACGAAATCTATCTGCTCCTGATGATTTAGCTGCTTCAATAAATTCTACCAAATATTCTAATCTACTACGAGAGGCATCCTCGGCATTAACACCTATGGCTTTTATACCTTTAGCTTTTGCTAACTTAACTGATTCCACCATACTTTTTATAATACTTTCGTAATCAAGCTTACCTTGAAATTTATACTTAATCATTTGGTCAGAAGTAGAAATAGAAACGTTAAGATACTCAAGATTAGGAACGTTCTTAAATGCTAACTCAACATCTTCCTCTATTGCTCTTATCCATCCAGAAAGGCGGATATGTTTTAAAACTCCCCTCTTAGCTAATTCCAAATTAGCATTAAGATAATTAATCTCATGATTAGTGGTGGGGAAACCAAATTCACTTTGAAATATACCCATTTTATCTAAATAAAGGTTGATTATGGTTTTCTGCAATTTAGATAAACATATACGTGATGTCTGCACACCATCACGATTAGTAACATCAATAATATAAATCTTCGCCATTTGTTCACCCCCTAAGATTTCTATCCCAAGTTTTATTTAATAGTTTTAAAGTTTAATAAACTTTAAAGAGATAATATTTGGATTGGCTTTTATCTCATTCATAACTTTTTCATCTAAGGCAGTATCTAAATTCAAAACTGTAATCGCGACATCCATAGGAGCTCTTCTGCCTAAACTCATATTGGCTATATTCACTCCATAACTACCCAACACTGTCCCTAAACTACCAATTACCCCTGGTTTATCCCAGTTTTGAATTACCAACATATAATCTGAGGGAGAAATTTCAATATAAAAATCATCAAGTTTTACAAATCTTGGTTCTCTATTAGAAAATAGCGTCCCTTCTATAGACCTTTCTTCTTTATCCGTCTTTACTTTAACCTTTATCAAATTAACATAACTTTCTTCTTTACTAACTTTTGTTTGCTCTATCTTTATTCCTCTCTCTTTTGCCAACTCTAAAGAATTTATAAGATTAACATTATCTCCCATAACAGAATAAAGAAACCCTTTGACCAAAGCCATACCTATTGGTTCAACTTTAAAAGAATTTAGCTCTCCTAAATAACTTATCCTAATCTCCTGAGCGCCACCACGGACAAGCTGAGAAATAAATCTACCCATCTTCTCCCCTAAATTCATATAAGGAGCAATTATCTTATAAACTTCTGGTTCTATTTGAACATAGTTAGCAGCATTCCTTATCGCTTTACCTAAAAGCGCATCCTTTATACATTGGGCAATCTCTATAGATACATTAAGCTGTGCCTCTTCAGTAGAAGCTCCTAAATGTGGGGTAACTACCACATTATCCAAATCTAATAAAGGAGAATTCAACGGTGGTTCTTTTTCAAAAACATCTAAAGCTGCCCCGGCTATTTTCTTATCTTTCAACACCTGATAGAGAGCATCTTCATTGATTATGCCTCCTCTCGCACAATTAATTATAAACGCTGTAGGTTTCATCAAGGAAAACTCATTATAAGAAATCATATTCTTGGTATCATCGGTAAGAGGAGTATGTATAGTAACAATATCAGATTTAGACAACAATTCTTTTAAATCCACTACCCTAACTCCCAAACTTTCTACTACCTCGGGAGAAATAAATGGATCGTAAGCTAAAACTTCCATACCAAAAGCTATTGCCCTTTTAGCTACCTCTCTACCAATTCTACCTAAACCAATAACTCCTAAAATCTTAGAATAGATCTCTACTCCTTTAAACTTTCCTCTATTCCATTCCTTATTCTTTAGGGAACTATGACCAAAAGGTATTTTCCTAACCAAAGAAAGCATCAAAGCAAATGTATGTTCGCAAGTAGAAATGGTATTACCTCCAGGAGAATTCATTACGATTATTCCCTTCTTCGTAGCTGCTCCTACATCAACGTTATCTAATCCTACTCCTGCTCTACCAATAATCTTTAACTTACTTCCTGCCTCAATAACATCTGCGGTTAACTTAGTTTCACTTCTTACCACTATCGCTTCGTAATCTTTAATTATCTCCTTAAGATCCTCTTTACTTAATCCTGTCTTACAATCAACTTCAAAACCACCTTCTTTTAATATACTTATACCATCAGAAGATAATTTATCCGCCACTAATATCTTAACCATAAAAAACCTCCTGGAAACGTTGTAAAGAACTACCTAACTTAAAACTATAACCCAAATCCCTTAATGCTTTCTCTAAGAGAGAAAAGCATACAATCAAATCATCCTGATTAACCCAACCCATATGAGCGATACGAAAAATTTTATCCTTCAACTCATCCTGTCCGGCGGCAATACTTAATCCCCAGTCCTTTCTTAACTTTTTAACCAGCTCAGAAGCTTTTATATTGGAGGGAGAAACTATAGCTGTGACTGAGGAAGAAGGAGATTTAGAAAATATCTCTAAGCCAAGTGTTTTTGCTGCTTCTCTTGTTGCCATAGATAATTTGGCAAATTTTTCCCACCGTTTCTCCAATCCCTCCTCTTTGATCACTTTGATAGCTTTTTCTAATCCTACAATCAAAGAAACACTGGGAGTGAAAGGTGTATCATCTTTTTCGTAACTTTTTAATGCTTTGTTAAGGTCAAAATAATATCTTGGCAACTTTGAATTTTTCAAAAAATCTTTAGCTTTCTCGCTTATACTCAGAAATCCTAATCCCGGAGGTAACATTAAACCTTTTTGAGAAGCACTCACCACCACATCTACTCCCCATTCATCGCTCAAAAGTTTATCCTGACCTAAACCACTTATCGCATCAACTATAAGGATAGCATTTTTATCTTTAAGTATTTTACCCATACCTTCTATATCGTAAACTGTAGCTGTAGAAGTTTCACAAAGAGTAGTTAATACCCCTTTAATATCTTTTTCTTTATCTAAGATAGCTTTTACTTCACTTATTAGGGGAGCACATCCCTCCTCTAACTTTAACTCTATTACCTGTAGATTATAAATCTTAGCGATATCACGCCATCTTTCTCCAAATTTACCTCCATTGATAACTAAAACCTTATCTTGAGGAGAGAAGAAATTAGCTACGCCTGCCTCCATAGCTCCTGTTCCTGAGGAGGAAAATATAACCACAGGATTTTTTGTGCAGAAAATATCTTTTAAACCTACACAAACCTCTTTAAGTATCTGTCGAAATTCTTCAGTGCGATGATGAATCAACTCTTTAGATAGTGCTTCTCTAATAAAGGAAGGGACAGCAGAAGGACCAGGAGTTATCAAATAAATTCTCTTCATTTTACCTCCTCTCTTTTCTTAGTAGTAACCACCACTTCATCAACTATACCATACTCTTTTGCTTCTATAGCGCTCATAAAAAAATCTCTATCTGTATCCTCTCTTATCTTTTCTATAGATTTACCTGTATGATAGGCAAGGATTTCGTTTACTTTTTCTCGCAATCTTAAAATCTCCTTAGTTTGTCTAGATATATCCTCGGCACTACCTTGCACTCCTCCCCAAGGCTGATGAATCATAATCCTTGAATTGGGGAGAGCAAATCTTTTCCCTTTTGTTCCTGCACATAAAAGTAAGGCACCTAAAGAAGCTGCCTGTCCAACACAGTATGTAGCAACATCACATTTCACAAACTGAATAGTATCGTAAATAGCTAAACCAGCAGTAATTGCTCCTCCTGGCGTATTAATATAAAGATTAATATCTTTATTAACATCTTCCATTTGGAGGAATAACATTTGGGCAATAACCACGTTAGCTATATGGTCATCTACGGGAGTACCAATGAATACTATTCTATCTTTAAGTAAACGAGAATAGATATCGTAAGCACGTTCAACTCTTCCTGTCTGTTCAATAACCATAGGAATGTAATATTGATTTTTCATAAATTACCTCCCCTAATTACACTAATAAGTTTATATTTTACCCAAATAATAAATTAAACCCAAAAATCTTCGCGAAAAAATTTATATAAGTTTATTTAGAATTTAAAAACTTTAATTTTAGTTTTTCTTTATATAAGTCTATATTGATTTCCTATAAAGAAAGCCTTTGTTTTGAACCCTATTTCTAATTGACTCTCTCATTTTTATAATTTTATATGTCAGGTAGTATATTCTGCACAGCTACAAATATATCCAAACATTGCCTCAATAAAATAGTCTTTTTTAACTTCTAAATTCTCTTTTTTAGCAATAGCTTCCACTATAAAAGTAAATTTAACATCTTTTTCAGCTATTGGTTTTATCTTTTCTCTAATATTATCTTCGTATTTTTTTATCTCTTCTTCCTTTGCTCCCTGTTTTTTCAAATCAGAAATATAACGATTAAAATAACTATCCTGAACTCTTTTAAGGTATAAAGGAGGAATATTAAATTTTACTCTACGAGTAATTTCATCCATAACTAAACTGCGTATTTCTCCTTCCCTTTGGGAAATCTTGTCCAAAAAAATCCTTGCTCTTACAAATTCTCTTAACTCCTCAAAATTAATAAAACCAAACCACTTAGCAATACTCTCATCAGGATAGTCTTTACCTATCATATTTTTTATATCTTCCTTAAGCTGAGTAATAAATTTCTCTATTTCCAACTCAGTTACACTTACAGGTTTAGTCTTTATTTTTATATTTTTATAATCTTCCTCTTTTATTTCTATATCAGGCTTAACTTCTATATCTACAGAGAAACTAAATTTCTCTTCACTCATATTCACATCGTAAATCCGTGGTTCACCAACAGGATTTAAAGAGTGTTCCTCTATTGCTTTCAAATAGTAATTAGAAAGATGATCATTTATAAATCTTTCTACCATTAAATCTTTGTGTTTTTTCTCTATCAATTCCCAAGGAACTGTGCCAACTCTAAATCCAGGGATTTTTACAACTTTAGCTAAATCTTTACATACCGCCTCTTTATCTTTTAGAAACGTATCATCGCTAACTTCCACTTTTAATGTCCTCTTTAACTTCTCTACTATCTTTAATTCTGTTTTAATCATATTTTAAAATCCTCCCCTAAATAAATTTTTCTCGCCTCAGGACTATTTATCAGTTCTTCAGAAGTTCCAGAAATTAAAATTTTACCTTGAGCGATTAAGTATGCTCTATCAGTAATAGAGAGTATCTCTCTAACATTATGGTCAGTAAGAAGTATCCCTATACCTCTCTTTTTTAAATTCTCTATTATCTGTTTAGCTTCGTTAACTACAATAGGGTCTATACCGGAAAAAGGCTCATCCAATAAGAGAAACGAAGGATTAGTAACTAAAGCTCTTGTTATTTCTAACCTTCTTGCTTCGCCACCGCTTAAAGTATAAGCTTTGTTCTTCCTCAAATGAACGATATTTAACTCTTTAAGAAGCTCCTCTAATTTTAATTCTCTTTCTTTTCTACTAATTGGCAACGTCTCTAATATAGATAGAATATTTTCTTCTACGGTTAATCTACGAAATATAGATGGTTCTTGAGAAAGATAACCTATACCATAACGACTACGTAAACTTATAGGCAGATTTGTTAAATCCTGATTATCGAAAAGAATTTTACCACTATCAGGGGTAATAATCCCTACGATAATATAAAAACAGGTTGTTTTACCTGCTCCATTAGGACCAAGTAACCCTACTACCTCTCCTCTTCTTACAGAAAGGCTAACATCTTTTACTACCTTTTTCCCATTATAGGATTTAGAAATATTCCTAATTTCCAGAATTTTCATTTTTATCCTTATTTGTAAACAAATCTGTTTTACTATGAGGGAAAATTATTAATCTTGGCCTTCCTTCCAAAACCATCTTACCCGTATCCTCAGAATAGGTAGCTTGCTCAGCAAATGTTACATTATCATCCCTAATTATCTTAACATCGCCTATTGCCACTATCTTTAAAATACGCTTTTTTTCCATATCAAAATAAACGATAGCCTTATCCGATAATAGCTTACCATTGGGATTTTCTACCACCACTTTATTATTAAAAATTGCTTCCCCCCTATTATAATCTATTTCCAAAGGACCATCACAAGTTATGGTGGTCATTTCTCTATTATCATTTAAAGCTACCTTAACTTCCTCTTGAAAACTTATCTGTTTCAATTTCGTATCTGCCTCTAAACCTTTTGCATTAACTTTTAAAGACTCGTCTCTAACAAGTTCTACTTCTTTATCTGTAGAAACACTATTATAATGTTGCTTCCAGTTTAAAAACTCAGTGTTTAATTTTAACCCTTGGCTATTATTTATCCTTACATTTTTCTCCAAACAAAGTTCCATATTAGTTTTATCCAATTTAGCTTTATCAGCCTTTATATCTATAATATCATTTTTCTGAAAATACTTTGCCTCCACCCCATCTATCTCTACATAACTATCCCAAACAGTAGCCTCATTACCTTTAACTTCCCAATCCTTCAACCCCTCGTTCTTATAGTTGGAAAGATAAAAATCTTGAATCTTTTGTTGAGAATAACTAATCCCATTTAAAAAAAATAAACTTATAATAAGGAAAACATATAACATAATTTAAGGGTATAATAATCTATCATACTTTTCTATAATGTCAATCGGAGTTTTGCTATCCTAAAAAATTTCCTTAAAATACTATAAATTTTCTATAGCTCTATGCCATAACTTTTTACTCTTTAGAATTAACTCCACAATTTCTCTAACTGCTCCTTCCCCCCCTTTATGTTTAGTCACATATACCGCTATATCCTTTACTTCTTTAACCGCATCCTTCACAGCTATAGGAACACCTACTTTTTTCATTATGCCTATATCTATAAGGTCATCGCCAACAAAACATATCTCATTGCTAATTATAGAATAATCCTTTTCTATCTTAGATAAAATACTTTCCTTCGGTAATATACCTGCATAAACTTCTACTCCCATATCCATAGCTCTCTTTCTTACTACCGAAGAATCCTTAGCAGTAACCAAAATTACCTTTATTCCCATCTTACCTAAAAGGTAAATACCTAAACCATCCTTTACATCAAAACCTTTCAACTCTCTTCCCTCACTATCGTAAATAATTTCACCTTTAGTCAAAACTCCATCAACATCGAGAAGAAGTAATTTTATCTTTCTGAAGATAGAACTTCTCATATAATTTTTATTGCTTTTTTTACACTATTCCTGCAGAAATTAGGTCCTGAACATCCAACATACCTACTACTCTAAAACTTCTATCCACCACAGGAACCTCATCTATCTTCTTATTTTCTAAAATCTTTAGTGCTTCTGAGGCTAAATCATCCTCGTAGACTACCGTAGGGGTCTTTGTCATTACCTCCTTTATTTTTCTGTGCAGAATTCCCCGTTCATCACCTAAATGTCTTCTTAAATCTCCATCGGTAAATATACCTACAAGTTTACCATCTTTATCTACTATTGAGACTGCTCCTGCGTGAGCAGAAGTAATCTTTACAAGCACATCTTTTACCAAAGTATTTTCTTCCACAACGGGATTAAATTTACCCTTTCTCATAATATCCCTCGTTTTCAATAAAAGTTTCCTTCCTAAAGAACCGCGGGGATGGAAAAAGGCAAAATCTTTCTCTTTAAATCCACGCATTTTCTGCAAACATACAGCGATAACATCGCACATCGCTAACATAGCTGTAGTAGAAGTTGTGGGAGCTAATCCCAACGGACAAGCTTCTTTTTCTACTCTAACATCAACAAAAGCATCTGAATACCTTGCTAAATTAGACTTTCTATTACCTGTAAGAGCAACTATCTTTGCGCCAATCTTTTTAACGAAAGGAATTAGATTTTTAATCTCTTCTGTCTCACCGCTATAAGAAAGAACGAAAACAACATCATCATCTTCTATCCTACCTAAATCCCCATGAACAGCTTCAGCAGAATGTACCCAGAAAGAGGATGAACCTGTAGAAGATAATGTAGCAGAAAATTTCTGCCCAATAATTCCCGCTTTTCCCACGCCGGTAACCACTATCTTACCTTTACAAGAGTAAAGGATTTTTATAACATTGAAAAAATTTTTATCTATTCTCTCTTTCAGTTCTATAAGAGCACGTGCCTCTATATCTAAAACTTCCCCTGCTAAACTTTTAAGTTCGTTACTATCTATCTTCTTCATTTAACACCTCTCTTAACTTTAATACCCTTCTAATCAGTTTCTCTACATTAAAAAGAGGAAAAGTTGTTGCTCTATCTGAAAGAGCTGATTGCGGATGAGGATGCACTTCCATAAAAAGCCCATCTATACCCATAGCTACTCCCCCAAGAGCTAAAGGATAAGCGAATTCGCCTCTTCCTCCCGATTCACCATCTTTAGATGCTGGTTCCTGAAGAGAGTGAGTAACATCAAATATAACAGGATAACCAAATTCCTTCATAATCAAAAAAGAACGAAAATCAACTACCAGATTTTGATAACCAAAACTTGTTCCTCTCTCGGTAAGAAAAATATTTCTATTACCTGTGGAAAGTATTTTTTCTATTACATATTTCATCTCGTAGGGAGACATAAACTGTGCTTTTTTTATATTTATGGTTTTTTTGCTCTTTGCTGCTTCTATAATTAAATCCGTCTGACGAGAAAGAAAAGCTGGTATCTGAATTACATCAAGAATATCTTTAACAACCTTTACTTCTGTTCGACAATGGACATCACTTAAAATTTTTATATTTAGCTTTCTCTTTATCTCTTCGAGTATATTTATACCTTTAGTTAATCCAGGTCCACGATAAGAACTTATAGAGGTCCTGTTCGCTTTATCGTAGCTTGCTTTAAAAATAAAATCTATAGGATGAGCTGAGGTTATATCTTTAAGTCTCTTAGCTATTTCCAAAGTCAACCTTTTGTTTTCAATAACGCAAGGACCAGCTATAAATATAAATTTATCTTTTACCATTCTATATTCACTAATTATAAAATTCTAAGTCCTACAATTTGTCTCTCTCAATTCCTATAGGTTTCTATAAGTTTCCTGTTTAGGATTTAGAGTTTATACTTTGCATTGAAGACTATTATCTTAGGTATGCAACTAAATTACTTATGTATCTCCTTTTTGATCAAGTCTTAGGAGGAAGGAGTTCTTTCCTTAAAATCTTTTCAACTTTCTCTAAATCTTCTTCTACATCTATACCATATGAATCAAAATTAGTTTCTATAACTTTTATCTTATAACCAGCCTCTATAGCTCTTAATTGTTCTAATTTTTCCCTTTCCTCTAAATAAGATTTTGGTAAATTTTTAAAAGTGTAAAGAAAATCTTTTGTGTAAGCGTAAATACCTATATGTTTATAATACCTAATTTCTTCTCTTCTATCTCTATTATAAGGTATGGGAAAACGAGAAAAATAAAGAGCAAAATTATTTTTATCGGTAACCACCTTTACCACATTAGGGTCACTTATCTCCTCATCATTCTCTATACGTTTCTTAACCGTTGCCATAACTAATGTTTTATCTTGTAACATACAAGAAGCTAATTCATCGATAACCGAAGGATGAATTAAAGGTTCATCTCCCTGTATATTTATAACTATTTTTACATCTATTTCTCTAACAACCTCAGCAATCCTATCTGTCCCCGAAATATGCTCGGGAGAAGTAAATATAACTTCCCCCCCAAATCCTTTAGCTATACTCTCTATTTCCTCACTATCACAAGCTATTACTAATCGATCAAGAAGAATTGATTGTTTAGCTCTTTCCCAAGTCCACTGTATAATCGGCTTACCTAATATTTTTCTTATGAGCTTATTAGGTAAGCGTGTAGATCTTAAACGTGCAGGTATAACACCTATAACATTCATATACAAAATTAATATGCTACTGCTAAACTAAAGTAGATTTCTTATTTATTTTACTTCCTTCGTTAATCACCAATTGAGGAGCTAAATTTTCCACTGTTTCCCAAAGTTCATCGGGATAAGTAGTAGCTGCTCCTAATTTACCCACAACTATACCGGCAGCAAAATTAGACAAAACCGTTGCCTCTAAGAAAGACCCTCCACTTGCTAAAGCTAAAGTGAATACTGCTATGACCGTATCTCCTGCACCGGTTACATCGTAAACCTCTTTTGCCGTGGTAGGTATATGTAAACTATTCTTTTTATCCACGAATAGTTGCATTCCCTCTTCTCCCAGGGTAATAATAAGGGCTTGTGGTTTCAATTTCTCCATTATTATCTCGCCCAATAATTCTATCTCTGTTTTTTTCTTTACTCTAAATCCACCAGCTATTTCCGCTTCTTTCAAATTAGGAGTAAGTGCTGTTACTCCTTGATAGTAATCGAAATGGTCTTCTTTGGGATCAACGGTAACAATCTTATTCTTCTCTTTACAAATTTTTACCACCTCACCTACAGTATAGGGATTAATTACTCCTTTACCGTAATCCTCAATTATAACTGCATCGAACTCATCTATTCTTTTTCTAATTTTACTAAGTATCTTATCACATATATCAAGAGAAATCTCCTCTCTCGATTCCCAATCAACCCTTACTACTTGCTGATGCTGAGCAATAATTCTCGTTTTCAAAGTAGTTGGTCTATTAGGGTCCTTAATAACCAAATCAGTTGATACACCTTTATTCTTATTAATCAAAGAAAACAAAATTTTTCCATAATAATCGTTACCGATAACTCCTGCCAAGGTAACCTTACCATCCAAATCCACGATATTTAAACCAACGTTAGCTGAACCACCCCCCAAATAACTATCTCTCTTTGCCCAAACTATAGGCACAGGAGCCTCGGGAGAAATTCTTTCCACATCACCTAAAATATACTGGTCAAGAATAATATCACCTAAAACTAAAATATGCTTATTTTTAAAATTACTTAATATCTTTTTTAAATTTTTAGGACTTACTTTCATATCTAAAAACTAATTCTATAGACACAAAATATATTAACTTGACAAACGAGGAATAATACAATTAGAATTTCAAATTTTTAGAAACTAAATTATTTTATCATATATTGTATAAGATGACAATAAACCCAGTGCCCTTGCTCAACCTGTAATTTAGAAGGTTCATTATAACATACTTTTCTCTTCTGACAACAGTAATTTCTAAATACACATCCACCAACTTCCTCTCCCCAATATCTAACATCCTTTAACTTATAGGAAGCTGCTGAGATAAGCAACTTGGTATAAGGATGCATAGGATTATTATAGACTCTTTCAGTTAAACCTGCTTCTACTATTTTCCCTCCGTACATAACAAATACGTAAGAGGATACTTTTTTTACTATATTCAGATTATGAGAGATAAAAAGATAACTAAGCGAGTAACTCCTCTGCAGAGAATTCAATAACTTTAAGATGGTAAAGGTTGTGGAAATATCTAAATTGGAAGTAGGCTCATCAAGAACAACTAACCTTGGTTTATTTATCAAAGCACGCAATAGCGAGAACCTTTGTAGTTGTCCACCACTTAACTGGTGAGGATAATGATAAAGAGTATCTTTATCTAACTCAACTTCTTCTAATCTTTCTTCTATAATTTTAATAGCTTTATCTTTACTTACTCCTTCCCAAACATTCAAAGTTTCATAAAGGGTAGAAAACATTGTATAGCGAGGGTCAAAACTTAAATAAGGGTTCTGAAATACTATCTGAATATTTCTTCTTATGAATTTTTCTTTATTCCTTAAATTAATTTCCTCTCCCTTAAAGTAAATCTTACCTGAATCTATACTATAAAAACCCAAGATAGCTTTTGCCAAGGTTGTTTTTCCACAACCAGACTCTCCTACCAAACCGGTAGTAAGCTTTTCATAAATACTTATATCTACACCATCCAAAGCCTTAACCGTGCGCTTTTTAATTTTAAAATACTTTTTAATGTTTTCTGTTCTCAATAACTCCATTATTACGAATTTATTTTTTAACTATCCATCTCATGGTAAACAGAGAGCAATAACTTAGTATAATCGTCTTTAGGAGAGGTAAATAAATAATCTTTACTATTCACCTCTTTAACCTCACCTCTGTAAAGCACAACAACTCTATCTGCTAAAACCTTTATTAATCCTAAATTATGGGTAATGAAAATAATACTAAGATCTAACTCCTTACGTAATTGTAAGATCAGATTAACAATTTGACTCTCTATAGTAACATCCAAAGAACTCGTAGGTTCATCGGCTATCAACAATTTAGGTTTTACTGATATAGCCATAGCAATCATAACCCTCTGTATTTGGCCACCACTTAACTGGTGAGGATAAGAATTTATAATTCTTTCCCCTGGTTCTAACATTACTCTCTTAAAAGAATCCTTAATAATGTATGATATCTTATCCTTATCTTTAATACCCGCTTCTCTTAAAAACTCTTGAAACTGATAACCTATAGATAAGACAGGATTAAAAGAAGCGGATGGTTCCTGAGGAATCATAGCAATCGTTTTGCCTCTTAATATCTTTAATTCTTTGGGAGAAAGGCTAAAGATATTTTTTCCTTCAAAGAAAATCTCTCCTCTTATCTCAGTTTCCTGAGGTAAAAGATTCAATATGGAGTAAGCCAGAGTAGACTTGCCACTACCAGACTCCCCAACTATACCTAAGATCTCACCTTCTTCAACATTAAAACTAACACCCTTCAAGGCTTCTACGAATTTTCTTGCCCGATATTTTACACTGAGCTTATTTACATTTAGTAACATATCTACAAAATCCTTCTTTTAGGATCTAAAATATCTCTGAGAGTATCTCCTAAAATATTGAAACAAATTGTTACCAAAAGAATAAAAAAACCAGGGATTAAAATCCAGGGATAAAGCTGAATATCAACGATTGTCTGAGCAGAAGAAAACATATTACCCCAACTTGGTTGAGGCTCTTGAATACCCAGCCCCAACAAACTCAAAGCTGCCTCACCGATAATATAAGAAGGAACACTTAAAAATATTGCTACCAGAGCATAAGAAAAGGTATGGGGTAAGATATGTCTTAAAATTATCTTCACATTACTTAATCCTATAGCTTTCGCTGAGAGGATAAACTCATTTTCTCTAAGGGAAATAGCCATCCCCCGAATCACCCTTGCTATTGATGCCCAACCGATTAAAGAAAGAATAACCACGATAAGTAAGTAAACTTGTGTAGAACTCATTTCGGGAGGGAAAGATGCTCTTAAAGCAAGCATAAGATAGAAGCTTGGCACCATCATCATCATCTCTACTAAACGCATAAGTATATTATCTACCCTACCTCCAAAATATCCGGAAACACCTCCTACAATCATCCCGATAATAAAAGAGATAGTTACCCCAATTAAACCTATACTTAGAGATATTCTTGCCCCATAAACCAAACGAGAAAAAATATCTCTTCCTTTTAAATCTCCCCCAAAGATATATATTCTGCTACCTTCTACACCAAAAAGATGTATATTGCTCTCCCATAAACCCAATAACTTATACTTAAATCCTCTAACAAAAAATCTGAGGGGATAAATCTCTTTCTTATTCTCGTAGTATCTACGTTGATAATACTTATTTACTTCGAATTGATATTTATAGATATAAGGGCCGATTCTTTTCTGAGAAGAATCAAAGAAATGTATCCTCATTGGGGGAGCCCAGGAGTACATTATATCTTCATCATCGTAATGATAAGGAGAAACAAAATCAGCAAAGATTGCTATTAAATAAAGAGTTACTAAGATAAACAAAGATAAGAAAGCCAATTTATCCTTTAACAATTTCTTTAACATAAAGATATTAAGATCTTAATTCCCCAAAATTTACAACTAAACCTCCCTTTCGTATCTTATGCGCGGATCGGAAAAAACAAGTAAAATATCTGCGAAGAGATTACCTAAAATTAAGAGGAAACCACTGATTAGAACAGAACCCATAACCAAATATATATCCTGTTTGCGAACTGCTTCTAAAGTAACTTGACCTAACCCTGGCCAACCTACAATTATCTCCGTAAGAGCAGCTCCACTTAAAAGAGAGGAAAGCTGATAACCAAAAATAGTAATCATGGGATTAAGAGCATTTTTCAGAACATGTATATAAAGGATCCTCTTTTCGCTTATTCCTCTTGCTCTTGCGGAAAGAATATACTGTGAGCCTAAAACCTCTAAAAGGTTACCTCGCATTATCCTCTGTAAAGAAGCAATACTACCAATGGATAAGACCAGAGTGGGTAAAATAAGATGTCTGCCAACATCTATCAATTTCTCCCAAAAGGATAAATATTCAAATCTTAAAGACCGCATTCCCCCCAAAGGTAATATTCCTGTTCTATAAACAAAAAATAGAAAAATAAATGCTAAAAAAAATGAGGGGGTAGAGATCCCTATATAAGAAAAAAAAGAGATTAATCTATCAATAAATTTATTTCTATGCAAAACAGCTAATATACCCAAAGGAATAACGCATAACCAAATAAAAACTATGGTAGAAAAAGATAGTATTAAAGTATTAAATGCTCGTGAAGTAATTACTTTTTTTACCGGTGATTGATAAGTAAAAGAATACCCCAAATCAAAATGGATAATATGCCATAACCAAATAATATACTGCTTTATTACAGGTTCGTTTAAATGAAATTTTTCTTCGTATATTTTTATAACCTCACGAGAAACTTGGGGATTAGATTTTAAATTACTTAAGAAATCACCGGGAGCAAGCTGAATAAAAATAAAAGTAATTAGTGTCACTCCTAAAAGAAGAGGCAAAGAAAATAATAAACGTTTAATAATATAACCTCTCATACTAACACCAAAAATGACACAAAATGTTAACTTAGACTAATATACCTTTTAGTTTCTATCTATAAACCTTGAACTTACAACCCTAAACAAACTTACCATAAATATTCATTGGGGCAAAGTATAAAAATTCAAAAGTCTATTTTATAAATTTTAATTCTCACTCTATGACTTTTAGGTTCTTTAACTCTTTTATCAATTTCTATATTCTTTTTTTTAATTATTATAATTATATAGTTGATTTTTATAAAATTCAATGATATACTAAATAAAAATAAATGAGTGACTTTAAATACCCCTCAATCTCTACAAAAGATTCACAAAGATTGAAAACATCTTTTTTTGAAAATTATAAGGAGGGACCTTCCTCACAATTAGAAGAGCACCAAGATAAATTCAAATATTTTTCTTCAACAATCAGTAATAAGAAAAAAGTTTTAATCTCTACTATCCTATCAATTATATTTCTAACCTTAATGATCATTTTATTAAATCACTCCTTTAAAAAGAAATCTTACTCTGAATATGAAAAATATTCGTTTAATCTTTTAAAACAACCATCCTTAGCTTCTATTCAAATTATAAATTCTGTTGACTCACAAAACCAAACCAAAAATGGACTTATAATAGACTTCTCTAACATAACTGACCTATCTAACTCCAAAATAGTTCTATACGTAGAAAAATCTAATGAAGAAGACCTTCAAATTCAAACTATTATACGTGATGTTAATTACTTTTCTAATGCTAAAAAACCTATACAAATGCAAATAAAGCGTAATAGTAAATTCATAGAGATACCTATTGATATATACACCAACGACAACTCTCCTCTAAATCCTATGTTAGGTAAACAAATAAGATTACTTTTCTTAAGAGGGAAAAGGGTGTATGAACCTCTGGGAATAAAGGAGGTTTATTTGGTTAAAAAGGAGGTAAAATGAAAATTGTCTCTTTTGTAAACCAAAAGGGAGGTTGTGGCAAAACCACAAGCGCAGTTAACTTAGCGTGGCAACTCGCGGAAAGAGGTAATAAGGTTATCCTTATAGATTTAGACCCTCAAGCTCATGCCACGATGTATTTAGGCATAAACCCTAATCTTAGTTCTGCTGACCTATTCGAAGAGTTTATAAAAAATCCATCTGTTGACTTAAATAAATTTATTCACTCAAGAGGAGATAATTTCTTTGTTATTGGTTCAAGTTTAGGATTAAGCAGTATGGAACAAATGTTATCTTCTCGTAGCGATAAGTTAGAGGTACTTGTACAAATACTAAATAATATTTCTAATAAAATATTTAATTACGACTACTGTATCATCGATTGTCCCCCTAACTTAGGGATACTAACTCTAAATGCCCTCCTTGCTAGTAAATACGCTATCATTCCTTTAGGGATATGTGAACTATCGTTAAGGGGTGTAAATAATCTACATAGTATTTTAGGTATGTTAGCTGAATTTAAATTTAAAGTTCCCTCTCCTTTCTATCTTATAACCCAATTAGATATGCGATATAAATTCTCTGAAATATTCTTAAAACGAGTTAAGGAAACTTTTGATGGTAGATTACTTTCTACAATGATTAGAACAAACATACATCTTAGAGAAGCAGCCGATGCTGGTAAAACCATATTTGAATATAGACGGGATTCACGAGGAGCGGAAGATTACAGAAAACTCGCCGAAGAGATAGAAAAACTTACCAAAGATATATCCTGGGTACAATTCTTACTAAAAGCTAATAACTTAAAAGAAGTTTACGTAGTAGGAGAATTTAACGATTGGCAAAAGAGCGAAAACTACAAACTCAGAAAACTTACACCTAACACCTGGTTTATTGATTTGCCTCTTAGGAAAGGAGAATATCGCTATAAATTCGTTGCTGATGATAGATGGTTCAATGACCCTTTAAATACCACCGTAGAGGATGATGCTTTTGGTGGGAAAAATTCTATCTTAAGGGTAAGCTAATCATTCACAAGCTTAATTATATCAGCAATTCTTTCTAAAGTAGCCTTTTTGCCTCTCTCTATAAATTGTGGTAGTTTA
Organism: Candidatus Omnitrophota bacterium; assembly: GCA_023819315.1. Classification (GTDB taxonomy): domain Bacteria; phylum Omnitrophota; class Gorgyraeia; order Duberdicusellales; family 4484-171; genus JAMWBQ01. The sequence continues at coordinate 32,052 of JAMWBQ010000005.1, forward strand.
TTAAATTCTGTCCAGGTTAAACTTTCTAAATTAGGATGAATTACTATATCAGCTATGTCTTGAGCTTTCTTTACAAATTCTTGTTGCATACTTTCAATACTGCCAAAAATAAAATCTAAAATATTAAATCTCTCTCTATTATATATTCTATTAATTTCTGAAGGTGAAGGGGTAACATTAACAGCGATTATCTTATTTATGTTATGGTTAACCATTACTTCTGTAGGTAAAGGGCTTAATACTCCCCCATCTAAAAGGATATCACCTTTAAAAATAATTGGTTCAAATATACCAGGCATAGCGCAACTGGCAGCAACTGCTTTATAAATATAACCTTCCTGAATTATTGTTTCTTTACGGGTAAGGAAATTAAATGCTACTATTTTTAGAGAATGTTTTAAATCGTAGAAAGTTCTATCCCCGAAAATAGAATGAAGAATAATTTCTAATTTTTTCGCTTTAAATAACCCTCTACGAGGCAAAGATAAACCTAATATGGGTAGAAAAATAATCTTCTTACAGAACATTTCAACTATTTCTTTTATCTCCTTAGTGTTATATCCCAAAGCCCATAGACTAGCGATAAATGAACCCATACTAGAACCGCAAACCATATCTATAGGTATACCGTATTCTTCAAGTATCTCCAAAACGCCAATATGGACAAAACCATAGGCTCCTCCACTACCTAAAACTAAACCAAGCCTTTTTTCTCCTAAATCACGTGCTATTCTCCTCATAAACATTAAGTAAGCATCTTTATCTTTAGGTAACGTTCCGTAAACAAACTGAAGGTTAAAATTGACACTATCTTTATAATTAATCTGTTCATCGATAATTAACTTGACCTTATCTGTCGAGAATTTTAAACCTGGGCTCATATAAGTAAATAAAGGCTCTAACTTCTCTTTATCCGCGTTTACAATAATTATATGCAATTGATTAACTATATCTAACAATCTTATAAAATCATTGCTCAAAGGAAAATTAATTAAAAATAATATAAAATGATAATTTTCTGAGAGGAAATCAGCAATATTACTAAAAGTATCATTAAGATATTCTTCTATATTTAACAATAGATAACATATCCCCTCTTCTTCAAACATAAAACTTAACAATTTATCTTCGGACAAATCTGTATTCAAACTTGTATATTTAATTTTTTTATTTAACTCTTTAGGAAGCAAGAAATCGTTTTTCTTAGCTAACTCCACTACTATAATTCTCTTTGAAGTTTCATTCAACAAAGCCCGCGATAATTGTCTTGTGTAATCAAATACTGAATAAAAATTATCTATACTAAAAATTCCTATACTCAAAGAGCGAAATATTTTCTTGGGAGAATTTATACTCTTTTTTACTCTTTTGGAAAGTATCTGGGAAAAATCTAAAGCTAACTGTGGAGATTTCTTAAGAAAAGACTTAAATCTATTCTTCTCAATCTTTAAAACTAAAGAATCATCACAGGCGGTAGTAGTTACAGAATGTGGCTCATCGGTAAACACAGAAATCATTCCAAAGGGAGTTCCCTTTTTTATAATCTCTATCTCCTTATCTCTACCATCCTCGTATTTAGAAGTAATGCGAACTCTACCTTTAAGGAGAAGATAAAAATAATCGGGAGGGGCTCCTTCCTTATAAATGATTTCTCCCTTTTTATACTCTGCTATTTCAACAATCCTAATGAGCTTTTTTCTCTCATTTTTTTTAAGCTTACTAAAAGGATAAAACCATATATTAACTTCTTCAAATCTCAATGGCATTTTCCTCGCATATCTTCTTATAAATAAAAGCAAATGGCCTAATATACCTAACAAAAGTTCTTCTCTCAACTTCGATTAATCCAAATTTATGTTTATATCCTTCATCCCACTCAAAGTTATCTAACAATGACCACCAAAAATATCCTTTTACATTAACACCCTCATTTAAAGCTTTAGCTAAACTCCTAATATGAGCGTAAAGGAAACGAGCGTAATCAGCATTATTTAACTCTGATGTGCCGTTTTCTGTAATAATTATTGGTAATTTATACCTTTTTAGTTTAATCAATATTTCATATAAACCTTCAGGGAAAATAAACCATCCTAAAGTATTTTTCCAACCTTCATGATGAGGGAGTTTACACTCTTTACCAAATAAAAAATTACCAACACTTACGTACTCTTTGCAGTAATAATTCAATCCTATAAAATCTAACAATTTATGATTACAAAAAAAATCCATAAGGGAAAAATTAAACACCCTATCTATAAGAAAAGCTAAAAAATTATTTTGACCAAAGTTGAAATAGTAACAAGGGGAAAAAATTCTCATATGCTTTGTTAACGAAACCAAACATAGATCCTCTCCATATATCCTCTTTATCTCTCTATAAGCTAAACTATGAACCTTTAAAATATTCTTTAATGCTTTTAATCCTAAAGATAAAGATTTATATCCCGGTGGCCATCTCCCAATCAAGAAACCATTATAGATGTATACTAATGGCTCGTTAAAGGTAAACCAAATATGTGCATAACTCTTTAAATCTTTAACTACTTTAACTACATATTTCATAAAATAATCTACAGAATCAGGTTTAACCCATCCTCCCTCTTTAACAAACCAGAATGGTAAAGTGAAATGGTTCAGAGTTACTAAAGGTTTTAATCCTTTATCATTTAAATCGATTAATAAATTTTTATAATGCTTTAAGCTTTCTTCATCGATGTCGTGTTTGGTAGGATAAATTCTTGCCCATTCCAAAGATAATCTAAGAGCATTATGCCCTAATTCCTTAGCTAAAGAGGAATCTTCTCTAAATCTATTGTAGTAATCCACAGCTTGCCCTGCTTCTTCTAAATGCTTTTCTTTCTCATAAAAATACCAATCACTTTTAAAATTGTTACCCTCTAACTGATAACTTGAGATACTAGAACCCCATAAAAAATCGGGAGGGAAATTAACCACCATAGGTTGGGTAATAATTTTTTGAGTAGAAAAATTGGAAATTAAATTAATAAAACTAAGAAGATAAAATATCTATAGCTTTATCGTTATCGTTGGAAGAAAAAATTATAATCGTCTCAGTTAAAGGTTTAGATGTGGTGCCATAGATATAATTTAAATCCACATTAGCTTTCTTAAGTAGAGAAGCTAAATTATACAACTGACCTGCTTTATCTATAAGCTCCACTATAACAACCTCTTTAGACTCCCACGAATAATTATTTTTGCTCAAAACCTCTTTAGTCTTATTATTGTCGGATGTTATCAATCTAAAGAAAGCTCTATCACCAACTACGTAAGCAGAAATGGCACGAATATTTATTTCTGCATCAGCTATAATTTCCGTAATCGCTGCTAACGTTCCTACCTTATTAGAAGTAGTTACAAAAATCTCCTCTCCTTTTACAACTTTCATAATTACCTCCTCCTCTTGAAAGTATAAGGAAAATAACCCCTATACATTTTTTAAATATCAAGCAGTTTTCTTGCTTCTTTTTTACTAAAGAATTTTTTAAAATCATCAAATTCAATAAAACATGCTCGGGGATGAATCTCTCTAAACCTATTCAACCAAGAACCATCTATTTTCCTTCGGAAAGCAATGTATTTAAATTCCTGTTTACAGTTAGGGCAGAACCTTTCCTTTAGACCTATCCCAATAGTATGACAAGCGAAACATTCTCCATTAATTTCTCCTATAACAAAAAGGCTTTTCTCTATATCCTCTAATTCAAACTCCTGCCAGGTTCTTAAGAACACTTTCATTTACTCTTTCTACCTTTACTATAAAAACTCTTTATTTTCTTCAAGATTTCCTCAGGCTTATCCAATAAATCAAATAATAACAAATCTTCATCCAATAGGGTAGTGTTTTCTTTAACCAACTTATTTTTTAACCAATCTATAAGACCTCCCCAGAAGTTTTTCCCTACCAAAATTACAGGAAATGGCTCTACTCTATAAGTCTGGATTAATGCTAATCCTTCAAACAACTCGTCCAAAGTCCCATATCCACCAGGGAAAACAACAAAAGCGCAAGAATATTTTGCAAACATCACTTTCCTCACAAAAAAATATCTAAATTCTAATAAGTAATTAACGTAGGGATTAGGCTTCTGTTCAGGAATCAGTATATTTAGTCCTATAGAATTGCCCTTTGCATCCCATGCCCCTCTATTGGCAGCTTCCATTATTCCTGGTCCGGCACCGGTAAGAATACTATACCCTTGTTTTGATAAGATAAATGCTGTACGATAAGCAAGTCGGTAATAATAGCTACCCTCCTCTATCCTCTTTGAACCAAAGAATGAAACAGCCTTTTTTAAACCCGATAAACCATCAAACCCTTCTACGAACTCACTCATTATACGAAATATTCGCCAGGTATCTTTTTTTATGAAATCATCATCAAAATTTTTAATTTTAAAATTGTCTTTTTTCTCAACCATATTAAATTACAAATTTAGAAGCTATCTCACTTATTATAGGTATCCTACATAATTTTCCTGTAAGGGAAGAGTATAAGCCGTAAACAGAAAATATTAAACAAATTATTAATCCTATCCTGAAAAAAAACTGACCTATAAAAGGGATTATTGGTAAGAAAAAACATATAAATTCACAGATAAAAATCACTAAACCTTGTTTAGCATGATAATAAGCAAAAGCATTATCTTTCTTATATATAAAAGTTATAACCCATAAAAAGAAAACGTAGGATATTGCTCCCCAAGGTGCTCCTTCTCTAATCTCCTCATCTTTAAGTCTAATATCTCCCATAAATCACCTCCTTAACAAATATATCTTAGATTAAATATTATAACTGTATTTCTCGCTCCAATCAAACAAAATAAATTCATTAACTAACGATTGAAATGATTATCTCTCTAACCAAATCGTCAAGAGTAATTAAACCTAATACTTTTCTACCTTTAATTACTAAAGCAGCATTTTCTTTGTTGCTTTTTAAGGTGGTAAAAACTTCGTATAGTTTCTGATTCTTACCAATATGAATAATAGGTCTTATGAATTTGTGCCAATCATCATCTTTTTTATAAAACAAATCGAAAATATTGATGTATCCTACTATCATTTTATCTTTCCATACAGGATAGCGAGTATAACCTGCTTCTTTTATCTTTTGTAAAATAGCATCATAGGTGTCATTGTAATCTAAAGTTACCACCTTCTTTAAAGGGGTTACTACGTCCTTAATCTTTCTCTGGCGTAAATCAAATATATCCTCTATAGCTTTTTTCTCTCCCCTATCTAATATACCGTATTTCTGTATCTCTCTAACCATTGATTTTATTTCTTCCTTAGTAATAAATGGGGAACGCCTTTTATTATATTTACCTGTAACTATGCGAATAATTATCCTTGTTGTCCTTTCTATAACTGAGACTATAGGGTCTAATATGTCTTCAAATAATTTTATGATAAATGATAATTTGCAGATAATCTTCTCCTTATACAATCTACCTAAATTCTTAGGAAACAATTCAGCAAATATAACTATGAAAGGAACATATAGAAACGTAATCCAAAAATTAGCATTGGGAACTTTAAGATGAATAAGTATTAATGTAGCTAAACTAGAACTAACTATTACGGAAAGATTTATCCCTACCAGAATAGTAGCGAGAAATTTTTCAGGATTAGATATCAATTTAAATGCTAATTTAGCTCCTCTGTCTCCTTTCTCTATACGATGATGTAATTTAAAAACATTGGAAGAAATAAAGGCTATCTCACTACAAGTAAATATTGCTTGAAGTAAAATAAAAATTAATACTAATAAAAAATAAATTAAAACTATCATCTTATTTAATTTCTACCAAGAGACTCAAAATTCTTCTTCGTGATGCTTTCTCTACAATAAACTCTACATTTTTAAATTCTAATTTTTCTCCCACCTCAGGAATCTTCCCTAATTTGGAAAGTACAAATCCTGCTATAGTATCTTCAATTTCAGGGATATTTAAATTAAACTCTAAGTTAATTTTCTTTAGAGGAGTTCTACCTAAAACACGATATTTATTCTTATCTATCTTCTCGATAAAATCCTGAGAAGCTTCATATTCATCGTAAATTTCTCCAAAAATTTCCTCTACTATATCTTCAAAAGTAACTAAACCCGCTGTCCCGCCGTACTCATCTAAAACTATAGCGATACTTTCTTTACTATCAAGAAAAACTTTTAGAAGTTCACCTATCCTTTTACTCACAGGAACAAACATAGGCTTTCTAACTAAATTCTTCCAATCATCTTGAGAAGACAAAAAAATATCTTTACTGTAAAGTATACCTATAATGTTATCCAAAGAATCTTTGTAAACAGGAAATTTAGAGTGTTTATTTTCTATTAATATTCTACTTACCTCCTTCTGTGTCCAATTTATATCTAAACCTTTAATATCTACACGGTGAGTCATAACCTGCTCAGCTGTTGTCTCTTTGAATCTCAAAATATAAGTTATCATTACTTCCTCTTCCTTAGTAATCTGGCCTTCTCTTTTTCCTAATAAAAGAGCTGTTTTAAACTCTTCTTCGGTAAAAGGCACTTCTTTATCTTTTGAAAAGAAAAATAAAGACGAAACCTTCTCACTAAAATTCTGAATAAATATAAGTAATGGGTATAAAATTTTAGAAATTAAATAAAGTAAAGAAGAGGAAAAGAGAGAAATTTTTTCCGGTATATTTATAGCTATGCTCTTAGGAAATATCTCTCCTAAAAAAAGGACTATCGTGCCAGAAAAAATAATTGCTAAGAAAACTCCCTTCTCATTAAATAGATTAACAAATATAGAGGTAGTTAAGGAAGCTATACTTATATTTACCAACATATTACCAAATACAATTGTAGATAGTAAATAGGTTGGCTTATTTAATAATTGCTTAATCCTTTTAACTCTAAAATCTTTACTACCCATTCTCCTTAAACGATAAGTGGTCAAAGAAAATATTGCTGTTTCTGAAGCAGAAAAAAAAGCAGAAAGGCAAATAAATGAAATTATAAGAATAATATCTACCATTTACCTAAATTTCCTCCCAAAGGAACAATTGTTTTTCTTTGCTTGGGGGAGAATAAATCTCACATTTAGATGGGAACATCTTGCCTGCTAAAGTAATAAAATTCCTTGCCCTAGTTACCACTACCCCTAATTTCTTCAAATCTTCTAATCTTATCAAACGATTCTCTTTTCGGCAAGACACTATTCTTTTTGCCGAAATTTTTCCTATACCAGGAACACGCAAAAGTTCTTCCATAGATGCAAAGTTAACTTCTATAGGAAATAACTCTAAATGATGCTTTGCCCAAACTAATTTAGGATCCTCATCTATAAAGAGATTACCTCCCTTATCAAAAATCAACTCCTCGTATTTAAATCCATAACTACGCAAAAGAAAATCAGCCTGGTAAAGACGAACTTCTCTTAAAAGTGAACACGACGGCTTATTCTCAAAAGGTGTATTTACAACAGGTATGAATCCACTATAATATATACGACTTATTGAAAATTTATCATACAAAAATTGAGAAAGAGAAAGAACATCTCTGTCACTCTCTCCCGCCCCACCTACAACTAACTGCGTACTAATACCTCTTTTAAAAAGATTTTTTCTATACAAAGAATTAATTTTTTTTAATCCCTCCATTAGCTCGTTGTGAAAACTTTTGTTTGGACTTAATATAGATAGATAATGGTCATTGGGAGC
>JAMWBQ010000006.1 GCA_023819315.1 Candidatus Omnitrophota bacterium
TGTCCCATAAGATGAGAAATTAACTAATTGCTAGCCTACCTATGAGGGATTGAAACTCTTCTAACCCTACCGCTGACAATGAAGCAACCAGAATTGATAGCCTACCTATGAGGGATTGAAACCATTATGGGACGTTGTTAAACCCTGTTACTTATGAGATTGCTAGCCTACCTATGAGGGATTGAAACTCAGTTTCAGCATTAGAGATAATTAAGGAAGTTGCTGATTGCTAGCCTACCTATGAGGGATTGAAACTCACTTCTACCAGAAACCAAAATAAACCCATTCTTCATTGCTAGCCTACCTATGAGGGATTGAAACACTTAAAAGGTCCGGTAGGAGGCTGTGCTCCTAAATCATTGCTAGCCTACCTATGAGGGATTGAAACTAAGGTGGTGGTTGGGTATGGGGATTTGGACGGAATATTGCTAGCCTACCTATGAGGGATTGAAACGTAGCTGATTGATGGGGTAGTAGGATAGTAGAATGAATTGCTAGCCTACCTATGAGGGATTGAAACCTGTTATATATTAATATATATGACACATCTGAAATAATTGCTAGCCTACCTATGAGGGATTGAAACGTATTTACGGGGATAGCTCAGTATTTGTAGATGCTGATTGCTAGCCTACCTATGAGGGATTGAAACAGCTTTAAAAATATATCAGGAGGCACTAAAACATCTGATTGCTAGCCTACCTATGAGGGATTGAAACTTTATTCTTAACATAGATATTATATCTTCAGGCAGAATTGCTAGCCTACCTATGAGGGATTGAAACCTGTAACGTCCATCTGAACTGGCAATAAATGATGCGATTGCTAGCCTACCTATGAGGGATTGAAACAAATATTTGATTAAATCTGAACGACGACTTATTCAGATTGCTAGCCTACCTATGAGGGATTGAAACTCGCATACAGTTAGGAGGTAGGTGTAGTGGGAAAAAGATTGCTAGCCTACCTATGAGGGATTGAAACGTCTCTCTATAAGCAATAAAACTTACATTCTTTCTAATTGCTAGCCTACCTATGAGGGATTGAAACATGCATTTGACTTTTGGGGATGAAGGGGGTAGAGGGATTGCTAGCCTACCTATGAGGGATTGAAACTTACTACCGCAGAAGATAACTGAATGTCAATATCTCATTGCTAGCCTACCTATGAGGGATTGAAACCCTGGTCGGGGTAAGACTATATTTTTGTTGAATATGATTGCTAGCCTACCTATGAGGGATTGAAACACATATCAACCTCTCCACCTCAGTAGCACATTGATGATTGCTAGCCTACCTATGAGGGATTGAAACAAAGATAAGTTTCTGGATACAAAATAATGCTACTATATTGCTAGCCTACCTATGAGGGATTGAAACCTCCTTTCCATCTCCATAACCATAACTTCCATAATCATTGCTAGCCTACCTATGAGGGATTGAAACGAGTATATGAAAAAGATAGAAGAAAGAAGATGTCCAAATTGTTAGCCTACCTATGAGGGATTGAAACTTGTTCATATTCAAGGTTCAAGGTTTAAATAATTTAAAGAATTGAAAAGGTGTATTAAGATAAGAATTACTTTAAACGATATATAAATGTAAATCTTTGGGTTTAGGGGATTATAAGCCAGTTAATATAATAGCAATAAATAAGATATTATCTCTAAACGTACTACTCTTTTTAAAGAACACCTAAATATGAAAGTGTCTCATTATTTTGACATTAACATCATATAAATTTGTATTTTGTTTTTACTTATTTTGTGTTAAAATAAAAATAAAATCTATTTCGTAAAATGAATCAAATTAAGATAGAATTCCTCAAGGTTTATTATTAAGGTATATATATTAAAAATGATAAGATGTTAAATTACCTGGGGGAGAGGAGGTTTTGAGATAATTTGAGAGCTCAAAAACTCGCTGGAATTATAAAAGCCACATCTGGAATAAAGAGTATGTTCTTTAATAGTAATTTTAGAAATAAACCCCTCCTTTCGGTTTTAAAAAGGGTGTAAATATTTTACCAAATTAAGCCTTATACCGAAAGGAGGCTAAGAAAATAAATAAAGTTCTTGCCCAAGAACAAAAACAAAAAAGGAGGGTAGATATGGAACAAAAAGATTTGGGGAAAACCTCAACAGGAATTAATGCAAATTTAGCAGCGCTTCTGAGTTATCTTTTAGGTTTTATAACAGGGATTATCTTTTATGTTATTGAAAAAGAGAACAAGTTTGTGCGTTTTCATGCGATGCAGTCAATAGTAGTTTTTGCATTCTTGTTTTTAGTTTCTGTAGTTTTGGGATTTATACCATTTGTAGGGGGGGTTATAAATTTATTAGTATCATTAGCATCTTTTATTCTTTGGATAATCTTAATGATTAAAGCCTATCAAGGGGAGCATTTTAAACTTCCTATAGCTGGTGATATTGCAGAAAAGAACGCCTAAAATAAAAACATCTTAAAAAATAAGAATTCACTTCCTTGTTTGTTCAGAAATCTTTCTAATCAAGAGACATAAGTTACATTTTAATTCCTCTCTTTTTATAGAAATTTAAAAGGATGAGCGGGTGATGTTTATTTTTTGGATAATTAGTATTGTAGCTACTATTTTTGTTGCTCAAGATAAGAAACAAAGTATTCTATTGTGGTTTTTACTAAGTTTGTTTTTAGGACCAATTGCATTAATTATTGTTTTGCTCTTGCCAAAAGCTAAACCATTCCATATAGGAACCGACCAATACAACTATTCTTATCTTAACTCAATTAAAGCTGAATTGGAAAATATTAGAGGCAAGTTTGTTGAATTAAGTAACAAGTTAGATGTTTTAGAAACGAGAATAAACGAATGGGAAATAAAAATTGGAGAAAAAATCCCTCAAGATTATTCTAAGGATAACGATGAGTTTATAGAGCCATTAACTTCAGAATTTAAAGATATTGGTTCGGTAGAGAAAGAAGACGAGAAGACGGTTGGACATAAATCAGATATAGAACTTAATTTGGGTAAGTTTTGGTTAAATAAGATAGGAATAATTTTATTTTCTTTAGGTGTAGCATTTCTGTTTACCTATGCATTTACGCATCTTGAACCATTTGCCAAAATATTGTTGGGTTATCTTATAGCAGGAACTTTATTTATTTTAGGTGTAAAGTTTGAAAAAATAGATAGATTTATTAATTATGGTAGGGTACTTTTAGGTGGGGGATGGGCTATTGTTTATTTTACTACCTATGCGATGTATCACTTTGAAGCTTCAAAGATAATTAATAGTCAAATCTTAGACTTATTTCTTTTACTTATTGTTGCCTTCGGGATTATCGTTCACTCTTTACAATATAAATCTGAAAATCTTATAGGAGTTGCTCTCTTTATAGGTTATTTTACTTCTGTTATCGGTGATGTGAAGTATTTTACACTTATCAGTACAGCTTTATTGGCAGTGATAGGGTTTATTTTGGTTTATAAGATGCGTTGGTTTAGGTTTATTTTTTTAGGTATTATATTGACATATTTTACACATTTTGAGTGGGTAATAAAACAGATATCTTTTTCAAGAATACCTGTGGGTAATTTGAATGTAGAGAATGTTTATTTTCTTTTAGACGCAGGTTTTCTGTTAATTTACTGGATTATGTTTACTTTAGCGATACATTTGATAAGAAATAATGGAGATATAAAGTTAGATAAAAAGATTGCTATAGCCAATCTTACTAATCTTGTTCTATTTTTATTTATGATTTATCCTAAAGTATACTTTTTTTATCCTTCTCAAAAGTTTAATTTTATCTTTGGTTTAGGGTTAGTGTATACTGTTTTATCAATTATTATGTATTATATTAAGCGAAATGATATATTTATCTGCGATATAATTATTGCTATCTCTTTATTAACAATATCTATCCCGTTAAAATTTTTACCTTATCATACTACTATTATTTGGTTTGTTGAGTTGCCATTTTTGTTGTTAGCCGGTTTTATTTTTGAACAGAAAGCATATAGGTATATTGGTCTTGTATTAGCTTCTATTTTATTTTTGAGATTGAGATTAATATTCCCAGATTGTTATGTATTACCAAATGATTTAAAGATTTTATCATTTTTACTGGGTTGTCCAGCATTACTATATTTTATCGGGTTTATTTCTACAGCCGTTTGCTTTAGTTTATATTATTTCTTATATAATAAAAAAGACACGTTTAATTCGGAAGCAGTACTACAAAATTTCTATTCTGGATTTTCTGTAATGTATTTGACTATGTATATTGGAGAGGTGGTTAAACCGTTCTGGATAACATTTAGTATTTTTTTAGAATCTTTATTACTATTGATTCTAGGGATATTAATTTTGGATAAATATATTCGTTTATATGCTTTAATGCTTTTAGTATGGGCTTCTTTACGTTTCTGTTTTTATGACAACTATCGTATCATAAGTGGATTTCAGAAGTTGTTTCTTGTATATGGGCCAATAGTTTGTGCTTTCGGAGAATATTTTATTTATAGATTTTTTAAAATTAAGTTCATTAACGATAGTATAAAATCATTTGATAAATATTTGGTATCACCTATCTTTTATGTTGGTTCTTGTTTGGCAATATTAGCAATCTTTAAATATATCAAATATACTTGGGTTTCTCTTGGATTAGGTATATTAGGGGTTTTTCTTTTTTTAATAGGATTTTTAATTAAAGAGAAGAATTTCCGCCAAGTAGGATTTATTATATTCGGGTTTACCTTGTTAAGAGTAGGTTTTGTTGATTTATTTAAATTATCTGTTATTTATAAGATTATTAGTTTTATTATTCTTGGATTAATTTTCTTAGGCATATCATTTATTTATACAAAATACGCAATAGAAAAGTTAACTCCGAAAAAAGAATAAAATGTTTTATATTCTTAACTGTGTATAAAATGTAAGAAGAAACGCTGATTAAGAGATGAAGAAAAGAATTGTTATAGTTAACGATAAGATGCAACAGGGATATCGCTATATATGCAGTGAACCTATGGGTAGGAATTTTGATAAAGATTTTAAACCTGAACTTACACCTAAGCAGATGTTGGAAATGGGTGTGTTTGGGGGTAAATATATGACTGATTGTCGCAAAGAATTTCCTTCATCTTGGTTTAAGAAAGCCAAGCTATGTGCAGAAAGACATGATCCAAAGTTAAATTATTTTGGCGTCAATGCTAGTCAGCCACTCTCAGTATGGGAAAAGAACGGATGGATTTATAAGGATGATCCTCGTGGATGGTTCCAGTGGTATTGTCGTTATTATATGGGGAGAAGACTTCCTGAAGAAGATAGACGCCAGATTAAAAGATGGAAAGCTATGAGAAGACATATTACTCAAATAAAGAATAATTGTAGAAAAGGTGATTTGCTATGTAGAAGAAAACAGAGACAGGCTTTACTTCATTGGGCTTACGATATCCGCAAGATATAAAGGATATTTGTTATTTTAGGAAATTAATATTGAATTATAATTATTATTAATTGTGCCTTCCATAGTTTTAATTGTAAGGTAAATTGAAGAATAAATAAAACTCTACTGTTGCAAATATAGAGAATTAGTTTTGAATGATAATTTTATCCTTCATAAAAAAATCGTTTTTTCTAAAGCCTCTTGATAGGGAAATGATATTAAAATTAATTGTATACTTGTAACCAATCATTTATCTTCATCCTCTGAAAAATATTCTCTAAATATGTTCTTCATTGGGGCATAGAATGTAGGTTTATAGATATTAAACACAATCTTTGTTTTAGTCAATATCAAACTTTTCATCTTAAAAGTATTGCAAGTTATTAGTTTCTTTTTTAAGCTTATTCGTTTCTTTTAAGGGAAGATTTCTGTTTTATGTTTTCCAAAACAGGTATCCTTTGCTTAGATACCGGCTGGTTTAATTTTCTTCGGTTTGGTCTAATCAGCTTTTGAGAAATTATTAAATGGTGAAGAGATAATTTATATAATCGATGGCAAATTATACTATGGAAATATATAGAGGGTAAATATCTGCGACGAAGAGAGAAAAATAATGGTTAAGTTTCTGATCGTTGCCCCTATTTAAGAATATTTTTCATCAAGCAGGTAAATATAAAATGAGAGTTATGGTGAATGATTGTGTTTCAGAAAAAAATCACTTTTAAAACCATTGATAAAAAATGATGGGAAAATTTTGCAATAAAATGGTTGCGTATGATAACAAAATTGAAAATTATCTTTTTCGATTGGGACATTTGTTTCGTGTATTATTTTCCTGTTTGGGTCCTATTTGTTGGTTGATTTTAAATTTATGTGACAGTTAGCAGGTAATACGAAAATCTATCGGTAATCCCCCTGTCTTGGGGAGGAGTGATTTTGGATGAACTCATCAAGAAAACTTTGCGAGTTATTTTATTTCTTGTCGTAAAGCAAGAAATAGTTAAACTTTAGGATAAATGGCATAGGGTATTTGTTATCCCCAAATATTTGATAAAAAACAAAATGAAGAATGTTATAAAGATTATGAATGCCAAACTATTAATTGCTTAATAAAGTATACCTTTTAAAAATAGTTATGAAACGTAAATGTAAGTGTATATGTTATGGATGTAAGTTAGTTTTTTAAAAAGCAAGGGAGTTAAAAAGTTAAAATTTAAGAGAAGGGTATTTTGCTTTGTATTAACCAGGGAAAGAACACTATTGACAAAATTAGTTAATAAAGTAAAATAATTAGCAATTTAGGCTTAAGAATGCTAATTAAGAAGAAAAGGGGGTGAAATTATGAAGATTAAGCCAATAAGTGATAGGGTTCTTATCAAACCTAGTGAGGAAGAGGCAAAGACAAAGGGAGGTATTATATTACCTGATACAGCTAAAGAAAAGCCCCAAAAAGGTAAAGTTATAGCTGTAGGTGATGGTAGAAAAACCGAAGATGGTAAAATAATACCTTTAAAAGTAAAAGTTGGTGATACGGTTATTTATGGAAAGTATTCTGGGACAGAGATTACAATTGATGATGAGGAACATTTGATAGTTAGAGAAGAGGATATTTTAGCTATTTTGGATTAGAGGAGGTGTTAAAATGGCTAAGCAACTTGTATTTAATGAAGATGCGCGTCGTTCCATTCTTAAAGGTGTGGAGATGCTTTCTAATGCAGTTAAGGTTACTTTAGGTCCTAAAGGAAGAAATGTGGTTATTGAAAAAAAGTTTGGTTCACCTACTATTACCAAGGATGGTGTAACGGTAGCTAAAGAAATAGATTTGGAGGACCCTTACGAGAATATGGGAGCACAGTTGGTAAAAGAAGTAGCTGAGAAGACTTCTGATATCGCTGGAGATGGAACGACTACAGCTACGATTCTTGCTGAAGCAATTTTTAGAGAGGGGTTAAAAAATGTTACTGCGGGGGCAAATCCCATGGCTTTAAAAAGAGGCATTGATAAAGCTGTTGAGGTAGTTGTAGATTATTTAGAGAAGATTGCTAAGCCTGTTAAAGGAGATAAAACGAAAATTGCTCAGGTAGCTACTATAGCAGCCAATGGAGATAAGCAGATAGGTGAATTAATTGCTGATGCTATGGATAAAGTTGGTAAAGATGGAGTTATTACAGTAGATGAGTCCAAAACAATGTCTACAACCTTAGATGTAGTGGAGGGAATGCAATTTGATCAAGGTTATTTATCACCGTATTTTATCACCGATGCAGAGAAAATGGAATGCATTCTTGAGGAACCATACATTTTAATTTATGAGAAAAAGATTTCTAACCTAAAAGATTTATTACCTCTTTTAGAAAGGATAGCTCGTTCGGGTAAACCTCTTTTGATAATTGCTGAAGATGTAGAAGGTGAGGCATTAGCAACGTTAGTGGTGAATAAATTAAGAGGAACATTCTCTTGTTCTGCTGTAAAGGCTCCTGGTTATGGCGATAGACGTAAGGCAATGTTAGAAGATATAGCTATTTTAACGGGAGGAAGAGCAATTACCGAAGATTTAGGTATAAAGTTGGAAAATATCTCCCTTGATGATTTAGGTAGAGCAAAGAAGGTGAAGATAGATAAGGAAAATACAACTATTATAGAAGGTGCTGGTAAACAATCAGCTATTCAGGGAAGAATCAATCAGATTAGAAAGCAAAAAGAAGAAACTGATTCTGATTACGATAGAGAAAAATTAGAGGAAAGATTAGCTAAATTGGCAGGAGGAGTAGCTCGAATAAATGTGGGGGCAGCTACGGAAACAGAAATGAAGGAGAAGAAAGCCAGAGTAGAAGATGCTTTACATGCTACTAAGGCAGCTGTGGAAGAAGGGATTATACCAGGTGGAGAAATTGGGCTTCTTCGTAGTATAGTTAGCTTAGAAAAGTTAAATTTAGAGGGCGATGAACAGATTGGGGTAAATATTGTAAAAAAAGCTTTAGAAGAGCCATTACGTCAGCTTGTAGCTAACGCTGGGTTTGAAGGTTCTGTTATTGTTGAACAACTAAAAAAAGAAAAGGTAAATACAGGGTTTGATGCAGAGAGAAATTTGATTACTGATATGTTCGATGCCGGGATAATTGACCCTAAAAAGGTAGCGAGGACAGCTCTCCAAAAAGCAGCTTCTATAGCATCTCTTTTGATTACTACAGAAGCATTAGTTAGCGAGATACCTGAAGAAGAGAAGAGTAATATGCCTCCTGCAGGAATGCCCGGCGGTGGTTATCCACCACCTTATTAAATTGGTAGAAACAATTTTAGGAATAATTTTTAAGCCCTGTGTCGATATAGATACAGGGCTTTTTTGTAAGCTATATTTATTTAATATAAATTTAAATTAAAAAGGAGTTAATTTATATGGTAAATTTTGCAATTGCATTAGCTAAAGAAGCAGGTAATTTCCTTTGGGATAATTTTGGTAAAGTTAAAGAAATAAAATCTAAAGGTGACAGAAATTTAGCCACAGAATTAGATAAAAAAGCAGAAGATATGATTGTAGAAAGGATAAAAATAAAATATCCTAATCATGGGATATTAGCAGAAGAAACCGAGAAGAGTAAATTGGATAATGATTGGCTATGGATAATTGACCCTTTAGATGGGACACACAATTACATTCGCAATATAGATATTTTTGGGGTATCTATAGGAGTAGTGTTTAAGGGAGATTTTGTATTAGGGGTAATTTACATGCCTAAAGATGATGAGCTGTATGTGGGAGAGAAAAATAATGGTGCTTATAAAAATGGTAAAAAGATCTATGTGTCCTCTACAAATGTTCTTAAGGAGTGTTCTGTTTCTTTCGACTCTAGTATCCGTTATTCACCTTATAAAATGTTACCCGTATTGGATAAGTTAGCAAGAAATGTTTTTAATATACGGATGTTAGGCTCATCGGCAAGAGTATTAAGTTATATAGCTGAGGGTAAACTTGATTTTGCTATAGAATTTCATGATATGCCCTGGGATTTTGCCGGAGGAGTATGTATAATTAAAGAAGCACAAGGAGAATTTACGGATCTTAGAGGTGATCCCATTACTCATAAAACTATTGGTTATATTGCTTCTAATAAGATTATACATAGACAGATATTAGATACTTTCTTCCCACAAAGTTGATGAAAAAAATAGCACTTATCTTTGAATTAATCTTATCTTCTTTCATAGCGATATTCTTTTTTCTAAGAATACTTAATTTTATCTTCCCTTCTTTTAAAAAACCGTTAATTAAAGATAATTACATATATATTGAAGGTAAAATTAATGTTAGAAATGACCAATTTGTTAATTTAATTAGTTTTAACTATGACACATTTGTTTCTAAATTCCCTCAGTGGAATAATAAAAAATTTTCCCGCTTTATGCAAGAAAACTCTCTTATCATCACAGATTATAAAATAGATGATTTTAATAGAGCTGTTTTAGAATTAAATTTACCTTATTGGAATAAAGATAGTATAGAGATATTTTTTAGAAAAGGTAAGGATTGGTTAAAGATAGAGGAGATTATTTTATTTAATATTGGTTCATATGCTTTAGAAGATATAGTTTTCTTAGGTCTGGGTATGGATAGTTTAGATTTTGGTAATATTTCCCAAGATGATTTCATTTGTAGCTATTTCAAAGATAAAAAATTTAGAATAAATAAGTCGTTGGTAGGTAGAAATAAGTTACGGCTTAAGATAGGTTTTAAGAAATAATCTATGAATAATATAATTAAAATTATTCGTCAATTTTTACATCCTTTAACTTTAGCACTTGTTATCTTATATTTTCAGTTAAATTATTCGTATATACCTACATTTTTTAACCGAGACCCTATTTATTCATATCCACATTTTTTTGTTAGTAGTATATTTTTGGGATTAAATTTTGGCTTTATAGGGTGTCCTGTATGTTCTTTGCCTTTAAGTTTAACTATAAACCTTTGGGGAGAAAATATTAAAAAAGTAATAATACCTATTTTACTTTTTAATTTCTCTCGTTTTTTCTCAATCTTTGTTTATTCTTTTTTAGGCAGCGAATTTTTCTTTTTTATTAGAACTTTTATTCCTACCCGTTATACTTCTCTTATTTTAGGATTGATAATGATTATTATGGGAATGCTTGTTTTAAGAGATAGAAAGTATCACTTTACTTCTATATACTATAGGAGAAGAAAAATAAAGTTTTTGTACATATTGTGGGGAATAATTATGGGTTTACCTTGTGGTTTTGAGGCTACGGGTTTTTTAGCTTATTTGTGGAGTTATCATTTATATAATATTTTGTTAAAAATACTATCTTTTTTACTATTTTCTTTTTTTGCTATACTCCCTAACGTTGTTGTTACTTTATTTCTTTATTGGGGAATAGAAAGTATAACTTCATTATACTTGTGGTTGAAACCGTATATAAGGAATTTTTCTTTTTTTTACCTTTTCTTTTTAGGATTAATTTTTATATTTAGAGCTTTTTGAAATAAACTCTTGATTAATGATAGTTAAATTGATAGGATATATTCGATGAGAAATTTATTTATACCTACAAAAGTAAAAAAGAGAGATGGTACGATAGTCCCTTTTGATAAATTTAAGATTGAATTAGCAATCAATAAAGCTTCTGTGGAAATTTTGAAAGATAAGGATAAAGCTAACATAGTGGCTAAAAGAGTAACTTCTATTGTTTTAAGAAAATTAGCCAATCTATCTAAGGATAGGTTAATTTCTATAGAGCAAATACAAGATACGGTAGAGAATTCTTTAATGGAGGAGGGTTATAATAAAATTGCTAAACAGTATATTCTTTATAGAGAGAAGCGTAGTCAAATAAGGTTGGTTAAATCTATACTGGGAGTAAAAGATGATTTAAAGTTATCTATAAATAGTATGGAAGTATTGAAAAGGCGTTATCTATTAAAAGATTTTAATAGAAATGTTATAGAAACACCAAGTGAGCTTTTCCGTAGAGTAGCTTCTCATATAGTTAAAGCAGAGAAAAATTTTCCGTCTCCCTTATCGTTAGATGAGATAGAAGAAAAATTTTATCATTTAATGCGAAATTTAGAATTTCTTCCTAATTCTCCTACACTTATGAATGCGGGGACAGAGGTGGGGCAATTATCAGCTTGTTTTGTAATTCCTATAGAGGATTCTTTAGATAGTATTTTTCAGGCTCTATATTATACAGCAAAGATCCATCAGACAGGAGGAGGAACGGGTTTCAATTTCTCTAAACTTAGGCCTAAAAATGACATCGTTCTTTCTACAAAAGGTGAAGCTTCTGGTCCAATATCTTTTATGAGCATTTTTGATAGGGCAACAGAGATTATTGTGCAGGGTGGAAAGAGAAGAGGGGCAAATATGGGAATATTAACGTGTGACCACCCTGATATTTTTGAGTTTGTAGAAGCTAAAAATGAAAAAGGTAAATTTGTTAATTTCAATCTTTCTGTGGCAGTAACTGATAAATTTATGGATGCGGTCAAAAAGAATACTTATTTTGATTTAATAAATCCTCGTAATAAAAAGAAGGTAAAATCTATAAAAGCTAAGCTCTTATTTGACCTTATCGCAAATTCTGCTTGGAGAAGTGGTGATCCTGGATTAATATTTATTGATGAGATAAATAGAAAGAACCCCACTCCTCAATTAGGTAGAATAGAAGCAACTAATCCTTGTGGGGAGTTGCCTCTCTTACCTTTTGAAAGTTGTAATTTAGGGTCTATAAATCTGTCCAAAATGGTAAAAAACAATAAAGTTAATTGGGATAAATTGAGAGATACCGTGGTTTGGGCAGTGCGATTTTTAGATAACGTTATAGAAGTAAATAAATTCCCTTTACCACAAGTAAAAGATATTACCTTAGCTAATAGGAAAATTGGTTTGGGAGTTATGGGGTTTGCCGATATGCTTATCCAATTGGGCATTTCTTATAATTCTTTTAAAGCATTAGATTTAGCTGAAGAACTAATGAAATTTATCCACAAAGAATCTTTAAGAGCTTCAAGTAAATTAGCTGATGAACGAGGCGTTTTCCCTAATTTTAAGAAATCTATCTATGCTAAAAAAAACATTAGATTAAGAAATGCCACAGTTAATACTATCGCTCCTACAGGGACTTTGAGTATTATTGCAGGGTGTTCTTCGGGAATAGAACCAATATTTGCTCTTGCGTTCGTTCGTAATGTATTAACGGGAACAAAATTGTTTGAGATTAATCCTTATTTTGAGAGATTTATTAAAGAAAATAACCTTTATAATAAAAAGATATTAGGAGAGATTGCTCGTCGAGGTTCGATACAGAATATAAAGGGTATACCGGAAAATATAAAAAGAGTTTTTGTCACTGCTTTTGATATACCACCAAGACAGCATATCTTGATTCAATCTAAATTTCAGAAATGGACTGATAATGCTGTGTCTAAAACGATTAATTTGCCTTACGATGCTACAGTAGAAGATGTAAGGAAAATATACTTTATGGCTTACAGACTTAAATGCAAAGGAATAACTATATACCGTTATGGTAGTAAAGAAGAACAAGTTTTATCTATTGGTTCGTATAGAGATAAAGATTATCCTGAACCAGAGTTTATAACTATAGAAGCGGATTATTCGGGAGGTTGTCCTTTTAATAGGTGCATATAGTAAAATAGAATGACAAGTAAGCTATGAGAAAAGAAGCTATGTTTTATGAAAGATTGGCTGATAGAATGGTAAAGTGTAATCTTTGTGCGCATAATTGTATAATTGCTCCTCAAAGATTTGGTATATGTGGGGTTAGACAAAATATTGACGGTGTTCTTTATAGCTTGGTTTATGGAGAGTTGATAGCAAAAAATATTGACCCCATAGAGAAGAAACCAATCTATCATTTGTTGCCTGGCTCTAAATCTTATTCTATAGCCACGATAGGATGTAATTTTAAATGTGGTTTTTGTCAAAACTGGCAAATTTCTCAATTGTCTAAAAGAGAAATGGATGTGTCTTCTGATTATTTATCTCCTGAAGAAGTTGTAAAAGAAGCAAAAGAAAATAATTGTAAAAGTATTTCCTATACTTACACTGAACCTACTATATTCTTTGAATATGCTTACGATGTAGCAAAATTAGCTAAAAGGGAAGGACTCTACAATGTATTTGTAACTAATGGATATATGAGGCAAGAAGTTTTAGAATTTATAAACCCTTATTTGGATGCAGCTAATGTAGATTTGAAGAGTTTTAGAGATGATTATTATAGAAAACACTGCAAGGCAAAATTGAAACCGGTTTTAGAAACAATAGCTTCTATGAAAAGATTAGGAGTATGGGTAGAGATAACTACTTTAGTTATTCCAGGAGATAACGATTCCGAGGATGAACTAAAAGAGTTAGTACAATTCATTGTTAATATAGACAAAGATATTCCTTGGCATATAAGTAGGTTTTATCCAAATTATAAATTTGATGATTATATACCTACACCTATAGAAACACTTCGTAAAGCTAAAGAAATTGGTAAAAGTTATGGTTTAAAGTATGTTTATTTAGGTAATGTTGATGAAGGAACAGATACTTATTGTTTTTCTTGCCATAAACTTTTAGTAAAAAGGGGGTATTTTTATAGTATACTTGAGTATAATATAAAAAATGGTTTGTGTCCCTACTGTGGAGAGAAAATAGGAGGTATATGGGGATGAAAGTATGGCAGGAATTATCAAAAAATCTAAAAGAAACGTTAAATTTAGAGCTTAGTCCTATAGCGTTAGGATGTTTCACTGATAAATCAAATATCATTGAGAAGGATAACAAGGTTCGTATATGTAGAGCAATTATTGATGCCGCTAAAGGTAAATCAATTCAAATCAGTAAAGAAAACAATGTTTGTTTTGGTGCTAGTTGGCATTTGGGGCTTAGAAAAATAAATAATCCTAATATAGAAAATATGATAAAGAAGTTTGTAGTTGAAGGGGAAAAACTATTTTCTTCTTATAAAGCTTTAGATAACTTATTATCACAAATGGAGGAATTAGAAGATAGGTCAAATTCTTATTTTATTTTATCACCTATGGAAAAAGCTGGTTTCCTACCCCAACTTGTGCTTTTTGTTTGTAATCCTGAAGAAGCCTGTAGATTGTTAACTCTTTTAACATTTACTGATGGTAATATGCCAAAGATAAAAATAGGTGGTTCTACTTGCAGGATGGTTATATCTTATCCTTTAGCAACAGGAGAAGCAAATATATCATTCTATGATTATACTTCACGAAAAATGTGCAATGTAGATAGAGATAAATTGATAGTAAGTATGCCTTATGATAAGTTTAAGGAGATAGTTAATAGTATAGAGAATTGTTCTGCCGGTAAGGCAAAGATTGAGTTTCCTCAGGAATTTCGGGAATTCCTTAAAAATAAGTGTTTGTAGACTATGAATGAGGAGTTAAGAAAATATAAATGTAAAGTATGTGGTTATATTTACGATGTTTTATTAGGTGAGCCAGAAATGGGAGTAAAAGAGGGAACATTATTTAATGATATCCCTGAATGGTGGGAGTGCCCGGTTTGTGGGGCGAATAAACTAAAGTTCAAGATAGTTAAAACAAAGATTAAAAAGTATTATAATATATAAAATATTAAGAAAATTTTAAAACCTGTATTGACAAATAACTTTTAAAGATGTATTATATTATTTATGGATAAATTTAAAAA
This sequence comes from Candidatus Omnitrophota bacterium, assembly GCA_023819315.1. GTDB lineage: Bacteria > Omnitrophota > Gorgyraeia > Duberdicusellales > 4484-171 > JAMWBQ01. Next base: position 15,141 of record JAMWBQ010000006.1, read on the forward strand.
GAGAACTATTATTGATAAATTTAAAGAGCATCCTAACGATACGGGCTCTGCGTATGTGCAGGTTGCTCTTCTAACGGAAAGGATAAAACATCTTACAGACCATTTAAAAAAGTATAAGAAAGACTTTCACTCTCGTCGAGGTCTACTAATGTTGGTAGGTAGACGGAGACGTCTTTTATCTTATCTTAAGAAAAAAGATTTGAAGAAATATAACGATATTTTAAAAGAGCTTAACCTTCACAAATGAAATGTTTTCCCTTTCTTTAGACTTTTCTAAATATTTTAGGGATAAATTAAGTTTTTCTTCAGGTGAACTAGCTACTCAATCTAACGGTAGCACAGTAGTTTTCTATGGAGAAACAATTGTTTTGGTTTCTGCTTGTATGGATAGACATCCTAAAGATGATTGCGAAATTACACCTTTAACTGTAGATTATATGGAAAAGACATATGCTATGGGTAAAATTCCCGGCGGTTTTATAAAACGAGAAGGAAGACCGAAAGATACAGAGATATTATGCGCTCGTTTAATTGATAGACCGTTAAGGCCATTTTTCCCACCGGGTTTAATGAATGAAGTTCAGATTGTTGCTATGGTTTTATCCAGCGATGGTATAAATGATCCCGATGTATTGGGTATAAATGGAGCAAGTTGTGCCTTATTAATATCTGATATCCCTTTCTATACACCAGTAGGAGCAGTGAGAGTGTGTAAGAGGGAAAAAGATTTTATTATAAATCCTACCTATCAAGAAAGAGAAGAAGCATTATTTGATATGGTTGTGGCAGCTACAATGGATAATATAGTTATGATAGAAGGTGATTTTAATGAGATTTCAGAAGAAGAAATCTTAGAAGCTATAAAATTTGCCCATCCGGCTATACAAGAGGTAATAAAGCTACAGTTAGAGATAAAAGAAAAAATAGGTAAACCAAAGAAAGAAGTTCCTTTATATAATATAGACAGAGAATTTATAAATAAAATAAAAGATATAGTTTATCCTCTATTAGATAAAATTTATGGATTAGTAAAAAAAGAAGAACGAGAAGATGAAATAGATAAAATAATATCACAATTACAGGAATTATTCAAAGAAGATTCTAAAATAACCCCTTTTATGATAAATAAATCTTTCTATGAGATAGAGAAAGAATTTGTGAGAGATAAAATATTGAAAGATGGTTTGAGACCGGATGGTAGAGCTATTAACGAGATTAGAAAGATAGAATGCAAAGTAGGGGTTTTGCCTCGTACACATGGTTCAGCAATTTTTAAAAGGGGACAAACACAAGCTTTAGCTGTAACCACTTTAGGAACTAGTTCTGATGAGCAGTTGATTAGTGAGTTAGAGGGAGAAAAATATAAACACTTTATGCTTCATTATACTTTCCCTCCCTTCAGTGTAGGAGAGGTAAAACCTCTGAGAGGTCCATCTCGTAGAGAAATAGGTCATGGTACATTAGCGGAAAAATCTCTTTTACCGGTTATACCCGATAAAGAATCTTTCCCTTATACTATTAGGGTTGTTTCTGAAATATTAGAGTCAAATGGTTCATCCAGTATGGCAAGTGTATGTGCTTCTTCTCTTTCTCTTATGGATGCCGGTGTTCCCATTAAGGAACACGTTGCCGGAATAGCTTTAGGATTAGTTCAAAATAATGAAAATTATAAAATATTAACTGATATAGCTGGAGTAGAAGACCACTATGGAGAGATGGATTTTAAAATAGCTGGCACAGAGAAAGGTATAACAGCTATACAGTTAGATGTTAAAAATGAAGGAATTAGTTTTTCTATCCTTGCCGATAGTTTAAAAAGAGCTAAAGAAGCTAGAAATTTTATTTTATCTAAAATGAAGGAAATTATTTCTACACCACGAAGTATGGTTTCTCCTTACGCACCTAAAATAAAATCATTTAAGATAGATATAGATAAGATAGGTGAGATCATTGGTCCAGGGGGAAGAGTTATAAGAAAAATTACCAGAGAAAATAACGTCATAGTGGATATAAACGATGAAACAGGGATAGTTTCCGTAGTAGCAGATAATGATTCTAATTTAGAGAGAGCAGTGAAAGAGATAATTAACCTAACAAAAGAAGTTAATGTGGGGGATATTTATGAAGCAAAGGTTATAAAAATTACTAATTTTGGTGCTTTCTGTGAAATATTACCTGGTAAAGTAGGACTTCTACATATTTCTGAACTATCAAATAGTTTTGTGAGAGACCCTTACGATTTTGTGAAAGAAAATGAAATAATAAAAGTGAAAGTGATCAATATTGATGAGCAAGGCAGGATATCTCTTAGTAAAAAACAAGCGGATTAATGAAGAATTTCAACCCTTCATTTATTACAGGAGTATTATTTATCTCTTTATCAATAATAATTTTTTTAAGTCTTGTATCTTATAATCCTCAAGATTCAGCTTTTCTTACTTTTCCTCCCAGTAAAACCATCCATAATCTAATAGGCAAAATAGGTTTGTATGTATCTTTTTCTTTGATTTTTATTTTTGGTTATGCCAGTTATTTTATTCCCTTCTATATTTTTTTAAAAGGATTAAATAATTTAGGTTTGATAAAATTTTATGGAATAGCTAAAGGGAGAATAGTTAAGTTTCTCTCCTTTGTTTTTATAGCTATATTTATTTGTGCGTTAATAGGTATATTTTTTAAAAAGCCGGAGAACATATATTTAGCATCAGGAGTTATAGGATACTTTTTATCTATATTTTTTCAAAAATATTTGGGTTTTTGGGGAAGCTTTATTACGCTTACTGTTATAATTTTAATTTTGTTATGGTTAGTCTCAGGATACTTTTTCATAAAGTTATTTTTGCACTTTAGACATATTGTAGATAATCTATTGTTGATTATAAAGAATATATTACAAAGAGAAAAAATTAAGAAGAAAATAATTGAAAATAAAGAAATTGTTAATATATCTAAACCTTTAAAAGAGAAAGTAAGAGATACAAAATTAGATGAATTAGAATCATCTATAGATGTTGTTCCTGAAATTAAAGTTTATACTCCCAAAATTACTTCTGCAAGTAACATAGCTATTACTAAAGGAGAAGGAACTTTATTAAAGAAAGATACTCAGAAACAGCCGAGAGAAGATGATTTAGAAGAAATTTCCATATCTAAAGAAGAAAAGCCTGTATCGGATAAGGTATTTGATGAAAAATCTTACATTCTTCCCTCGTTAGATTGTTTAAAAGTCCCACCTTTATTAGATACTCGTCAGATAAAAGATGATATAGAAGCGAACATAAAAACTTTAGAGGAAACATTATCTGATTTTGGGGTAGGAGCAAAAGTAGTTAGCGTGCAAAAGGGGCCTGTAGTGACATTATACGAATTACAGCCGTTTGCGGGAGTTAAAATTCAACGCATTACTACTTTGTCTGATGATATTGCTTTAGCAATGAAATCGGCGAGCATAAGAATTGTAGCACCTATTCCTGGTAGAGGAACAATAGGTATAGAGATTCCCAATACTAAAAAACATCTCGTTTATTTAAGAGAAGTGATAGAGGAAAAGGTGTTTTCTAATACGAATTCTAAATTAGCGTTAGCTTTAGGTAAAGATGTTTCCGGTAATCCTGTAGTAGCAGATCTTAAAGAAATGCCACATCTTTTGATTGCGGGAACAACGGGTTCTGGTAAAACGGTATGTGTAAATTCTATAATTTCTTCTATCATTTTTAAAGCAAAACCTAACGAAGTAAAATTTATCCTTATAGACCCTAAAAAAGTAGAATTAGCGCCTTTTAGTGGTATCCCTCATTTATTACATCCTATTATCTCCGAACCAAAAAAGGCATTCTCAGCATTGAATTGGGCAGTAGAGGAGATGGAAAACCGTTATAAAGTTTTAGCAGATGAGGGAGCAAGAAATATAGATATTTACAACAAGAATAAATTTAAGCTTCCTTACATAGTAATAATTGTAGATGAATTAGCCGACCTTATGGTAGTAGCAAAAGATAAAATAGAAACCTCTATACAGAGATTAGCTCAACTTTCTCGTGCTGTGGGTATACATCTTATTTTAGCTACTCAAAGACCATCGGTAGATGTTATAACAGGCGTAATCAAAGCTAATTTCCCTGCAAGGATATCATTCAAAGTATCTTCTAAAGTTGATTCTCGGACAGTTTTAGATATGATTGGGGCAGAAAAACTTCTTGGCAAAGGTGATATGCTTTTTATAAGACCAGGGCTCATAAAACCTGTAAGAGCGCAAGCATCTTTTATAGATGATGAAGATATAGAGAACTTGACCAATTTTATAAAACAACAAGGTAGTCCTATATACGAGGAAGGAATTATCCAGTCACAAAAAAGTAGCGAAACTTCTTTAGAAGAAGATGAATTGTTAGATGAAGCGATAAAAATTATTCTTTTAACTCGGCAAGCTTCAGCCTCTCTATTACAGAGAAGATTGAGAGTTGGTTATACAAGAGCGGCAAGGCTTTTAGACCTTATGGAGATACAGGGTATCATTGGACCATTCTCTGGTAGTAAACCAAGGGAAATCTTGGTAGACCCCGATAGTTATTTAAAAGAGAAAAAACTTATATAATTATAATAATGCTTGAAGAACTTTGTAAAAAATTAAAGAAGAGGAGAGAGGAATTAGGTTTAGATTTAGAAACTATTGTAGAAAGGACAAAGGTATATCCTTCCGTAATAAAAGCTATAGAAAATGGTAGTTTAAATAATATTATCAACGATATATCGCCTGTTTATCTAAAGGGATTCATAAAAATATATGCTTCATTTTTAGGAGTGAATGTAGATAATGAATTAGAAGAGTTTTTCGGTTATAAAAAAGAAAAAGATGTAAATACTGTTACGAGTGAAAAAAAATACGAATTAAAGAGTAAAAATAAACAGAAAGAGAAGAGAAAGATAAAAATAAAAATAAAAATAAACATTTCAAAGATGTTAACCTCAAAAATTATAAAAAAAATTACCCCCTTAATTTTAATTATAGGAGGAGTTATCGTTGTAATATTTGTGGTTAGAGCTTCTATAAGTTTTATTAATAAAAAGATAGTTTCAAATAGAACAAAAGAGGAAAAAATCAAGGGTAAAACATCAACTATTCAAGAATTTAATCATAAAGTTAGTGACTCAAGAGGAGTTGAATCTTATAAATTACCCACCAAAATAGAAGAAACAGATAAAAATATAGTAGTTTCTTTAAAAATCAGACGAGATTGTTTTTTAAAAGTTAAAGTTGACGATAAAGTTGTATTCGAAGGAATCTTAAAAGCTGGCAGTGTCGAAACTTGGAAAGGAACTAAGGAATTAGAATTTAAAATCAGTGATGGTTCTATCGTAGATATAGAGGTTAATGGTCAACTATTACCTCCAATAAGTAAGATTCGTAAACCAATAAAAAGTTTAAAGATAACTTCCCAAGGTATCTCCGTGATAAAATAATAATGAAAACTATCTCTATTATTTCTTTAGGTTGTTTCAGGAATAGCTATGATTCTGAAATAATATTGAATAATTTTATAAATAATGGTTATGTTCTTAAAGAAAAGGCTAACAAGTTAGATATATTGATTATAAACACTTGTGGTTTTATAAAAGAAGCCAAAAAAGAATCTTTAGAAACAATTGAGAGAGCTATTCGGTTGAAAAAAGATGGTAAGGTAAAGAGACTAATAGTAATGGGTTGTCTTGTTCAGCGTTATTACAAAGAACTAACGGGCATTTTCAGCAATGTAGATGAGTGGATGGGCGTGGAAAAACTTAATCATGCGTCTATAAGACGTTGTTTTTTATATCCTCCGCATATAACTTTTATAAAAGTATGTGAAGGTTGTATAAATAATTGTAGTTATTGTGCTATACCGATAATAAAAGGGCCTCTGGTAAGTAGACGTATAGGCAGTATTATAGAAGAAGCTAAATTATTAGATAGACGAGGAGTTAAGGAACTTAACATTATTGGTCAAGATGTTACAAGTTGGGGAAAAGACTTATATAAAGATAAGGATATAACTTATTTATTAAAAAATATTATAAAAAATACAAAAAATATTAGATGGATAAGACTTCTATATACTCATCCTAAAAACTTCACTAATTCCTTAATAGATATAATTGCAGAAGAGGATAGGTTATGTAAATATGTTGATTTGCCTATACAGCATATAAACGATAGGATCCTAAAGATGATGAATAGAATGATTACTAAAAAAGAAATAATAGAACTTATAAAAAAAATAAGAAAAAAGATAAAAAAAGTAGTAATAAGAACTACAATTATTGTAGGATTCCCTACAGAAACTGAAGAGGAATTTAAAGAATTATTAGATTTTATAAAAGATATAAGATTTGAACGTTTGGGAGTTTTTATGTATTCAAGAGAGGAGAGGACATCGGCTTATAAATTAAAACCTCTTGTTCCTGATAAAATAAAAAGAGATAGATACAAAGAGGTTATGTCTTTACAACAAAAAATTTCTGAGGAATTTAATCGTAGTTTGATAGGGAGAAATTTAGAAGTTTTGATAGATAGCCAAAGAAATAACACCTTTATAGGGCGTTCCCAGTATAGTGCTTATGAAATAGATGGAGTAGTTTTTATAAGAGATGGTAATTGTCGCCTTGGTAATTTTTATGAAGTAAAGATCGTTGATGCTTCTCATTACGATTTAGTAGGAATAATAGATGAGATAAATTAATTTAGATATAGATAGAATATGAACGTATCTAATTGTTTAACTATCTCCCGAATAATAATAGCTTTTTTTTGTATTGGTTTAATAATAAAAAATAATCTTATCTCTTTGAGTGTATCTTTCTTATTATTTTTAATAGCCTCTTTTACAGATTTTCTTGATGGTTTTATTGCAAGGAAGAAAAATAAGATTTCTGATTTGGGTAAATTGTTAGACCCTATCGCTGATAAAATTCTCGTTTTGGGGATATTTCTTTCCTTCCTTGTGGTAAAAATTATTAACGTATGGATGGTAATAGTTATTATGATAAGAGAGTTTATAATTACGGGATTAAGATTATTAGCTCTTAATAGAGGATATGTATTAGAAGCTAAGAAGGCTGGTAAACATAAAACTTTATCGCAGATGTTGGGTATAAACTTTATTTTCGTTATTTTAATTCTAAAAAAGATATTTACACAAAATAAACTTATAGATTTTTTATATCAAACAGTGATACCTCTATTTATGTGGTACATTGTTATAATAACTGCTTTTTCTGGTTTGCAATATCTTTGGATTAATAGAAAAATAATAAGAGATTTTTAATTATGGAATTGAGATACAAAAATAAATTGATAATTTTAATTACAACTTTATTTGGAATAGGCTATATACCAATTTGTGGAGGTACAATTGCATCTTTATTGGGAATGTTAAGTTTTATTTTAATTGATAATTATCTATCGTTTGTTTTTTTTAGTATTTTCTTTTTATATCTTTCTTTTATTTTATCAGGGAAAGCTGAAGCAATATTTGGAGAAAAAGATTGTAAGAAAATAGTAATTGACGATTTTGTCGGATCATTAGTTGCTTTTTTGTTTATTCCCCGAGATATTAGATTTATTGTGGCAGGCATATTGTTGTTTAGAATATTAGATATTCTAAAAATATTTCCTATAGATAGAGTAGAGGAGTTAGAAGGAGCTAAAGGAATTGTGGGAGACGATTTAATAGCAGGAATTTATACTAATATTTTATTGCAAATTATTCGTTTATTCCGAATTTAAATAAGGAAGTAAATATTTCTTCGTATATTGGACCAGTGTAAGTTATTATGCTTTTAAATAGAACAATTCTATCTATGAGAAAACTTTTGTTAGGTTTTAAATTATATATCATCTTAATAAGTGATTCTATATTTTTCTTACTCTTAAATCTTGCTATTGTTATATGACTTTTAAATCTTTCTTCTTTTACGAATCCTAAATTTTCTAATCTATCTTCAATATTGTAAGCTAATTTTTTTAATTCCTCTTCTTTATCCGTGGATATAAAAAATACGCGAGGGTTATTTTTATTAGGGAAGAATCCAAAATCTACAAGGTTTACCTCTAATGGCTTAAATGTTTTAACAACCTCATCCATAATGATTTTAATAGATTCAACCTTATCCTCATTTATTTCTCCTAAAAATTTTAACGTTATATGTAGATTTTGACAATCAACAAATTTCGCATATAATTTAAGGCGTTTAAAATCATTTTCCCATTCGCTTATATAATCTTTTACATTTTGAGATAGGGGGATAGCCAAGAATGTTCGCATAAGTTATCCTTTAAGTAAGACTTTTTAAATTATATTTTTTAACTTTATTATGTATTAATCTTATGAGAAAGTTACTTGCCTTTTTTCTTATTTTATCTCTATCTCCTTTAATAATAAGCTTTTTTACATCAGCACTATTTTTATCAGCTATACTAATAAATATGGTTCCCACAGGAACACCTTTTTTAGAAGTTGGGCCAGCAAATCCCACTATAGATGCTCCTAAATCAGTAGAGAGTATATTTCTTATATTTTTAGCAAGCATTATACATACATCTTTAGATACACCTGGGGTATTTTTTAGGAGAGAATGAGGTATTCCCAAAAATATTTTTTTAGCTTCCATAGAGTATACTACAACACTTCCTTTAAATACAGCTGAACTGCCAGGAATTTTAGTTAAAAGATAAGATGTATATCCACCTGTGCAAGATTCTGCTAGGGAAATAGTAAGTTTTCTTTCTTTTAATATATGTATAATTTTTTGTAATAATTTCATTAAAAATAACTTATAGGACTTGAAATTTAATGAAAAAAATGTTATATTTTATTAAAGTATAGATCTTAAACTTAATTTATGAAAACCTGAATTTGTTGTTTAAGCCACGAATTCAGGTTTTTATTTTTATTAGTATATAAAACAATAAATTACCGTGGTAGAAAAAAAGGCTTCTAAACAATTATCTTGTTTACTTCATTGTAATTACACTGGTGAAGAAAGACGGTTATACCCACGATTAAAAGCTTTTTTGCCCGTTACATATTATACCATAGATAAGATATATAAAGAAGAGGTAACTATTAGCTTGAATATTTCTTGTGGTGGAGTGTGTATAATTACAAATGAAGATTTCTATTTGGGTAGTAATATATATTTAAGAATAGATTTACTAGATGGTAACTATCCTATAATAATAAAAGGACAAACTATATGGAAAAAAGAGATACCAGTGTATTTTTCTAATAGCGTTAACTATGAATTGGGTATAAATATATTATCCATAAAAAATGGAGATTATAACAGATTATCTAATTATATATATAATTACCTTAATTCTGACTATCCTTATCCTTTTTAAAATACACTTCCTAAAAACATAATGAAAAAGCAGAGGATTGGTTTGCAACTGTTTAAATTATTAGTTTTAATTTTAAAATTTTACCCGTTTTACTTCCTATAATATACCTTATGTAAACTTTTAAGAAAGGGATAAAACTAATAAAATCAACAAAATACAGAAATTACCTAGTTTTTTATATCCAACAAATCTTTTAGTTGCGATTTAAAGTAAACTCCTGCTAATTTTTCTTCCGGTGGGAATTGTTGTAACCATCCTTTTATATCTTGATTTTCTATAAATTCTTTAATGAGAGTGTATTCAGAAGAAGATAAAGTTCTGTTTATTGTGGAATGTTCTTTGGCTTTAAAATATGGTTGATATTGGGTCATAATACTAATATAACTGTAAGGTAAGTTATCATTTATCCACGTTATGATTCTTTTAGCCTCCTCTATATATCCTGGGATTATAAGATGTCTTACAATTAACCCTTTTAGCATAATATCTTTTAAGAATTTAGCTTCTTTTACTTGTTTAGCCATTTCTTTAAGGGCAAGCTGATTGATTTTTGGATAATCTTCGGCAAAAGAATAGGTTTTACTGGTAGAAGTTTCTATATATTTCATATCAGCCAGGTATATATCTACAATCCCTGAGATTTTTTCTAAGATAGTAACCATTTCGTAGCCAGAAGTATTATATACTATAGGTATACGCAATCCTTTTTTAAACGCAATAAGTAGTGCTTTAAGGATATGCGGTAAAAAGTGAGTAGGTGTTACCAAATTAATATTGTGAGCATTTTTATTTTGTAAGTTTACCATAATCTTTGCTAAATCTTGAATAGTAATAATTTCCCCTTCTAAGTTATGTGAAAATGTATAATTTTGGCAATATATACATTTTAGATTGCATCCGGAAAAGAATATTGTTCCACTACCATTTTCTCCACTTATAGGAGGTTCTTCTCCTTTATGAAGAAACGCAGTAAAAATAACTAATTCATCTTTCATTCCACAGAAACCAATTTCTTTATTAAGACGATTGATTTTACATTGACGCGGGCATAAAATACACATCTCTAAACTATTCCATAATGGTTGATAGATTTTCTCTATTAGAGCGATTTTCTCTTCTACGTTAATCATTTTAAGGATATTTTTAGTTGATTACTATAGATATTTCTTATTTTTAAGAATATATCTTTATATTGTGATGTTTTAAAGTCGGGGTATGTCCAATTAAAATCGCTAAACCCTACTTTAGATATATATCGCAAGGTCACTTCTCCATAAATACCTTTATTTAAATGGATACGGTGATAGAAATTCTTTGTAGTAAGTAAAACTAAGTTAGCTAAGGTGAGGTAGCCAGGGTCAATATTTATTCTACGTTTTCCCCCTATAGAAAACTTCTTTTCCAATTTGATACAAATAAGTTTAATATTTACAAATTCCTCAGAATTTCTCAGATTTTTAAATGATATGAACCGCCTAAAAAGTGGACTACCCATCTCTTCGGTATAATAAGCAGTAAAATTAAAATTTATAGTTTCACTTTCTAAATCAATTTCTCCCCAAAGTTTTTTCATCATTTTCAAAGTTAATTTGTAGTATTTTTCTTCTCTATAGATGAATCCACAGATAAATTTTACTTTTGGTGGGAGAAGTATTTTTAACATATAAAAATGTAAAGTAATTAATTTTATTAAACTTCTGCTAAGGTAGGGGTTCTCATTAAGGATTTAACGTAAGAAATGATAATTTTTCTATCTGTCTCTTTAATGTGGTTAAAGAATATACCTAAATTATAGAAATGTTTTCCATTGTTTTTTATGTATTCTTTCCTTACTACTACACCTTCACAATTTATTTTTTTTAATATTTTTCTACCATTCTTTTTAAATGGAACTAAAAGAATAATCTTTAATTTTGTCATAGTAGGAATATCTTTATCCACAGAACAATATGTGCCATTACCACTTATATTCTTAGTTTCTGTAACTATATCAAATTCTGAATCGCAAAGTTTTATGGGGAGGTTAAAATTAAATCGTGGATATAGGCGTTTCTCTTTAAACATTATGGTGAGGGGTTATTTTTTTCTTACTTAGCAGATATATAGGCTTTAAAACAGTTTTTATTACAAAAATACCCATTATTTCTATAATACCATTGGTGCCTTTTTAAAGATTTATTACACTTTATACAATTTTTTCTTTTATTTTCCCCTTTACTCATAGAAATATTTTAATTTAAGCTAATTTCCTTGCAGAATTCAGAAATTCTAAAATATATGGTTTATCACCTTCACTGATTTCTGTAAGAAATAAACCAGCATAATACCTATCACAATAACGCTCTTTATTAGACCATATAACCTTTGCTTTCAAATTTACTACTTTATCTATTAGATATAAATTTATCTTTAATGTATTGCCTCGCGGAAGAAAATAATTGGTAATAATTTTCATTCCGTTGGTACTTAAATCTTTAGATACAGTATAGAAATAATGATGGTTAGATAAATCTTCACATCCTACGGTAAAAGATACATTGAACCTTTCATCTTTTCTTCTATCTTCCATAAGAAAATTTAATATAACATATTTTTTAGAATTTGTCAATGCCTAACTTAAAGATTTACAATATGTTGCAAACTTTTTCTGATTAAAATAGCAGAAATACCTTCTTTAACTTCTACTTCGCCTATTCTTTTTAAAAGAACCATCCTTATTTTACCATGGATAAATTTTTTATCAAATATTAAAGAATTTAGAACTTTCTTATAAGAAAAGGATAATTTTGTAGGTAAGGAGAATTTTTTTATTATGTCTAAAATATTATCTACTTCTGATTTAGAACATATACCAAGATAGTAGGAAAGGTAGGAAGAAGTAATCATTCCTAAAGAGACTGCGTCTCCATGAGATATGGTTTTGAATTCTAAACTCCCCTCTAAGGCATGGGCGATTGTATGGCCAAAGTTAAGGATTGTCCTTAACCCTCTTATTTCTTTCTCATCTTTCTCTACTATTTTTGCTTTTATATTTACGCACTCGTAGATAACTTCTCGTATACAAGAGATATTTAATGATAAAATCTTTTTATAATTTCTTTTAAGGTAAAAGAATAGATCTCGGTTGCTTATAACTGCATATTTAATTGCTTCCGCTATTCCCTGTTTTATTTCTTTTATGGGAAGAGTGGTCAGAAACAGCTGGTCAATAAATATAGCTTTTGGCTGATAGAATGTGCCAATTATATTTTTTGCCCGATTAAAATTAATAGCGGTTTTACCACCTATGCTAGCGTCTATTTGTGATAAAAAAGTAGTAGGTATCTGAATATATGGTATCCCTCTTTTATAAATAGAAGCAATAAATCCTCCTATGTCCCCTACTACTCCTCCACCCACACAGCTTATAAATAATTTTCTTTTCAGTTTATCATTTTCTAAAATATTACCTATAATTTTAAATACCCATTCTTTTGATTTAGCTTCTTCTCCCTCGGGCACAAAAATAATTTTATATGGTATATTTTCAAATATAGTTTTGATATGGTTTTTATGTAAAGAATATATTTTGCGATTAGTTATAATTATAGAAAAATTACCAATGTTAAGATTTTTTAAATATTGTGGTATTTTTTTTATTATGTTGTAGCCTATATAAATATTATGAGAGTATTCTTTTAAGTTTAATCTTATTATTTTCATAAGATTGTTTTTACTCTTAAAATATCCATTATTAATCTTACTATAGGTAAAATAAACCAATTTAGTATGTCTAAGGAGATGAGAATAATTATAGCTATTATCCCTAATAATTCCATTTTTAAGTATCTATAGGCATTTTTGTAAGAAAGAAAAGAAGCTACTATCTTTGAGCCGTCTAAAGGAGGTAAAGGTATAATATTAAAAATGAAAAGGATGAGATTTATAGTTATTCCCAATTCAAAAGCCTCCACTAAAAAATCTGGCAAATTGAATTTTATTATAAGAGATAGAATAAGTGTTATTAGCAGATTGCTTAGGGGACCGGCCAATCCTACCCACATTATATCTTTCTTAGGATTACGAAAGTTATAAGGGTTTATAGGAACAGGTTTAGCGTAACCAAAAGCAAAACTTCCTCTACTTAAAATAAATAATGTTACAGGTAAAAGAATAGTTCCTATCATATCTATATGTTTTAATGGATTAAGTGTCAGCCTATTAAAAATCTTTGGTGTTGGATCACCTAATTTGTAGGCTATCCAACCATGAGCATATTCATGGATAACTATTGATAAAAATATGATAAAAATATAAATAATAATACTCATTCTTAAATATTTTAATTAGTTATAGCTGGTAAGTTACTCTCTTCAAAGGTAGTATGATCTTTATCAGCTTCACGAATAATATCAACAAAACTTTTATACACCCAGCCAACAAGATTGGGGAAGGCTTTTACTTTTATCCACTCATCTCCTTCATCTATTATGTTCAATAGTTCACCTCTATTTACTTTTCCAATGATAGGTGATTTTAGAGATGGCTGGCTTCTTAAATTCAAATTATTAGCAATAACCATAAGTTGGTTATCACTAACTTTTTTTATATAACGATGATAGACATATGCATAAAAACGGGGAGGTAAAATTACTTTGTACCATTCATATTTTTCATCGATAATCAATACGTATTCTCCTTTTTTTAAATAACCTAAAATAGAAGCATTTAAAGTTGAGTCCGTTCTAACATTTATTTCATCTTTATTTATCTTTCCTAATCTTCTATATTTAGGGATTTCTTCACAAAAGGTAAAGGTATAATTAGTAAGAATTAAAAGGCAGGATACAAGTATTTTAAACATTCTTCATTTAGCAGAAGTTTGTTGTGTATCTGTTTCTTTCTTCTCTTGCTGGGGTGCTGTTTTATCTTTTTTAGATATTTTCATCCTGACTATTTTTACCTTAGGTAATCCAACTACTCTCTGTTCTTTATTCCATTCACCTTTTTCTATAAGTAATTTTATTCTTTCTGTTCTGTTTAATACAGTTCTAAAGAACCCCCTTTTACCTTTATTTTGCAACGATGGATGTAGACTCATTTTTACCTCCTCTTTACAAAACAATCATTGTATCTTTTTTTCAATATAGATTTTGTATTTTCTGCCTCTTCTTTCGTATTAAATTCTCCCACATAAATAACTATATATTTACCTTTTTTAGAGAGCATCACAGGATGTCCTGATTTTTCTAAATATTCTTGTTCTTTCTTGGCAACATTTTCTTTCAAGTAAGAAGCAACTTGAATTATATATTTACTATCTATATTATCTGTTTTTTTAGTTTCACTTATATTTTTTGATAGAGACATTTGTTTGTCTGAGGGGGATAATTCTATTATTTTGTTTTCTTTCCCCTCAGAAATTTTTAAATCATCATCTTTTTTCTCTCTATTTTCTGAGAAAGTATAATTATGTCTGCTATTTATGTAATTTTTATTGTTGAGTAATTCCACATTTTCTTTTATAACATTTTCTTTATCGTATATCTTCTGTGAATAATGCGATGATTTTTGTCCACGATAAACTCCTAAGGAGAAAGATAAAATAACGAAAAGAATATTAATGACACCTATTAAAAGAATAGTATCTAATGGGACCTTTATTATTTTTCTTTTAGAAAATAGGTCATCGTCAGTAGAAGTACGGAAAAATTTCAACTGTTCCTCTTTCATAGTTTATTTTTAAAATATCTAAATTTATTATAAAATTTATCTTAAAGAGTTCAAGTATTTTTTTGTATCTTTCATATTTAGTATTTTTATAAAACAATCTATAATTTTAGGGTCGAATTGTTTTTCTTTCTGATTATATAACTCTCTTTCTACTTCTTCTAAACTCATATTCTTTTTATAAGGCCTGCCAAAAAACATAGCGTCAAAAGCATCTATTACAGCTAATATTCTTGAACCCAAAGGTATTTCTTCTTTTTTTAGATGGGACGGGTAACCTTTTCCATCGTATCTTTCATGATGATGAAGGATGATGGGTATAACCGGTTTTAATAATTCTAATTCTTTTATTAATTCTACACCTTTACGAGGGTGTTTCATAATAAGTTTATATTCTTTGTCGGTCAAGGGATATTGTTTAGTAAGCAACGTGGAAGGGATATGTAATTTACCGGCATCGTGTAATAGTGATGCATATTCCAAAGATTTTATTTCCGATGAAGATAATTTTAGTTCCTTGCTTAACATACGAATTAATTTAGCGGTACTTTTGGGATGAAGATGTGATGTTGGTATATACTGGTTTAGAAGGGTAGTTAGTGATTTTATATAGTTTAATATGGTTTTCCTCTGCTCTTGATATAGATTGTATATTTTGATATAAACACTAACTTGTTCAGAAATTGATATAAACCATCTTTTCTCTAAATCATCAAAAATATCATTTTTTGTTTTTCTCTTTATATAAACTATGCCAAATGGTTCTATAAATACAAGTGGACAAATTAGTCTGGTATCTAAAATTATTTCTTTAGTATCTTGTAGGATATCTTTTTCTCTTTTAGATAGAATAGATATTCCCCCTTTTTTGACCATTTGTTTTTTGTCGTAAAGTTGAACTTTGATAAAATTATAAAAGTTAGATATTTTACAAACTAAGATGACTTTATCCGCTTTAAAAATATTCTTATATAGTTTGCTTACTCCTAGGACAAAATCTTTGGGGTCAATAAAACTATGAGTTAACCGATAAAGGGTATGTAATGAAGAAAATACAGCTTTATATCTTTTTATCATAAACTAATTAGTTTTTTGTACAGATCTTCCAAACTTTGGGAAATTATTTTAGTGTTAAAAATTACAGGCATAAAGTTTGTATCCCCCTCCCATCGAGGCAAAATATGAATATGAAGGTGATCCTTTATGCCCGCTCCTGCATCTTTTCCAATATTAATTCCTATATTAAAGCCGTTAGGTCTAAGAACTTTTTTTAATAGAGATAAAACTTTTATTTTTGTATGTATTATATCTAAAAATTCATCGTCCCTAAGTTTATCAAGTTCACCTACATGACGGTTAGGGACTATCATACTATGTCCATTGTTGTAAGGGAATAAATTAAGTAAAGCAAAACAATATTTTGAACGATAGAATACAAAATTATCTTTATCTTTATTATCTTTATAAGCTTTGCAGAAGATACAGGTGCCTTTATTCTTCTTGGTTACATAGCCTATTCGCCACGGTGCCCACAATCTATTCAATTCTTATCAACCTCCTTTCTATTTTGTTATTTTCTATAGAAATGATACCGTAAGAATTGTAAGGAGCAAATATCTTATCTGTTGGTGAACCAGGATTGAAGTATATTTTTCCATTAATTGTTTCATCCAAAGCACAATGAGAATGCCCGAATACAAATAAATCTATAAAGTCGAATTCTTGAACAAAAGAATTATTAACGAAAGATATAAGTTTTTGAGGATGGCCGCTACCATGTATAAGACCTATTTTAATTGCCTCAACCTCTATTATTTTCTTAGGTGGTAATTTTTCTTTTACTTCCCAATTGTCCATATTACCACACACAGCTTCAGTTTTAACTATTTGTGAGAGAGTAAGGAATACTTTGTAATCTATAAGGTCACCGGCATGTAAGCATAAATTACAGTTACTTGCTTCTTCTAATATTTTTTTAGGAATATTATTAGTAGAAATCGGTATGTGTGTGTCAGAAATTAATAATATTTTCATCTATAATGATCGGTTTATGATAGATTTTTAATAGATTATTTATATCACTGTTATCCCAAGTTAACAGTTTATTTTGTTCTGAGATAACTTTAGCAGATGTAGTAAATCTATCCAAAGTTATAAAAATTCTTTTTACATTTTTATTTTTAAGAGCGCTTGCTTTTTCTAGATAATATATAATATCTGTATCTTCTACTAATCCTTCTTTTATGCCAGCAAATATTATTTCTTTACCTTCTCCAATAATTAAATTAATATTTCCTTCGGGATAAGATATAACTTTTGTTTTTTCTACGTAAGGTAGTTTCAATTTATTTATACCTAATTTCAAGATATCATCGTTAAAAGAATTTAGAAGTTCTAATACCCTTTTAAGTTTATCTTTATAGAAGCTATCTGTAAATATTTTTAAAGTCTCGCATAATTTTTCTCTAAATAGATACCTTTTTTGATGGTAACTAAAAATATTGGGGTAGATTTCAAAACAGAATATATGAGAAAGCCAAAAAGAAAATAACTCATCTTTAATTTTATAGAGATCACCCAAATTACTAATTATACCCATATCTACTAATTTTTGTAGTTTTGTTAGTAAGATTTTACTGTCACATATTTCTAAGGATAAGATATCTTTTTTACGGCTGTAGCCATTACTTAGGGTAAGTAATATCCTCAATAAAAATATATGGTCTTTTACTTTTTCTTTTAATTTATCTATTATACCAATAAATTTCTGATAGAAATAAGATTCTTTTCTATATAGAGAGTTTTCAATAGCTATTTCTATCCACTTAACCTCATCGCTATCGTTATATTTTTTCATATTTTCAGCCATTATATCGTAGTAAATAATATTCTTACCCAAAATATCTACGAAGAACGATAGTAAGAATGGGCTAGGATTAAGAGGTTTTAGTGCTTCTTTTAAGTAAATGTAAGAATTTATAAAATTAGACTCACCTAAAAATATTTTCTCAAAATTACCAAAAAGAAAATTTAATTCCGCCGAGAGCATTTTTTGTGCAGATTCTATATCGGAACTAGCGAGAATAACCATACACATCTTTTGTAGCATAATAAATTGAGAGAAATCTTGATGAAAATTATCGAAGGTTTCCTTAAGGTTAGTAAACTCTTCTATTATAAAAATACATTTACGAGAAGTCTCATTGATGAATCGATTAATCAATTCTAAGACTTTAATAAAAGGTATACTTTTCTTACCTAAATTATCTCTTATTAGGCTTGTAGTTAAGGGTATAGTTCCTTCAGCAGAAACAATTAAACTATCTAAATTATTTTGTGTATATAGGTAATTAGAAAGTAAATCATAAACAACATTCTTATAAATTTCTCTATCACCCATATAAAGAGCATTTATATATAATATTACTATCCCTTTATATTCTTTTATAGACAAATGTTTGTTCAAAAGGTAAGAGATTTCTTCCCTATCGTTAGATAAGAGTGCTAAATTTTGTCTATAACCTTCTCTAAAGGAATCTATTCTTTTATCAATAAGACTAACTATTTCCTGAAAAAATATATTATTAGAGGTCATATATTAAGAGATAAAAATAAAATTATGAATTCAAATATTAACAATGACTTTTTTATCTAATAAAGCGGGCGAGCGGAATCGAACCGCCGTTACTAGCTTGGGAAGCTAGTGTTCTACCATTGAACCACGCCCGCAAATTTATATCATTTATATAAATCACAGCTATCAAGTATTTTTAGAGAACAAAATTTACCACACATAGTACATATATCGGTAGTATGAGTTTTTAAAGATTTTCTATACGATTCAGCCTTGTTTTTATTCATAGATAATTTGAATATATTAGACCAATCTCTTTTTCTTCTGTATAATGATAGATTTAAATCTTTTTGCCATTCTTCGGGAAAACGTAAAATATCAACAGAGTGAGCAGCTATTTTAGAAGCCATTATACCATCTTTAATATCTTCTATAGATGGGTGTCTCAAATGTTCAGCAGGTGTTACTACACAGAGGAAATCAGCTCCATTTAATCCAGCAATGGCACCCCCTATAGCTGAAGTGATATGGTCATAACCACAAGCTATATCGGTAGGAAGAGGACCTAGAACATAAAAAGGAACTCCCCTACATAGTTTTTTTGCTAATAATATATTTGTTCCTATTTCATCCAGTTTAATATGACCGGGACCTTCTACCATTACCTGGACACCTTCCTTTAAACATACTCTCACTAACTCACTCAATACTTTTAATTCTTGCATTTGAAGATTATCAGTAGAATCAGCCACTGCACCGGGTCTAAGGGCATCTCCTAAACTAATTACAATATTGTACTCTTTAGCAATACTTAAAATTTTATCAAAATTCTCATATAAGGGGTTCTCTTTATTATTTATATACATCCACCTTGCAAGAATTGCCCCTCCTCTACTGACTATACCACCTACCCTTTTATTTTCCTTAATAATATCAAGAGTATTCTTTAATATTCCCGCATGAATAGTGAAAAAGTCTACTCCATCTTTTGCTTGCTCAGTTATAACTTCAAGGATATCATCTAAGGTAAACTTATCAAAGCTCCCTCTTTTATCTTCCGCATTTTTTGCTATTTCGTATATAGGTACCGTTCCCACAGGTACAGAAGAATATTTTATTATTTCTTTACGTATATTTCTTAAATTTCCTCCTGTGCTGAGGTCCATAATTGTATCTGTCCCTAAGGAAATTGCTATTTTAAGTTTTTCTATTTCATCTTTATATCCCTTTTTTTCAGGGGATGTCCCTATATTGGTATTAATCTTTATTCTTAGTCCTTCCCCAATGGCAGTTATATTTTCTACCTCTCTTTTCCTATTTAAAGGAATAACTATTTTACCCTCCTTTAATTTCTTTTCTAAATAATTTTTTGGAACAAGCTCTTTTTTAGATAATTTTTTTATCAAACTTGCCTTAAACATCGTTTAAATTCTTTAACAGTATTGAGGATATCATTACTTAAGATTATCGCTCTACATACACATATTTTACTTATCCCTATTTTTACAAGGGGATTTAAATTATCTAAATTAATTCCCCCTATAGCGAATAAAGGTTTATTATTTATTAATTTTATCCAATTTTTTAATTTAATCGTTCCTAAAGGTTTAAGAGATTGTTTCATTTCTGTTTTAAATACCGGACCGATACTTAAATAATCTGTATCTTCTTTTGAAAACCTAACGAGTTCCTCTTTACTATGAACGGTTTTACCGATGATTTTTTCTTTACCAAGAATTTTTCTTGCTTGTGAGATATCTATATCATCTTTTCCTAAATGAAGCCCATCAGCGTTTGATAGATAAGCGATATCTACACGGTCATTTACAATGAATATCTTTTTATATTTATGAATTATCCCAGATAACTTCAAAGATATATCAAGCGTTAATCTATCCGAGATGTTTTTAAATCTAAATTGTATAATATCGGTACAACTTTTACTTATTTTGGTAGCTAAAGCAAAAATATCGAGAGAGTATCTATCAATAACTTCTTTATCAAGAATCGTATAAAGAAGAGATTTCTTTAAAAGATTCTTTTTCAATATCGTATATTTCATATCTTAATTTTTTAATTGTTGAAACTTTCCTCTTATCTACTATCTTGAATAATTCCTCGAGTACCCGTAGTGATTCTTTTGTTCGTTGAAAATTTACATAGATTATATCAAATAAATTTTTACGATTCATCTCTATGTTATTTATTTCTTTTCCGAAATCACTTTTTGTATCACGGGAACTTAAAAGTTTTTTAATTAAATCTCTATCTTCAATTATATGATCAAGGTTATGTCTTATCTTTTTTAGTTTTTCACTTAATATTCTATCTTCAATAATAAATCTAAACGCATCTTCTACTACACGTAATCCCTCTTTAGAACGATTTAAATTAACATCTATTACTCTAAGGAGCTTTTTATCATTCTTAGTTTGTTTGATTGTGTTTACCATATTTATTTAATATTTTTTCAATAAGTTTTGTAGAAGAGTATCCTTTTAATAGTTTTACAAAATATACTTTATCCACCATGGTTTCACCTATTACTTTCTTATTATACCAATCTCCTCCTTTTACAAGGATATCCGGTTTTAAGGTTTTTATGATTCTATAGGGAGTAGGTTCGTCAAAAATAGTTACGTAGTCAACATACTCTATAGATGATATAATTTCTACACGAGCATTTTGGTTAAGTATTGGGCGTAGATTACCTTTTATTTTTTTTATAGAACTGTCCGAATTTATACCTACTATAAGGATATCTCCTTGTTTCTTTGCTTCTTTTAAAATTTTAATGTGGCCAGGATGAATTAAATCAAAACATCCGTTAGTAAATACCAATTTATTCCCTTTACTTTTTAAATTTTTTGCAATATTTTTTAATTCTTTTAGGTTCTTAATTTTATTCATTGAAAAGTTCTTCTTCTACTATTTGGCATATTATATGACCGATAAGTATATGCATTTCCTGGATACGAGCGGTATCTTCAATAGGTATAATTAAGGATGTATCTACTAAGTTCTTAAGTTCTCCTCCATCTTTACCTAATAGACCTATAGTATAAGTTCCTTTATCTTTGGCTTTTAATATCGCATTTATTAAATTTTTTGATTTACCCGATGTAGAGATAGCAAAAACAAGATCTTTTATTTGTGCTAATGCTTCTATTTGATAAGAGAATATTTCTTCGTAACCAAAATCGTTACCTATAGCTGTGATAACAGATATATTTGAACTTATAGCTATCGCGGGAAGAGGCTGACGTTTTTTTTTAAATCTACCTATAAACTCAGCAGCTAAATGTTGTGCGTCAGCGGCACTGCCACCATTACCCATAAAGATTATTTTACCCTTATTTTTTATGGTTTCTACACACCTTAAGCTGATATCATTTAATATCGCAATATTCTCTTCAACAAATTTAATACTTTCTTTGTGTCTATTTATAGCGTTTATAATAATATTTTCCATTAGCCAAAGAATATCTTTGCTATTTCATATAATTTTAAATCAACCGTTTTTAACTTTTCCGTAGCATCTTTTAAAGGAACATCGATAATTTCTATTCCTTTGAGAGCAACCATTCTTCCAAATTTTTTTTCTTTAATCAATTCAAATGCTTTAACTCCAAACCTTGTGCCAAGAACTCTATCAAAAGCTGTAGGTGTGCCACCTCTTTGTATATGTCCTAAGACAGTTACTCTCGTTTCAAAACCTGTTTTTTCTTCTATAATTTTGCTTATTACATTACCTATCCCACCTAAACGCACATGACCAAATTCATCTAAACCTTTATCTTGAACGTAAATATCTTTATCCTTAAAAACTGCACCTTCAGCTACTACAATTATAGAGAATTTTTTTCCCATTTTATGTCTCTGTTGAATGGATAAACAAACTTCCTCTATATCTATAGGTATTTCGGGAATAAGAATGTAATCGGCACCTCCTGCTATACCGGCGTAAGTGGCAATCCAACCAGCATGTCTACCCATTACTTCTACTACCATTATACGATTATGCGATTCAGCAGTGGTATGTAGTCTGTCTATGCATTCCATCACTATATTTACTGCTGTATCAAACCCAAAGGTGAAATCTGTAGCTGATAGGTCATTATCTATAGTTTTAGGAACACCCAATATATTTAAACCTTCTTGGTATAATTTTTGAGCCACTCCTAAAGTATCTTCCCCTCCAATAGCTACAATAGCATCTATTGCCAATTCTTTACAGTTATTTTTAATAATATCTGGCCCATTTTCTTTCTTATAAGGGTTAGTTCGCGAAGTTCCTAGATTGTTCCTCCTTTAGGAAGAATTCCCGATATGGAAAATAAATCTAAATTAATAAAATCTTTCTCTAATATTCCTTTCCAACCATAACGGAAACCTATAACTTTGTGATTTTCCTGTATAGCTTTTCTTACTACTGCTCTTATTACAGAATTTAATCCCGGACAATCACCTCCACCGGTAAGAATACCTATATTCATATATCCTCCTTTCTTTTAAAGCTATTTTAATAGTATCTGAAAGGGCCTTCTTTTTCTTCAGAAGATAATGTTTCTTCCTTAGGAAAATTTATCTTTTTTACTTCTATCTTGATTTTAATTTCTTTGTCTGTCCCCAATATTCCCTGAAGTTCATTCTTTATTTTTTCTTGAAGCTCCTGAGTAAAATTGCTAAGATTAGTTTTTGATTTTAAAGATAGTATGGCTTCTACATCAATTTTTTTCTTCGCAGATATAATTCTTGTTTTTGTTTGAGAGATATTTTCATTTTCCAGACATTTTCTAACAATATCTTCTAAAGCCTTTAAGGTAATACTAACCTCTCCATTCTGAGTTATAGCGGTTATCTTTTTTTCTTTAAATAGATGATTAAAGATAATCTGTAAGGCTCTTAAAACTATAAAGAGTAAAAGTATGCCCAAAAGAAATAGGTCTATTCTTAAGTAAATATCGCTTAAAACAACATTCTTAAGGTAATTTGTTATAGTTTCTATCTCGATTATCCCCAAAGATATAACTATCAAAGTTATACCTACTATGAGCGTAATTAAGTAGATAATTATATTTGTTATTCCCTTCATTTATACCTCCTCGTTTTTAAAATTTAACTCAAATTTTCTTCTTCTAAGAATTTCTTTAAAAAATCCGTATGGTATCTTCCTTTTTTAAAATCAGGGTCATTTATAATTTTTTTACAAAAAGGTGCAGTTGTTTTTATGGGTTCTATTATGAATTCATCTAAAGCTCTATCCATTTTTTTCAATGCTTCTAAACGAGTTTTTCCTTTTGCTATTATCTTTGCCAATAGAGAATCGTAATAAGGAGGAATTAAGTATCCCGAATATATATGTGTATCTACCCTTATATCTTTTCCACCCGGTTGATAGTAGAATTCTATTTGCCCAGGTGAAGGGGTAAAATTTTTATTAGGGTCCTCCGCATTTATTCTACACTCAATAGCTACATTATTAAACTTTACATCATCCTGCTTTAATTTTAGTTTTTCTCCGGCAGCAAGCATTATTTGATATTTTACAATATCTATATCTGTGCTTTCCTCGGTTATAGGATGTTCAACTTGTATCCTTGTATTCATTTCCATAAAGTAAAAGTTACCTTTTTCATCAAGAAGAAACTCCATTGTCCCTACATTAGTATAGTTTATATAACGAGCACCTTTAACGGCCAATTCCCCTATCTTTTTTCTTAATTTTGCATCTACAGCAGGAGACGGTGTCTCTTCAATTAGTTTTTGATGTCTTCTTTGAATACTACAATCTCTTTCTCCTAAGTGGATAATGTTACCGTAATTATCGGC
>JAMWBQ010000056.1 GCA_023819315.1 Candidatus Omnitrophota bacterium
GGGGTATACTACTCAAGAAGTAGGAGATTGGGTAGTGAAATATTTGGATTATAAAGATTAGAGGATAATGAGAAAGTACAATGTTGCTGTAATTGGAGTAGGAGCGGTAGGTAAAGAGATGCTTAGGTGTTTACATCAGCGGGCATTCCCTTTTAAAGAGATAAGAGTATTTGCTCGTTCACAGAGAGATATTACTGTAGAGGGAATAGTTTATCGGGTAGAAGCGATAGAGAATGCACAATTTGACAATATCGATATAGCTTTATTTGCCGGAACAGAAGGAGAAAAAGGGGCTAGTTTAACTTACGCTCATAAATTTGTAGATAAAGGTGCTGTGGTTATTGATAATGGGGCAGATTTTAGATTAGACCCAAAAGTCCCTTTAGTGGTTCCTGAAGCTAACCGAGAAAAGATTTTTAATCATCAAGGTATAATTGCCAATCCTAATTGCACGACCATTCAAGCTGTAGTGGCTTTGGCAGGTATATATAAGGAATTGGGATTAAAGAAGATAATTCTTACTAGTTTTCAAGCAACGAGTGGAGCAGGAAGAAAAGCTATGGAGACACTTTGGGAGGAAACAAAAGAGATTGTGAAGATTAATGAGGGGATAAATGAACTACCTCAAAGAAAAAAATTAGACAAATCCTACCAAGTTTTTCCTTGCCAGATAGCATTTAACGTTATCCCTCAGATTGGTAGTTTTGAGCAAGAAGGGTATACCACGGAAGAATGGAAAGTTGTAAGAGAAACACATAAAATATTAGATGACAATTCTATAAAAATTTCTGCTACCTGTGTAAGAGTTCCTGTGTTTACCTCTCATTCGGAAGCAATTTATTTTGAAACAGAGAAGGATACGGATGGGGAGGAGATTAGAGAGATACTTAAAAACTCTAAAGGAGTAAAATTCTTTGAAGATAATACCTATCCCTTACCTTTAGATGTGGAAGGAACAGATTTAGTTTATGTAGGAAGGTTAAGAAAGGACATTTATCATAAAAATTCTTTTTGGATCTGGGTGGTAGCAGATAATTTACGTAAAGGAGCAGCCCTTAACGCTATACAGATTGCTGAGGAACTCCCTCCTTTCCTATAGGTTCTTCTCTTTTTTATTCTTTATGTTTCAAAACATATTCTTAGAGATAGAGTATGATGGCAGTAATTATTTTGGTTGGCAGATTCAAAATTATAAATTAGAAGAGGAAAGCAATCCTTCCCCTATTAAAACTATTCAAGGAGAATTAGAGTATGCCTTAAAGAGGTTATTCAATAGAGAGATTAAGATTACCTATGCTAGTAGAACTGATAGAGGAGTGCACGCCTTACAGCAGTGCGTTAATTTTAAAGTAGATACAGATATACCTCTCAACAACATAAGATTAGCTTTAAATAGTTTTTTGTCTGAGAATATAAGAATAAAAAAGATAAAAACCGTTCCCTTAGACTTTCATTCGCGTTTCTCGGTAAAATCCAAAATTTATCGCTATATTATTTATAACGCCCAAGAACCCTCGGTTTTTCATAGGAATTATTCCTGGTTTCTACCTCAAAGTATAGATATTGAGAGGATAAATGATAATCTATACAAATTGATTGGTAAGAAAAATTTTTCCTGTTTTGCTAAAGGAGCTAATAATTATAAAAGTTGTGTGCGTGATATAAAAAATATCACCGTTAAAAAAAGAGGCAAATTTATATATATAGATATAGAAGCTGATGGCTTCCTTCGGAATATGGCAAGAAATATTGTGGCATTTTTGGTAAATATAGGGATAGGTAAAATATCTTCAAAAGATATCTTGAGAATAATAAATAGGAAGATAACTTGGGTTAATAAACCAGCTCCTAGTTGTGGTCTCTATCTTTACAAAGTAAAGTATTAAATGGAAAACCAAAAAGAAGATAGGATTTACAATATTTTGAGTTTTATTTTACTTACCTTAGTTACTATATTCTCTATAGTTAGATTTCCTTATTTACCTCAATTCATTGATGGCTACTATCATCTTTCCTGCGCTAATGGATTTATAAAATCTGGAGGTTGGGTTGGTATTGCTTGGTGGGATTTTGCTCCTTTGGGAAGGCCACACCTATATCCTCCCCTTTATCATTTTATTATAGTTTTTTTAAAAACCATAGGAGTGGAAGGATTAACCGCTATTAGATTAACAGAGATTTCCATTGTTCCCCTTTTCTTTTTCTCTCTCTGGTATATTTTCAAAAAAGAGATATCTATTGTGTTTGCCTTTTTTTTCCTTCTCATTTCCACCAGTTTTTTCTCTTTTTATACTTCTGTTTCAGCAAATTTACCAGCTTCTATAGCTTTAATTTTAAGCATTTTTAGTGGTTATTTCTTAAAAAAGAAAAAGATAGTATCGTCCATACTTTTTCTTGTATTAGCTTTTTATACTCACGCTGCTATACCGTGGATTACCTTGATCTCTTTAATATTTATAGCTTGTTTATCTAAGGATTATGGCAAAAGTTCCCTAAAAGTAATTTTAGTTAGTTTATGTTTAGCTTCGTTCTTACTTTTTCATCAGATAAGATACTTTAATTATATAAATCTTTCTATATTAAAAGAAGTAATGTTCTCCCATTTCAGTATATTTATTTTAGTGTCAGGAATTATCTCCTTTTTTTTGAATTTTAAAAGAGAAGATTTTTTTAGGTTATTTTTTATGGGATTAATTTTAGGTAGTATAATAGTATTCTTTAAATATCCCTATAGGTTATTTTCTAGTCAAGGTATGCTTGGTTGGATATTTTATTCTTCCTATCTTTGTGAGCAGGTAGTTAGAATAATAAAAAGTAAATGGATAAATTTTGTTTTTTTAATTCTGGTGGTTTATCTATTTTTTTTCCATTCAACCATTGATTTAGAAGAGGGAAAAGCTAAATTTAATTTGTTTAGTTCTACTTATCACTACCTATCAAGTGGTAAATTTACTTACTTCTTAGAATATGCATCTCTATTTTTCCCTCAACACTACCTACCCGTAGCTAATATAATCAAAACATTCAGCGAAGAGAATGAGATAATCGTTTCCAATCTTAATTTCTCCTCGCAAGTATTTTCTTCCCTTACTAATAGACCAACATCTCGTTCTATTTTGAGTGAAGTAAAGGGATTTAGGGATTTTTCTGTTTACAGGGTAGCTAAAATTATCATCTGGGTGAAACCATTTACGAGGAAGTTAGCTTATTTACAGGAGAAATTGGATTTAAATAAGCTCTATGAGAACGATATGTTTTTAGTATACTTTAATCCCCATTGTTCAATAAAAGTTTTACCGATAAGAGCAAAGATAAGTTTTATATTTATTTCTTCATTATTTTTATTTTGTCTCTTTATTTTTTTCTTGGATAATGCTAAAATAGTATATAAAATATAAAAATAACTATTTTAATTCCAAATATTTAATTAGTGAATAACGAAT
The DNA here is from genome assembly GCA_023819315.1 of Candidatus Omnitrophota bacterium. Lineage (GTDB taxonomy): Bacteria > Omnitrophota > Gorgyraeia > Duberdicusellales > 4484-171 > JAMWBQ01. The sequence goes on from JAMWBQ010000056.1 coordinate 3,444, forward strand.
CAAAAAACAGTGATAGGAGAGAAGAGAAAAGGAAATATGCCCGTAAGAATATTTCTGCACCTGTAAGCTATAAAGTGGTAGTCCCTTCTCAAGGTAATGGGTTATTAGAAAATATAAGTGAAGGTGGATTATGTATTATTTTAGATAAGAAACTCGCCGAAGGAACAATTCTGGAAGTTAAATTTGAGCTACCCGGAGAAAACCCCATCCCTATAGAGATATTCGTAAAAGTGATTTGGCAAAAAGAGATAGGTGGTAAGTTTCTAACAGGGGTAAAATTTGGCACTTAAGTAGCTGTTGACAATGTTATTTGTGTTTGGTATTATGCTTTTAGTAAAGGTAAGCAAAGTATAGGTGTTTAATGAAAGTATTTTTAAAAAAATACATTAAGAAACTAAGTAATATTTTAGGAGCGTTCTCTAACGATATTGGTATAGATTTAGGGACAGCGACTACTTTGGTTTATCTTAAAGGAGAAGGTATTGTTCTTTGTGAACCATCGGTAGTGGCAATTCATAAGAATACAAGAGAAGTATGGGCTGTGGGTGAAGAAGCGAAAAAGATGTTAGGTAAGACACCGGGTAGTATTATAGCAATAAGACCAATGAAAGATGGGGTTATCGCTGATTTTGATGTTACGGAAAGTATGCTTAGGCATTTTATACATAAAGTCCATCCGCGAAAAGTTATTGTTGGTCCAAGAGTAGTTATTGGTGTTCCTTCAGGGATTACGGAAGTAGAGAAACGTGCGGTTAAAGATTCCGCTATAAGAGCAGGAGCGAGAGAGGTTATTTTGGTAGAGGAGCCTATAGCTGCTGCTATTGGAGTAGGTTTACCTATAGCTGATCCACAGGGAAATATGATTATTGATATAGGGGGAGGAACAACGGAGATAGCAGTTATATCTTTGGGAGGTATAGTGTATGCGCGTTCTATAAGGGTAGCTGGTGATGAGATGGATGAAGCAATAATTGAGCATATGAAAAAAACTTATAACTTAATGATTGGAGAACGCACAGCTGAGGAGATAAAGATAAAGATAGGTTCAGCTTGGCCATTGGAAGAGGAATTAACTATGGAAGTAAGAGGTAGAGACCTTATTACAGGTTTACCTAAATTTATGAAAGTTACCTCTGAGGAGATAAGGGATGCCTTAAAAATTCCTTTGAAAGAAATAGTGGAAGCAGCTAAGGTTACCTTAGAAAGAACGCCTCCTGAATTAGCCGCAGACCTTATTGAACGAGGAATAGTTCTATGTGGAGGGGGGTCTCAGCTAAGAGGTTTAGATAAATTGATTTCTGAAGAAACAGGGTTAGCTTGTTTTACTACCGATGACCCTTTAACAGCAGTAGCAATGGGGACAGGGAAAATCCTTGAAGAAAGTAAGTTATTAAAACAGCTCTCCCTTGTATCTACATTCTAAATTTATTAAGTCCAAATATTTAATCTACATATTTTTTACCATTCTGGTAGTGTTTATTTATTATATTTCTGGGCAGGGCGTGCGTTCTTTTTATCTCTCTTTTACTAAGAACCTTATGTTTTCTTCTAAGAGATACTTAGAAGAATTTAATAAATTGAAGAGAGAAAATATTATGCTTTCCTTAGAACTCAATCGATTAAAATATTTGGAAGAAGAGAATGAGCAACTTAGAAGGATAATAAAATTTAAGGGAGAAAAAAATTTAGATTTAATTCCTATCCAAGTTATTGCTATAGAACCTTCTCGTTTGAGGAGAGTAATTTTAGCAGAAACAGAGACACTTCAATCTATAAAAGAGAATATGTTTGTTATTGACTACAATGGCTACCTGATAGGTAAAGTTTTAAAATTAAGGGGCAGATATATAGAGGTTATGCTTATCAATGACCCAGATTTTACCACTACAGTAAAAGTTGGCAACTCCTTAGGTTTGCTAAAAGGCACATTGGGTGGTGCCATAAAGGTTTTCTATATAGATATAAGAGAGGATATCAAAGAAGGGGATTTAGTTTTAGCATCTTTTTATCAAAAAGGGATAGATTTTGTAATCGGTAAAGTTAAAAGTGTTAACTATGATAGAAATAGTCTATCGTTAGATATAACCATTGAGCCAGTTTCCAATACTTTATCTTCCCCAACCGTTTTCGTGGTGAAATAATTTTATAATAATGTACATATATCGTAAGAAAATCATAATTTTTCTGTTTATCTTGCCTTTTATGGATATTATCTTACCTTTATACATACCATTTTTTAATATAGAATTTATTCCCTTAGGTGTAATTTTTGTCGCTTCTCACCTAACTTTTAAATTTGGTGTGGTAACGAGTTTAATCTTAGGTTTGGTAAAAGATGCTCTAATTTTTAGAAAAATACCCTTATCCTGTTTTATCTTTCTTATCGTATTTTTGAGCATACGGTATTTATCCAATTATTTTAAATTTAAGAGGAAAGATTTTTCTCAATACTTAGTTTCTACTATAGGATTGATTATCTATATAGTTTTAAATAGTTTATGGAACGAAGAATTATCTTTTTTATTTTATTTTAGTTTCCTTATTTACTCTTTTATTGTTTTCTCATTGTTTAATTACTTAAAAGGATGGATATTAAACTAATTAGAAATTTATCGTTAGGAGGATTGATAATTTTAGTTATAAGTTTGTTCTATTATCAAGTTATCAAAGGGGATATGTATTTGAATCGTGCGCAAGCTAATTATATAAGGGTTGTATCTAAAGAAGCCATAAGAGGTACGATTTTTGACCGTAACTACGAAACTCTTGCTTACGATAGAGGAGCATTTAATATTGCGGTTATGCCATACCAAATAAAAGATAACAAGGAGGAAATTTTTTCTAAAATCTCTCGGTTAGCAAAAATTAAAGAAGAAATAATCACAATTAACTATAATAGGAATTTAAGGAGCCCATTCTACCCAGTGGATATTTTGATAGATATAGATAAAGAGAAGGCATTAGCTTTGAAAGAAGAGTTGGGAGAGGAAGTTATTATTGACGAGATTCCTCAACGACATTATCTTTTTGGTAAAGAGTTAGCCCATGTATTAGGTTATGTGAAAAGAGGGGTTAATGTTTCTAATAATTCCGATGTTTATGGATATATACCTTATCAACGTGCAGGATTAGCGGGAATAGAAAAATACTACAATAATTATTTAGCAGGTAGAGATGGAGGAGAACTATTGGAAGTAGATGCTTTAGGTAAAATAGCAGGTTTTCTGGGAGCTAATCATCCCAAGAAAGGGAAAGATATAGTTTTAACTATTGATTTGAGGTTACAGAGAATTGCTTACCACCTGTTATCAGAATATAAAAGAGGGGTAATTATTATGATGAACCCTCAGGATGGAGAAATATATGTTTTCTGTTCTCAACCTTCCTATGACCCTAATCAGATTATGCGAGGAGTAGATTTGGATGCCATACTTAAAGCCGAAGATAATATTTTGCTTAATCGTGGCATACAAGCGAGATATCCTTTAGGTTCTGTTTTTAAGCCCATTCTTAGTATTGCTGGTTTAGAGGAAAAGAAGATAACTTCTCACACTACATTTATCTGCGAAGGAAGATATAGATTAGGTAATCTTTCTTTTGAGTGTAGATCGGCTCATGGTAGGCAGAACCTTATAGAAGCTATTGCCCATTCTTGCAATGTTTATTTTTATAATTTAGGTGCGATTTTGGATATTGATAAGATAGCCAAATGGGCAAAAAAGTTTGGCTTAAATACACTCACGGATATAAATCTTCCTTATGAGAAAAGTGGCATAGTTCCTGATCCGCATTGGAAAATCACAAATATAAAATCCCCTTGGTTTAAAGGGGATACTTTGAATGTTTCTATTGGGCAAGGATATTTAGAAGCAACGCCCTTAGAGGTGTTGGTAGCCATATCAGCTTTTGCTAATGGAGGATACTTAGTTAAACCTCATTTAGTTAAAGAAATAGAAGGTGAGAAAATTTCTTTATCTCCTCCCAAATTTTTAGACCTCTCTTTATCTCACATCAATGAAGTTAAGAAAGGTTTAGAGGCAGTGGTATCGTGGAGTAGTGGGACAGCACATTTATTAGATAGTCTTAAATTATCTATTGCTGGTAAAACAGGGACTGCTCAAACTAAAGGTAAATCTCATGGTTGGTTTGTAGGTTTTTTCCCTTCCTCTTCTCCTAAATATAGTATATGTGTGTTATTGGAGAATGTTGGTTCGAGTTCAGAAGCAGTAAAGGTAGCTTATGATTTTTTAAAAGAAGCTAAAAACCAGGGTATTATTAGCCAAGAGGAGATAGATCGATGAGATTTAATATAAGGTTATTTATCCTATTCATACTTATCCTTAACGCTATTAGTTTAATCGCTCTTAATAGTAGCTTACATCAAGGGGGGGAATTTAGTGGTAAGGAGCAATTCTATAAGCAGATAGTTTGGATATTTGTGTTTTGGATAGTTATAGTAATATTTTATTTTATAAACTACAGAGTCTATTTTAATTTAAGTTTTTATATATATATTTTGAGTATTATTTTCCTTTTAGGAGTTAAATTGTGGGGAAGAGAAATTATGGGCGCGCAGAGATGGATCCCTTTAGGGGGATTTAACTTCCAACCTTCGGAATTTTCTAAATTAGCAGTGATCATTTTAAGCGCAAGAATGCTATCTTTAGAGGTAAGGAAATTAGTATTTTTTAGAAAACTTCTCCTGCCTCTTCTACTGATTAGTATAAGTTTTATCTTAATCTTCAAACAGCCAGATTTAGGGACAGCTATACTTATTTTTCTTATATTCTTTATGATGAGTTTATCTTCGGATATAAAGAAAAGATACATTATTTATACGATGATCGTAGGATTGGTTTTGTTACCTTTAGTTTGGGGAAAACTTGCTGATTACCAGAAGAGAAGGATAATAGTTTTTTTAGACCCCAACGTTGACCCTTTAGGTGCCGGGTATACGATTATTCAATCAAAGATAGCTATAGGTTCGGGGAAGATTTTTGGTAAGGGATTTCTTGCCGGCACACAGAACCAGTTTAATTTCCTTCCCGAAAGGCATACAGATTTCATCTTCACCGTTATAGCTGAAGAGTTTGGATTGATAGGTTCTCTCTTTCTATTATGGATTTACTCAAATATTTTAAAAAATATTTTAAATAAGACGAAAGAAGTTAAAGATAACTTTGGACAATTTTTATGTATCGGTATATTTTCTTTACTATTTTTTCAAATATTTATAAATATAGGTATGACGATGGGTTTGTTCCCTGTAGTAGGAATTCCTTTGCCTTTTCTTAGTTACGGAGGAACGCATCTTTTGATTACAGCAATTTCTTTAGGGATTTTTCTAAATATTGTTAAACAATGGTAGATTGGGTAATTTTTAAAAAACCTCAAAGATATATTGGTAACGAGTGGAATGTAATAAAGAAAGACCATTACGGTAGGATAAAGATATGTTTGTGTTATCCTGATCTCTATGAGGTGGGAATGAGTAATTTAGGGATAAGGATAATCTATGCTTTATTTAATAGTTTTAGTAATGTTGTTTGTGAAAGAGCGTTTATGCCTGACCAAGATTTTTGTGATTTTTTAAAAAGAAATAAGTTAAAACTTTTTTCTTTAGAAACGAAGACACCATTAAGCGATTTTGAAGTTTTAGGATTTAATTTTAACTACGAGTTAAATTATACTAATTTCTTAGCTATGCTCTCTTTAGGAGGTGTAGAATTAAAATCGGCTTTTAGAAAGGATTTAATTGTTTTAGGAGGAGGAATAGTTAATCCTGAAGGTTTAACAGAATTCGTAGATGTATTTTTTCTGGGTGAATTTGAAGATAAGGCATTTAAGTTTATAGATACGTTACAAAGGTATAAAGATAAAGAGGAAAGATTGAAAGTGTTAGCTGAGTATGAAGGATTCTATGTGCCAAAGTTTTATGATTTTTATTTAAAAGGTAATAAGTATATTTTTGAGAAAAGATATAGGTATGCAAAATTACCCATAAAAAGAGTCTATGTAAAAGATATGGATAAAGTTTATGTTCCCATCAATTGGCTTACTCCTCATACAGAGATTGTTCATGACCGTGTTCAGGTAGAGATAGCCAGAGGTTGTCCTAACAGATGTTTTTTTTGTCAGGCAAATCGTCTCTATTTTCCTTATCGGCAGAGGAGTGTAGATTGCATAATTGATATAATAAAGAGAACCTATGATAGTAGTGGATATGAGAATTTCTCTCTCTTAGCTCTTTCTGCCTCAAATTACTCTAATATAAAAGAGTTAATCGAGAAGGTTAGCGAGTGTTTTGGTAAAGATAAGATAGGGATTTCTTTGCCTTCTTTGAGGATAGAGGATATTGTGGATAATCTTTATCGCTATCTTACCAAAATAAAGAAGGTTTCTGCTACCTTTGCTATAGAGTCAGCTACTTCCCGATTACGAGAGAGAATAAATAAAAATATTGATATGAAAAAATTATGGGAAACAGCAAAGATTCTAAGAAGTTTAAATTTACGGCATATAAAACTTTACTTTATGTTCGGTTTACCTTATGAGGAAGATGAAGATTTGGTTGCTATCGGTAGATTTGTAAATGAAATTAGAAAGGAATCAAAACTGAGGATAAATTTAAGCATAAATACATTCATACCAAAGCCATTTTCCCATTTCCAAAATATGCCCATTGATAAGGAAGAAGAGATAGAGAGGAAGAGGAAGTTAATTTTAGAAAACTTGCCTAAATACGGTATAAGGGTAACTTTTTCCAATCCTAAGAGAAGTATCTTAGAGGCAATAATTTCGCGAGCAGATAGAAATTTATGTAAAGTGCTTTTGCGAGCATTTAATCTGGGAGCATACTTTGATTCTTATCCTGAAAAATTCAATTATAGAATTTGGGAAAGAGCTTTTGTTGAGGAGAATGTAGATAAGTATATGTATCTGGAAAATAGTAGAGATAATTTCAGCTGGTCTTATATATCTATAGAGAGTGATGGAGAAAAGAATATTTAAGGTAGCAGTAACCGTTTACAAGAAAGATGAGATGATATATTTTTCTCAGTTAGACCTTATGAAGATTTTTGAACGTGCTTTACGGAGAGCAAAATTACCTTTGTATTTTACCCAAGGATTTAATTCTCGGCCAAAGATGAGTTTTTCAAGAGCTTTGAAGTTAGGATGTGAAGGAGAAGAAAAAGTTATTTTCTATTTTATTGATAGAGTGGATGAGGAATTATTAAAAGATAAACTAATTTCTCAACTACCTCAGGGATTAGAAGTTGTGGATTGCGTTTATATAGATTATAGTGAAAGAAAAAAGGGGACAGGCTACTTTTTTGATATCGTATAGTTAAAATGCCAAGAATAGCAAGAGGTTTAATGGCTAGTTTTGTTTATCATCTTCTTAACCGAGGAAATGCTTGCCAGGAAATTTTTCATAAGGATAAGATTATGAAGAATTTATTAATCTAATGAAAGAGGGCAAAGAACGACATCCTGTAAAAAATTTTGCATACTGTTTAATGTAGAATCGTTTTCATATAGTTTTAATGCCCCAGATAGGTGAAGAATTAAGCAAATGGATGCAATGGTTAAGGACAAGTCATGTTCGTAGATATCATACACATTAGGGAAGTAGGTGCGTGCCAAAAGTCAGAGTCGCCGCAACAGCTTGATGCGCTAAAAGCAGAATTACATGAGCCCAATGTTGTCGTGCTCGATCAGGAGCAGCGCTTGC
>JAMWBQ010000057.1 GCA_023819315.1 Candidatus Omnitrophota bacterium
AGTATTAGTATTAGGATTAGTATTAGGATTAGTATTAGTATTAGTATTAGTATTAGGATTAGTATTAATATCTAAAGGACTCTGCCATATCCACGCGTTACCGTATTGGTCGTTACTGATTGTTCCTGGAGATGGTGGCTCATCACCATTGGGATTAGAAATCTTCGCTTGCACAATAAGAGAGTTAGTTAACATCTCAATTTCATTAGTTATTTGGTTAATTTTATTTATCCTATCAAATAAATCTTGCCAAGCAGAAGCACGAGCATATTCATACTCATACTGACGATGATTTAATTCATTATTAATCTCATTTCTTAAACTTGTTAACTCTCTTAAAGGCGCTTCTAAGGGGTTAAATTTATTTATACCTGATTCAATCTTTGCCATAAGATTATTTATTTCCACGTAAGGGGAGTAGATACCATTTAGACCATTCTCTATCGCTGAGTGCTCTTTCATTAAATTATCTAACGCTACCTTATAAGGGAAACTATCAGGATATAATTTTATTAACCCACTCTCTATCTTCTGCTCTAAAATAGTGATATTCTTTATCGCTTCGCTTGTCTTTGAATAAATATTGCTTAAACCACCCTCTATATGGGAGTGTTCTTCCATTAAGTTATTTAACGCTACCTTATAAGGAAAACTATCAGGATATAATTTTATTAACCCAGATTCTATTTTTGAAAAAAGCTCGCTAAGTTTATTTAATGCTGTACCAGCCTCTGAAGAACCACCTCCTCCATATTGGGTATATGAAAGAGGATTACCAGAAGGACTATAGGTATGATAAACTATAAAACCTGAACCGCTACTACCACCTCTAATATTTACCCCTGGTTTCTCCTTCCATTTATTGTTAGCAGAGTCGTACTCAAGATATTTGTTAATAAATTCATTAAGTTTCTCATTGAATTCTCTACATAGCTTCTCTAAATCATCTAAACTGCCCGTGAATTCTTCAGGAGTCTTACCATTACCACCAGAGTTATCATTTAAACCTAAATCATCTATTATCTTCTCCCATAAGGCACGATTGGTCGTTAAATACTTGGTTAGCTCAGGATACTTACTCTTGTCTAATTGCTTTAAAATTATATCTACCTTTAATACATTCACCCCTTTCTTTATTACATACTTACCTGAACTATCCTTCTCCAAATATTCCTTAACAAATTTATCTAAATCTTCATTGAATCTCTTGCACGCCTCCTCTAACTCATCTAAGTTCTTATAAACCTTATCCTTGGGATTTTCGTTATTCCCAGGCTTACTACCCCCATCTAACCCTAAATCCTTTATCACCTTCTCCCATATCTTCGAACTCTCATTAAGATACTTGTATATATTAGGATACTTACCCTTATCTAAATTCTTTAAAATCTCATCTCTATCTATTACCTTCACTCCCTCCTTAAATACATACTTGCCATCCTTTATCTCTGTGTATTTGTTTATAAAATCATCTACCGCCTTGTTAAATTCCTTGCATAGCTTCTCTAAATCATCTAAACTACCTTCGAATTCTTCCGGCTTACTCTTATTATTATCATCAGGCTTGGTTTTTTCATTTAAACCTAAATCGCTCAATACTTTTAACCATAATGAACGTTTATTATTTAAATATTTACTAATCTCGGGATACTTTTGTGGATCAATTAGTTTAGCTACATCTTCTAAGGATACTTTTGTTGCTTTCCATTTGCCTGTTTTCTGGTCTTTAACAATACCCCAATCGTTTAAAAATTTAGCAAATTTCTCATTGAACTCCTTACACTTAGCATCCAATTCTTCATTACTCAATCTATTATTATTAATTTCATTTCTTAATTTATCTAATTCACTATTATTGTAATAATTACTTAACCCTAAATCTCTTAAAATCTCATCCAATATGGTTGAATTATTTCTAAACTTCTCAATCTCTGCACTGGTATAAGGTGGGTCGGGATTATGAGGAAGGTTATAAGGCACCCAAATATTTTGGACGGGGTCATATCTTATATCGTATTTTTGAATTAACTCATTCAGTGCGTTTTCAAACGCACTTATTGCTGAGGTAATTTTAGCCTTAATGTTTTCTTTCCAGTTAGGATCACCTGTATCGGGAATGAGAGATATTGGTGAAGGAAGGGAATAACTAGGATAACTGTTCCCCATTTGGGACTGGAGAGAATCAAGAATTTGTTTATATTTCTTATATAACTCCAAATATTTATTGTAGGTATTCAAAAATTCAGGGTCATCTTGGAAAAGCTTTTGGATAATCAATTCACCAATGGTCTCATGATCCAAGGAATTCTTGTTGTTCTTTAACATATAATCGAATATCACATCCTGAGCAGGCAAAAGGCTCTTGTAGTGAGGGTAATTATCTAGAAAATTTTTTATATTGAAATAAATATAATTATACTTCGCAAGCTGTGCGTCGATATTTGCTATGGCTTCATCAATCTTTTTTGGGGAAGACTTATCAATATTATTTAAAGCATTATTAAACCATTCATTCACAGCATTATTATTTAAAATATTAGCATACTTTTTCTTAAGATTATCAATTAAACTTGATAAATACGCTTCCTTTGCTTTTTCATTAGCTAAAGCTAAATCTACTCCCCCCCTCACGCATTTCTCCAATTGTTCTCCTGTAAGAAATGGATACTTTTGCAATAATTTATTTTTTGCTTCCTCATTTGCCTTGGCAATATTTTCTATAGGGGTGTTTTTCTCTAAATAATTGTTAATTTCTTGTAAGCTTAAAAAGGGATAAGTATTTTGTAACTCCTCAATCTTTTTTTGCTTTTCTAAATTATCAGGCGCAGAAATAACAGGAGAAGATGGATTATTCGGCTGAGAAGGATTGGTTGGATTTGATGATTGTGAATCAGTAGATGCGTTTACCGTTATAGATATTGTCTTGCTAACTGTAGAATTCCCATCTGAGGCAGTAATAGTTACAGAATATTTACCCGGCGCAACTAAACCAGGGTCTACAGTTAAAACCCCAGTAGTATTATCAAATTCTACCCAACTCGGACCGATTACCCTAATATTTACATTACTGGCAAACCCCGATACGCCAATATTCACATTCTTAACTTCTTTTTGATTCACATCTAAATTATCAGGCGCAGAAATAACAGGAGAAGATGGATTATTCGGCTGAGAAGTTGTAGTCGGTGATTGCCCACTATTACTATTATTAGGGACAGAAGTTGGTGATGTAGGAGCCGAAGGAGTATTTGGTTTATCTCCTCCCGAAGAAGGATTTTCTGGTGAATTATTATTCCCATTATTAATCACGGGATTAGAAGCACTTAACTTTGCTATCTTTTCATCAATTTCTTGAATCTGTTTATCAATCTCAGAGATAAGTTTATTGTAGTGTTGAATTTGAGAATTTATAAAATCTATATATGTTTGAATTGTTTGAGCATTAGTTCTTGAGAGCTCCTTTTTCCAGTAATCAAGATGCCATTGGTAGTTGGCTTTAGTCCTAATCAAGGAATCTTTTTGAGACTGTAATAGGGAAATATCTGGGTTGATCTCGGTTTCAGCACCATTTATCTTTCCTGCTTCTTTTTCACCAAGAACTTGGGTAGATTCAGCACTTAAAACCAACCCATATCCTGTCATTAAAGAGCTGAATTCTTCACTTGATACGGTCTTAAGCCTGCCATTATCCCAAAATGATACGGTTTTTTCATCAATTCTCTCTATAGTTACAAAGTGCCCTCCACCAATATTAAAATGAATTATATCGCCTTGGGCAACCTGAAATAAAGTTAACTCTTTCATAGCTTTTAAATCTAACCCATATTCCTTCGCTATTTTCTGGATTCCGGATAGAGAGGTATAACCTTTATTATCTATAAAACCTTTTTCATTTAATTTTTGAGCTATTTCAGTAGGACTAACTTTAATTCCTTGAAGGTTAAGGAGGTTGGCTAAAGCATTGGCAGCACAGTTAACTATTATTTCTTGTGGCGGTGCTTGACCTTGATGCCCTTGTAAGGATTCGTTGATTTTACTAAACTTAGCTTCTTCATTATTATAATTAATACTTATTTGGTTATCATCAGAAATAATTACCTTTTCTTCTCTCCTTAAATTCCTTTCATTTTTAGGCGGATCCCCATCCCTCTTATCAAGATTGTAACCTCTTAAAAACATACTATCTAATCTTATATACCCTCTTACTCCTCTTAATTTTATCAATTCTATTATCTTTATTATAATTCCATTTAGATAAACACTATTAATATTCCTATGATTAACATTCTTAGATAATTTTTCCCATTTGTGTTCACGCATATAACTTATAACTTCATCTAAATTCTCTATATTCACAATCTTTCTATAACTAGAAGAGAAATAACCCCTACCTCTCAGATTGTTCTCTTCTAATAGTTCCTTGGTTATTTCTAATCCTATCTCTTTTATAGATTCTATTGCTCGTAAATCATTTTTCTCTTCTGCTATTCTAATTATTGCCCATAATGCTTGTTTACGCAGGGTTTTATCATTATTTTTATCAAATACTATCTCCTTCAATTTCATTATCGCCTCTTGATTACCTTTTAATCCCTCATCTAATAACACGTTTATTTCTTCAATAGGTTTAATTTTGAGTTGATAGATCTCCTTGGCTTTTTCTCTCACTTCTTTAGGTAAACTAACCTCTTTATAAATATCTTCTAATATCCTCCCTATTACTTTTAAAACTATGCTATTATTTATAACTATCCTCTCTAATGAGGGAAGAGCTAAGTCACTACTACTTTTTATTCCTATTGCTTCTTTTTCTACTAATCTTCTCATTATATCAATAACAATAGCAAGCTCATCAATCTTTTTCATTGAATTACTATTATTAGGCTCTCTAAAACTAAAATTATTCTCTATAATACTGATAATGTTAGTAAATCCTGTAGGAATCTTTTCTATCAAGGAATCTTTATAGTAAAATTTCCAACCTAACTTTATAGCTAAATTTCCTATATTATCCAATAGTTGTTTTGTAAGGTTTATATCTCTTAATCCTAAATCTTTAGAATTATTATCTGAATAATTATTTGAACTTCTCTTATCAGATAATTCTTTATTGCTCTTTACCTTCTCCATAACTTCCCAGAAATCAGCAGGTAAACTATACTCTCCTTTGCTTTCATCAAAAAATGCTGACCCTCCCGGCCATAAAATATCTTTATAATAGGCATAATAAGCTTCTACCATCTCATCAGTGATCCCTAAACTCGCCGCCCAAGGATATTTAATAGTAGTTCCTGCTCCTTTTATATTTGCCATTTCCTCCTCAGAAAGAAGATCTTTATCTTCATTAGGTTTCTTAGTAACTAAAGCGTATCCTGTCCAAAGTCTTAAAAATTCTTCTTTTGATACTGTTATCTTCTCATTGTTATCTACATAAGTAACCGTATCATCAGTTATATCAGTAACTATTACATAGTGTCCTAAATTATTACCCATATTTAAATGGACGATAACAATATCATTGATATTTTTAAGGCTATCTTTTAGTTTTTTCCAATCAAATTTTACGCCATAAAGAGATAGCCCGTATTTTTCTGCTACTTTCTTAATACCCAAAATAGATGTATTGCCATTCTCATCAGTGAAAAAAGAAAGCTCATACGCTAATACAGTAGATGGTATATGAGGAAGTAATTGAGAAAGGACTTTAGTAGCACAGTTAAAAGTTAAAGTAGAAGGTAATGTGTAGGTAAGCAATTCGGTAAATAAATTATCCACTGCTTCCAAAATTTTAAAGATTGCTTCTTCTTGATTAGGTGGTCCTACAGTATAATTCGCGGGAAGTATATTAGATACTATATCTTCTATACCCTCTTCTTTGTTTCTTTGAATAAGAGAAGAGGAAAAAGAATAATTGAAAAAGTATTCTATATCTATATCAATATCAAAAATATCTTCTGTATTACCTAATTTTATATTGTTAATATCTGGATTAATTTCTATTTTATCTGTATTTTTTGAAATATTTTTTATATTAAAAGCTAATATAGAAGATAACACTCCTATTAAATCTACTAATTGGCTATTTATCTCGGTAGAATTAATTGTTGGATTATTAACTCCTGGAGCAACTGAATTCAAAGAAGGATTAACGGGATGATTATCTGGGACGAAATTCTTTTCTTGACTATTAATATCTTTCTGAATATCATCTAAAGTTATGTTCTCTTTGATACAGTTATTTTTAACATTAAGATTATTATTCTGGGGAACATTCTCACTAACTACTTGTGTATTAATTGATACCCTCTCAACATTCTCTATCTCTGTATCTGTATCATCAGCATCAATATCATCATCTACATCTTTCGCTTTTATTACTTCATCATCAGGAATATTAGGAATAATTTTAGAGAACACTATTGTTAACACTAACTGTATCAACACAACCATATCAGATATATTGTTAGCTTGTACACTATTATAGGTAAAATGAGGTTGATTTTGGGAAACCGTATCAGAAGGTTTCTTTAAATTTAAATTATCTCGCTCATCTGTGAATTTAGGAGGAAGTGCCCAATTGCTTCCTGAATAAGGTATCTTGTTGATAGAATTAGTATAATAAGGAGCAGAATAAACCTCAGCGCTTGCATCAGGAAGAATAATAGAATTAACTTTTCGCCATAAAGTATCTCTTCCTTTATCTTTGGAAGGTTGATAAATATACTGAGGAATATTTCTAAAGAAAATGAAATTGGAAAGCACTAAACTGGTAAAATCTAATTTTCTTGTCCATACTAACTCAGAAAAGCAAAATATACTTATCATTAAGCATGCTAAACTTTTTACCCAAATTCTATCTCGCCAACCAATCATTTTATTTAATTATATATATATATATTATTATAAATAAAAAATAGCCGAATTACCTAAGCTTCGGCAACCCGGCTATCCTTTAAATTTTATCCTTAAACTACGAATGGCATAAATTAATACACACCAAAATTGTGCATTAGTCTTTATACGCTATTCGTATTTTCAAGGACCCGTGGCTTTCCGCCCTCAAGATTACTCTTGAGTTTGGCTTTATCGCACTTATTAAATAATTAACCTAATTTTAATTAGTAAATAAATATAACACACTTTTTGGGGTAATTTCAAGAGAAAAAACTAACTTTTGTTTGCTCTCTTTTTTTGTCTAATAAGTTTGAAATAATTCTTATGTGTTTTTCTCCATAACTCTAAATATTTTGCTCTTTTCTGTTCCCACAAAGACTTTTTTTCTTTATATTTAAAATAATCGGGATTAGCTTCCCGCCATTTTTTTTGGTTTAGAAGTTCTCTTTTATGTTGACATAAAGGATTTAAGCAAACCTGTTGGTTAGGATGGAACTTATCAGGGACAAATTCCTTTTGACAAATTTTACATATTTTTATATTATCTTCTTTTTTCATCCGTGGCTTTATATAAATATACCATAATTTAAATCCTATATTCAACCCCGCCACTATTTTTTATATCTCCCTCATTATCTTCTCATTACCTCTACCCTCCCCCCTATTACCCCTACCATCCTACCCATTACACCCGGCGGGTGTAATGGGTTCCACCCGGCGGGTGTAAAGAAGGTAAGAGGGGAAATAGAACCAATAACCGTATCAACCGTATCAATAAAAAATAATACAAAAAACTTGACAAAAATAAATAAATATTATATAATTTAGTCAAAATATATTGTATGATAAAAAGAAAATTATCTTTATTTCTTTTCTTTATAATAACCGCTCTTATTTATCCTTTTTTAAGTTACAGTAAAGTAGAAATTTCCTCTTCCTTGTCTATACCTCAAGAATATCTTGAGTATATTAGAAAAAAGATAGATTTCTTCTTTTTTTACCCTCAAGAAGCAGAAGTAGATAAAATTGAAGGGATTGTTAAGGTACGAACTGTTTTAAATAGTGCCGGTGAAATAAGAGAAATGCACATTATTACCTCCTCGGGTTTTCAGTTATTAGATAATGTTGCTCAATGGACAATTAATAACTCCTCACCTTTTCCCCCCCTTCCTACACCCCTGAAAGAAACAGAAATGATTATTACCATGCACTATAAAACCAATATACACCAAGAAGAAACCATATCAATATCACCAAAAAACTCTGACCACCCTATATTATCAACTAAAACCAAATCCGAACCTAAAAAGATTAATCCTCAAGAATATAATGAATATATTGAAAGCATCTCTAATATACTCAATTTTTATCTTCTCTATCCCCAGGAAGCAAAAGAAAAGGGATATGAAGGAACTGTAGATATAAAATTTAACATAGATTATGAAGGGAAAGTAATAAACCCTCAAATAATAAAATCAAGCGGTTATCCTATATTGGATAAAGCTGCTCTCCTCACTCTGGATATAGCCCAACCATTTCCCTACCCTCCCCATGTAACCGACAAGACAATAGAAATAACTCTGCCTCTCAACTTCAAAATAGAAAAAATCCCTTCATTTAAAGAAGAGTTAGCTTTAACTAAATCCATAGAAAAAGAGGAGAAATACAATAAAGAAAAATTAGACGAACTATCTTTAGAAGAGAAGTTCACTTCTCTTACTTTTCTAAAAGATAAAGAGGAAATAAATAAACTTTATCAGATTGCAAAAAATAATTATCAACCATTAAAGATAGCGGAAAGTCAATTAAAATTATCCATGATGAAAGTAAAAGAAGCTATGAGAAATCTTTTCCCTGCCTTAGGTATTGAATATAATTCCACTACAGGAGAAACTATAACTGATACCTATAAGAGTAAATCCTATGGAGCAAAAGCTCAACATATTCTCTACGATAGTGGACAACGCGGGTTATCTCTAAAAAGAGAAAGATTAAATGTAGAAGTTGCTAAAAACAATTATGAGAAAGTTAGAAATGAACTCATCTTTGAGCTCTTAAAAAGCTACTATATCTTTCTTAACGAACACAATACTCTTTCTGTATTAGAAGATGCATATAATAAGTTTAAAGACTATTTAACTATGGGCAATACTCTACAAGAAGCAAAATTGATTACTCAAATAGAATATCTTAAAATTCAGAACCTAACCCATAAATTGGAAGCATACCTTGCTGCTCAACAAAGTAGATACAACTTAAGTATCGCTAACCTTAAAAAGGTATTGGGTATTAACCCTGACGAAAAAATTCCCCAAATAACATTTATTGATTTCAAAGAAAATATACCATTAGAAAACTCTATCTCTGTATACATAAATATGGGAATAAGATTAAGACCTGAAATAGCTTTATGGGAAAAAACTCTTAAAGCTTCAGAACTTGCCTATCGTATAACAAAAGTTGAGAATAGACCAAAATTACTTTTAGAAAGCTTCTGGGGTAGAAGTGGGGAAGCTTATGGTTACCAGAATTTAGAATTAGCTAATAACTGGAATATTGTTGGTAGAGTAATATGGTTATTTGGAGGCAGTTCATTTGAAACCTCCCTTACCAAAGAAAAAACAGTACCTACGGAAATAGCTGAAGTTTCTACTAAAACCGAAGCAGATACTCTTTCTTTAAAAATGAACCTCTTAGATAAATTTAGATACTACACCGAAACTCAGGAAAGTAAAATAGCCTTAAAACAAGCGGAAGATGAACTTATTAAACTTAAAAAAGATATTGCTTGGGAGGTACAAGATGGTTATTTTACTTATACCGAGGCACAGAAAAGAATAACAAGTATAAAGAAAGAACTGGAAACATACTCTAAAGAGTTAGAACTAAAAAAGGAATTATTAAGAGCTGATGAGATGACTATATCCGATGTTATGGAAATAGAATTAAGGAGTATTGAAACAACTGTTTCCCTATTACGAGCAAAATTGGATATGTATCTTGGTTTAATAACACTGGATAAAGCTACAGGATTTAATATTAATATTGTAAAAGAACTATAGGTGTATTACTATTGAAAGAATATCAAATTAAACCTGGGAGGAAAATTATGAATTTAAATAATTTTAATTATGTATTATGTTCTCTTCTGAGTATTTTCTTCATATTTACATCAGTATTTCCCCAGGAAAAAAAAGATTCATTAGAAGAGATTAAAAAAAAATTCTTAGAAGAGATTCCTGTAATGGTTTACAAACTAAAACGCATACCTCTCTTTAAGGATACTATTCCTATATTAGGGACAATCACTCCTTTAGAAACAGTGAATCTTAAGTTTTCCGAGAGAGGAGTTGTCAAGAAAATATATTTTAAAGAAGGTAACCAAGTAAAAGAAGGGGATTTGCTTGCTGAATTAGAAGAAACTGAATTTATTTTAAGAAGGGATTATGCCAAAAATAAATACGAGTCTGAGAACAGTCTACTTCTTTCTATGGAGAAAGAATTCCAGGTAAAGAAAGCTCTCTATGATAAAGGAGCAATCCTAAAGGAAAAAATAGAAGAGATGGAATTAAGAATTGATTCACAACGGTTCCGCACAGAATCAGCAAAAAAAGAATGGGAATTAGCCGAA
>JAMWBQ010000058.1 GCA_023819315.1 Candidatus Omnitrophota bacterium
TATGCATTACAAATGCTTGCCATTAACGTTTATTCTTATCATTTGTTTTTTTATCCCTGATACTTCTCTCAACCAAACATAACCTAACATTTTAACACAAAAAATATGTTATTACTAAGTCAATATGTTAAATTTTTACCAGGCAAAAACATTAAATTTTAGTAGGGGAACCATTTCTGCTAATTTTACACAATTTTACACCCGCCGGGTGTATTACACCCGGCGGGTGTAATGGGGATTAATTTCTCATACCAAACATAACCTAACATTTTAACACAAAAAAATATTTTTTAATAAGAACCTCTATTATAATAGGAAGGTAAAAGTTTCTGTGCCATAAATAAGCTTAAAGAATCGTTGTTGGAGATAAGGGACTCTACTTTTGACCATTGCACAAGTAATTTTGCTTCTAAACTATCCAAATAAGCTTCAAACTGCTCAATATCTTCGTTTATCTTCTCAATACGATTATTTACATTATTTATACTATTGGTTACTTTACCACTATAACCTAAGATATTATCCAAGTAATTGTAGATTCGCCAGGCTATACCAAAGGAAGGATTATTAAACAGAGTAGCTACACTTTGCGGATTGCTTTCCAAAACTGCCTCTAATCTTCCTCTATCAGCTATGGACATTACTCCCTCTTTATCTACCTCTATCCCAATCCTAAAAAGAGAATTTATCTCCTCAGGCTGACCACTCACTAATCCTGTAGCTAAACTCCTCAATTCATAAGGAATACTCTTAATTAAAGTATTGGTATTTAAAGGAGAGGCTTCTTTTGTTTCTACATTGTAGGCAGTTTGACTTTTAATCTCACTTATTAACTCATTGTAAGTGTTGACAAAATCCTCAAGAGCGGAAATTACACCCCTGGTATCCTCGCGAATAGTTAAAGTAGAGTTACCCACAGATAAGATATTTAAAGTAACTCCTGGGATAGCATCACTAATTACATTGTCCTGACGAATAAAGTTCAATGTATCAATAGTAAAGTTAGCATCCTGGGCAGAAACGAGCTCATACCGGATATTATTACCAATATCTATAACTCCTATAGTGTTTAGTAATGTGCCAACTACATCCGAGAAACTCATCTGGTTAGCTGAACCCTTATTAGTAGAAGTAATAACTAATCTTGCGGTATCTGGGGTTTCATTAACCACAATTGCTTTTGCTTCTACTCCAGAATAATTTATAGCATTCGCTATATTATTTAAAATAGTAGCATTATCATCGCCTGCGTTTATATCTACATCTATCTCAGTATCCACACCATTTATGGTAATTTTAAATGTCTTTGTTCCTGTACCTTCATTGGTAACAATATCTAAGCCTGTACTTATAAATTGTCCACTTGCTACCTTATGCTGGGTAGCCAAACTATTGACAGTTATATCATAAACACCTTTTAATGCTATACCAGAAACATTAGCGGTTAGAACACTTTCATTATTAGAGACTGCCT
This sequence comes from Candidatus Omnitrophota bacterium, assembly GCA_023819315.1. Lineage (GTDB taxonomy): Bacteria > Omnitrophota > Gorgyraeia > Duberdicusellales > 4484-171 > JAMWBQ01. Next base: position 1,475 of record JAMWBQ010000058.1, read on the forward strand.
CTTTTCTACCAAATATACTACTTGAACCTGTCTTCCTAAGGGAATAAACTATGCTTTTTAGATTACTCAGCTTGCTGTGAATAAGTTGGAGTGAATTTAATTGTTCTTGAAAAACATCTCTGCGTGCTTCTAACCTTTCTAAAGGTTGAGATGCCCTCGTAACTAACTGGGAAACAATGAGATTAACATCAATACTCGTTTTAGTGATACCCTCTATCATACCTCTCTATCTACATTTAAGCCCTTAAATACACTATCGTAATAAGATAAGATACGATTATTAAACTTGCCTAAATAAAGGTTATCTTCTTCTTTTCTCCCTATATAAGGGATAACTACAAGAAGTTGTTTAGTAATTCTATGAAAGATATGTGCCCTTACTGCTCCTTCATCCTCAGCAAAACGAATAAATAAAGAGCTCTCCTTTATCTTCTCTACCATCTCCTCTACTCTCTTAAGAACATCTTTATCTAAATCTTTAGTTTCTTTAAATTCAAATTTATCTTTTATCCTTTGAGATGCATCTCTTAATTTATGGACACTCACATTACTATTGCCAATTCTTTTAAACTTTAAATTATTAAGATAAAAGAATCTCTCCTTTATCTTTTCAAAATTAATCTCTTCTAATCCTCTTACTTCTTTATCCATAACTTAAAAATTTAAAAACCTATTAATAAAACTTACGCCAGGATTAATCTCCTGGCGTAAATAAAATTATGCTCCTCCACCTAAAAGGGCTAAGGCTAAAGTTTGGGCAGCATTAGCCTGCACTAAGGCAGAGATACCTGATTGCACAACAATCTGATAATTAGTCAAATTGGTAGTTTCTTTTGCCAAATCAGCATTCTCAATCCTTCCTCTTGAAGAGATTAAGTTCTCTACCAAAGCATCAGTTGCATCCACACTCTTAGTAAATGCTGCTGCCTGAGCACCAATATTAGCCATAAAATTTGTGATTCTTGGGAAAGCATACAGAGATAAACTCTGGAGAGTACTTAAAGCCTCGGATGCTGTGCCAATACTTAGGGCACTAATATTTAAACCATTACCACCTATGGTTAAACCACCACTTCCTGCACCACCACTCATCCATCTTATTACCACACTAACTACATTACTTGCTCCCTCACCGGCTTGCACATTTACTGCTAGACTACCTGTAAGAAGTGTCTTACCTAAAAATCTTGTATTTAGTGCCAAACGTTGAATTTCAGGAACAATCTCTCTAAACTCCATATTGAGGAGTTCCCTTTCATCATCAGAAAGCAAACCATTGTTGGCTTGGTTAGCTAACTCATTTAATCTGTGTAAATCCTCTAATATTATACTGGTAAAACTATCCGCGGTAGAGAGAAGGTCTAAACCCATACGTAGGTTATTACCTCCTGTCTCCCAGGCTTGAATACTCTTGGTAAATCTTGTAACTAAAAGCAACCCAGCAGCATCATCCTGAGCACGATTAATTCTTTTACCTGAGGATAATCTTTCTAAGGTGATATTTAAGACTCTCTGGGCAATACCCAGATACCTCTGAGCACGCATTGAAGGAATATTGGTAAGCGTATAGATTGGCATCTTTCACCTCCCTGTATTAAATAACATCCTTGTTTATCTTCCTCTCTAAGAGTTAATAATTTATTCCTCACCTCCTTTCTTTAAATTTGAGAGGAAGAACTAATCTTTCTTCTTTCGTCTTACCAGAAGCAATATTTACTTCCTTTATTTTCTCATAGAGCTCTTTTCTATAAATACTAACATCTTTAGGAGCAATTATACCTAAACGCACCTGCTCGCCACTAACTTCTAATACCTTAATTTCAATATTATCACCTATTATTATAGATTCATCTAACCTCCGTGTTAACACAAGCATACCCCCTCCTTGGGTTTTCTATTATAATTATCGGTAAATTGAGAGAAAACTTTAATCCTCTTTTAATGCCTGCCTATTAAAAGGCTAAAAGAACAAAGTTCTGTTTTAATGATTGATTAGTAAATGTGCTCTTACTCTTCTTGCCAAAGTTTAAACTTAGGAGTGTACTCTTTAAAATTATTTATAATCACTTGTCTACCTAATCCCTTTTTTGTATTAATAATTAAGGGAGCAACTAAATTCATCGTTGACTCTTTAGGGTCATAAGGTATATTCACAATAGAGAGGATAAGTATCTCTTCGTTAGAAGGAGAATCAATCTTTTTTAAATCCTCCTCATCAATATCAGGTTTATAATCAGGACATATTACCCAGGGAATAACTACAAAAAAACATAGGTCGTAATCTAAAGCAGTCAATCTAGCGAAAGGAGTCTCTTGGGGATGAGTTAGAATAACGAACCGTTTAACTTTCTCAAATCCCGGTATACCTTCGGGAAAAGTAAAAATGTTCTCCGGCTTTAAATCCAATACTTCATAACTACTACTCTTTACTGCCTCCATTTCTCCTCCCTAATACACAAACAAATTATACCATTGGTTATTTTTGTCACTCAACTTAGAATCTATCTTCGTTATTTTATAAAATCAAACAATGTTCCTTGCATTAATTTACTGGTAGAGACCAAACTCGCCTGATATATAGTTTGTTCATAATTTATATCAGAGATAACTTTAGCTAAATCTGCTTTCTCATTACTATCGATGTCTTCGGAAACATCTATCTCCTCTTTGGAGAGAATATCTTTAGCTAAAGTTATGGCATCTAAGTTTAAACCTACCACAGAACGTCTTACGGCTAAATTATCCAGTATATCTTCTAATTCTGGTATACGTAAGCTATTGATATTATTTACATTACCTGAGGTTAAATCGTTACGCAGATTTATAAGGGTATCAAATATATCTACACCTAAGTTAGCGTCCCTAAATATAGCAGGATAGTCAAAATCAGCTACCCCATCGTTATCTATATCGTTACTACCTAAGACATTAACCGTAATCGTATTACCCTCACCTATCTCCACCACACGCTGGCCACCATCACCATTGTAATCAACACTGGTAATTAAACCTCCTGTATAATTGGCAGTAAAAGGCTTTGTATTAGTAATATGTCCAGCAAAAATATAATTGTTATCCACAGCACTATTACTTAAAGTTACTATCTCTTTTAAAAGAGCTTCCACCTCTTCCGATAAGCCAGCTCTTATCTCCTGGGGTAAAAGCTCATTACCTGCGGTTAAGGCAAGCTCATAAACCCTCTGAACAATATCCTGCACAGAGGCAATAATTGACTCTGTGGTGTTCATCCATATCTCTACTGTGCTTATATTCCTCTGGTACTGGACAATGCTCTCCTTAACCTTTCTCCACCTTAGAATCCTCTGGGTAGCAATAGGGTCATCAGAAGGGTTTTTAACCCTTATACCAGAAGCAAGCATCTCCTGATTATGTGCTAACTTCTCAAAATGCCTCTGTATATGCACTAAGGATGTTCGTAATATCCCCTGCTCTGTTATCCTCATATCCCCCCTCTCCTTTTACACCCGCCGGGTGTAATAAAGGTTACTTAAGCATATCAATCAATGTTTGATACATATCGTTCATAATCGTTATTAGCTGAGCGGAAGCATTAAAACTATTCTGATATTCTATAAGTTTTGCCGCCTCCTCATCTAAGGAAACCCCAAAAACAGCATCTTTAAAATTAGCCAACTGATTAAAAAGAAACTCTTCGTTCTCTACATTATGAGTCTCTGTCCGCGAACACATACCCAGATAGGAAATAAAAGAATCATAGTACTCACTAAATGTCTGTGAACCAATAGCTGTGCGGTCATTATGTAATTGGGCAATAGCTAAAGCATTGGAACCATCACCACTACCTCCTGCAGTATCAGGAACAGTATCTCCATCGGTATCGTAAACACCAGCAGCTGCTACTCTTCTTAAACCCTCAACAGGGTCTAAAATAGCTGAACTTAAATCCATACTTAATGCGGTTATCCCTAAAGGGTCAAAGAAATCTCTTCCCCATACACCATCTAAACCAGCACCTAACCTATGTTGATTATTAACTTTCTCCACAATAGCTTTTGCTAAATTATCTAAAGCCGATTGATAGTGAGGGATACCTATTTCTTCACTATCCCTTATATCTAATAATCCCTTTAGCTCACCAGAATCAATAACTACATCACTTCCCCCTAAATTATTCTCTGCCTTTATAGAAGCATAGTAGTTATTATTGGGATTATCTACCACTTCTAATTTCGTAACAATATCTCTCTGCACAACAATCATCCCCCCGATATATACATTAGCTGTCCCATCATCTTGAAGAACCACCTCTATATCGCTAAGCTCAGATAGTTCCTCTAACAAAAGGTCTCTACGATCAAACAGATCATTGGGATTATCTCCTGTGGGAACTATTCCTACAATCATTTTATTAGTATCAGCTATCTGGTGCAATTTGGTATTTATATCGTTAACGATAATCCTTACATTGTTATCTACATCTCTACGTAAATCCAATAACTCCTGAGCCAATTTATTAAAATAATCACATAAGGATTTACCTTTCTGCACAACCTGGGCACGGACAATACTACTTTCGGGAGAAGCACTTAACTCCTGAAAAGAGTTAAAAAAATCGTTCATTAACGAACCTAATCCTACAGAACCAGGCTCGTTAAAAACTACCTCTATTCTTTTAAACATATTTTCTCTCGCTCTGTACTCCTCAAGAAGTTGAATATTTGTTCTTACCTGACGAGCTACACTCATATCCCATAATCTCTCTATGCTAACTACTCTTACCCCTGTGCCAATTTGACCAACGGATAGTGGTCTAACGAAAGAAGGATGGGTGTACGGTTCGGTAGCGGTTAAGTTTACTCTCTGGCGAGAATAACCAGGGGTATTAGCGTTAGCAACGTTATGAGCAATAACCTCCATCGCTAACTTATAACTCTGTAAAGCTCTTAAACCAACCTCTATACCAAAGAAAGGCGAAGTGCCCATTAGTTACCCTCCTCAATTATTTTGTCTACCAATAGAGATGTATTTAAAAATAAACCTCTTTCTTTTAACTCTCTTTTTATATTAAAAACTTTTTGCTCATCTATAGAATTTAGCTTATTCAATATCTCCTCTTTTAAAATATAATTATAAAAGTGAGGTAATATTACCTTGCCACCATTTTTATTCAATTTAACTTTATCCATCGTATTTAGCTGTCCCATCTTTCTACCTCTTACTCAAATTTATTATCGGAATAAAAGAAGAAAACTTTAATCTCATAATTCTTGTAATTGGATTTAAAATTAGGGGGGATATTGGAATTGGGAGGGAGGGGGAAAATTCCTGCTAAAGAATTTAAATTATTATAGTTTACTCCTACGATTCGTTAAAATCTCGTGGTTAATAAATATTTTTAAAACAAATAAATAAGAGTTACTTCAACTGTTCGTAAATTTGTGGTCCATTAATAATTTTTGAGGCAAGATTTTCTGAAGATACTCTATACTCTTGGTTAGCTATTTTTTCCTTTATCTGCGATATCCTATCTTCTCTCTCTTCAGAACTCTCCTCTATTATTTGGCCAGCTACTTCTTCAATAGTTGACTTTAAAAATGCCTCTTCAGAAATAACTACACTATCCCCTTCCGAAGAGGAAGAAACACTCCTCTCTATCTCCTCTGATTTAGATTGTTTTTGAGGTAGTTCTACTCTCTTATCAAATCTTAAGGCATTAAGGATATACTCTAACCTAAAAATATCCATTTTTCCCCTCCATTTTTATTATCGGCATATCTATAAAAAACTTTAGTCCAAATAATTTAAACTTTCCAAGAGTAAAAAAACAAATATTTTAAATTCATCTATTCTATAACCATTTGATTTACAATTATTTAAGTTATGTAATATAAGCTTCTTTTCCACAATTTGTGCTCCCCTAATAAGACTAACAATAGAAGAAACTACTCCCGGGGTAATATCAGTATAGCCTACGTATATATTACCACTCTTACACAATTGATATAAACAGCGAAAAATATCTCTTTTAGTATTATTAAGCATAACCGGTAAAGGAAACTTACTTTTTTTAGCTATAAGCGTTAGTTTTTTTATATCATGGGAAGAAACTTTTGAAGGTAGATAAATGAAAAAAGATGTATCGTTGCTATCTAATATTCTCTTAACGTAATTTGACTCTTTCTTCAATAGGTTAAACTTTACCTTAAAAGCATCTATATTAACTGCCTTATCTAAATAGGAAAGATTATCTATTCCCCCTAATAAATAAGTATGATTATCTTTAAGAAAGGGGTAAATATCCTTAATAGCTAAAATATCTTTTTTATCTTTTAAATCTACACTAAAAGCATCTATCATTAACTCTTCGATAAGTTTAAATTTATCTTTGAGAAGCTTTAAGTTTACCTCTGATGCTTTACCTAAATTAGCTATTATAAATAACCCATCCTTTCTTTTAAACCTCTTTTTCAAAATAACCTCCTCCCTGTTTAATCTCTATTTTGCCACTATCGTTATAGGCAAAAGGTAACTCCCTAATTGAATATAGAGACCCACTTATAAAAGAAAACACACTCTGCACCTGTTTGATAAGAAGGCTGTTACGTTGGTTAACCTCTTTAAGTTCCTCCAATAAAGAGGAGAACGCCTCCTGTAATTTCTTAAATTGGCTCCCTCCCCATAGAGAAGATAGAAAACTCAAATTAATCTGAGAGGGAGGGAGTCTTTGTTTTTCTCCTATTGTAGAAAGAATTTTTTCTCTTACCTCCTCTAAAGGGAATATCTTCTCTATCTCTAAATTTATTCTATAATCTATATCTTTGAGTTTATTTACATTATTTTCTAAGATAATTTTTGTTTTTTCTCTGGAAAGTTCTACAATCTTCTTGTACAAATTTAGCTCATCGTTTAAGAGCTTAACCAAATCATTCTTAATCTCCTCTAAACTATTAGAAACATCCATAAATCTAAATTTTTAACCTAAATTTAAGTAGAATAGCAAATATTCGCTTGACTTCAGGGCTAAAAAACATTTTATCCCCTCTATTTCTAATTTCCTGCTTAGAATTTATAAGTCTATAATTATATCCTTAGGATGCTCAATAGTAAAATTATAAAATATCTCCTGTTTCTGTTTTGGCTCCAGTTCTACCTCCCATCTCCATATACCTTTTCTATCCTTCCAATCCTTCTCTTTAGGTTGAAGACTTACTTTCTCTATCTTTACTTTAATGCGTTCATCTTCAGAAACTGGCATTGCTTCAAAAAAATTTACTTTTATTTTTCTGCCCTTGTAATTTTCTATAGCTATCTTATATTTAAAAGTAACTCTTCTATTAGGAGATGGTATACCAGCGATTAGAATATCATCTACCTTTCTTTCTAAAAGCTCTCTTCTTACTTTTACATTCTCATCAACGCCTAAATAAAGATCAAACTCCTCTTCAGCTCCAATATTATCAAGAGAGGATGTACCTACAAAATCCCCCTCTAAAAATATATTCACCCTACCAGACAACAACTGTAAATTCTTAGAGTTCTTAAGCCTTGAACTCAGATAAGCAAAAGGAGTAACTTTAGGATAGGTGGAGTATTCAAAATTAACAGTTAGTATCTGGGAAGATATAGCCAACTTGTGTTCTGAGCCATCAGACTTTACTGTCACTCTACGAGGCAATTTATAAACTACGGCTATCCCTTTTTCTTTAGTCTCAGCATAATCCCAATCTACACTTTCTCCTTCCATATGGTCTTTATCCCTTTCAAAAGTTATCCCTTGGAGAAAATTACTTTTTAGTTCCCTCCTCTCCTTATACTGAGGTTTAGGTTGAGATGGTCTTATAAACCATGAAGAAACATCAGGCATTCTTCCACCTATAGATGGCTTTGCTGTAGATAAGGATAGTTCTACATCATCCCAATCCTCTCCTGTCCTCTGCCTAACCAAACCATATGAAACTAACTCTACTTGGGACTTCTCAAAATTTGCTCGGGCATCATAAATAGGTTGCCAAGATGCCCCTTTTACTAAATAGGAAACATCTAACTCAAAATCTTCCCCTTTTAAAACATCCAACTCCACAACAATTGACCTTTTTAATTTACTCTGGGGAGTAGAAATCTGGGATAACTCTCTTGTTAGGGTATCAATTTTATTTGATAAATCTCTAATTTTAATATCGCAATCCATAACTTGTGTATAGTTATCCTTTAGTTTTGTATGTAAAAAATTAACTGTATCTTCTAAATCTTTTATAGAAGGCATCTTGGTAACTAAGTCCTTAGGAATCTGTTGGTTAGAGAATAATCTTATAGAATCTAAAAAATTCTTCTCTTCTAAGAGTAAATTCTTGGTATTCTGTAAAACTCTTATTTGATTCTCTAATTCCTGAATCTCCTCTTTTAATTGTTTAATTTTATCAGAGGGCACATCCTCTAAATAATCTTTCTTTAGTTGTGCTCCGTAAAGTTTAATATTTTCCCCTCTTATGGTAACCTTCAGAGAATTTTCATCAATCTCAGGGATAATATTAGAAAATATAACCTTATAACTCCCCCCTTTCAATTTAAGAAAGCTACTCCTAATAACTAAAGCCGAATCAGGATAAATACAAACCTCTCTTATTTTAGATTTCACTTCTAATTCTTCTATGGAGTAAACACTATAGGTACCTAAAAATAAAATAATTATTAATAAAACCACCCTTTTAACCATCTACCCTCCTTTGTCCACTTCGGGAGTGGACGCTGTAGTGTCCACTTCGGGAGTGGACATCGGTAACTATTTTATTGTTTTCTCTAACTGTTTGTAAAGAATATCGCTTAATCCTAATCCTACTTTAGCAAGATTATTGGCTAAATTTTCGTAAAACATCTCCCGATAAAATTGCATCGGCCGACTATCACCCCATAAACTATCTTTACGATCAATAGTGTTATCCATTA
>JAMWBQ010000059.1 GCA_023819315.1 Candidatus Omnitrophota bacterium
TACCGTACTTTAATTTGTTAATAATGAATATGCCGATTATCTTTTTTAGTGTTGTTATAGGCATTTATCTTGTAGGTGTTTTATCTCATAGTTTACATAACCTTTGGGTAAGATATTGGGATAAAGGAGAATTATGGTTAGCTAACAAAGAAATAAAAGGCTGCTTAACCTCCATAAGTTTTAAAAATAAAGATTATCTACCCGATCCTACGCATAGTTATAATCATTACAAATACGGTCCAATTATTTCTCCTATTCAACCAGGGGATGTTAAAATACTTCAAGATCCGGAATTAGAATGGGTCTGTAAGAGGATTTTACCACCAGAGGGGTTTCTAAGAGAGGAAACGCATCAAGGTGCAGATTTCTGTTATTTTGAGGATTTTGGGGGAGGTATAAATAGATACCCTCCCGCTGTATGCGTGCGTGCAATTTCCGATGGCAAAATTATTTATATATATAAACAAGATCATTCTCCCTACTATAACAGCGTCCTTTTAGTCCATTCGCTTTTTAATAACTCTGGAGTATTTTTTAGTCGATATCTGCATATAGATGTTTCCAAAGATATTAACCAAGGAGATAATATTAAACAGGGAGATATATTAGGTAGACTTTCCGTAGAAATAACAGGATGGTTTGGAAAATACGGTAGGCAAGAGCCTCACTTGCATTTTGAATGCGTGAGCGTAGAGGAATTAGATTTTGACCTAACTAATGAACATTTGAAAAAAGTTTTTGAAGATAAAAAGCGTAAAGGTAATCTTGATAATCCAGAGGAAATATTTTCATTTCTGTCTTCTTATCAATATAGGGGCAAAATACCGTTCTCCCCTTATTTGTATGATGTAGATAAAAAAATAAATTCAAGCGGTTATACTTTGATAAGTTTATTGATATTAATTTTCATATCACTATTTGCATTTTTTATTGGTATAGTATTGAGTGAATATCTCATAATTAATCAATCTTTAGCTTCTATTAATTTAATACCTACAATATTAATAGGGGCTCTATTGAATAATGGTAATACTGATTGTATTAAAAAAGTAAGAGATTATGCCAGTAAAGTTAAAGAAGGATTAATTAAACCGGAAGATATTGGAGCAATAGAAATTATACAATTAAGACGGTTAGTTGAAGCAAATAACAAAGATGCCTTTTCCACTATTGAAGAATTATCTGATTTCTTTAAATTTGTCATTTTACATCCGCAAGTAAAAGATTATATAAAAGAAGAATTTACTGAAACATTGGAGTGTGCGGCAATTAGAGGGAGCCTTTTAGCATTTAATACACTACTTTTTGCTAATCGTGTTTCCATCAGTTTGGTTACCGAGAAAGCTATAGAGAGATTTCACCTTACTGTCAAAGGACCTAATGTAGAATTGCTACAAACTAATTATTACCCCCTTGTTTCTATAAATGATATCACAAAAAAATTAGGTGAAATATCCAATCGTAGATTTATTTCAAGGAAAATAATATATGATTTACCTGAGAATAATATTTTGGTGATTAAACTATTAAGAGAAAATGATAATATAGTTAGTCTATTGAGAGAAGCATTTTGGATGAAATACATCTCCAAATTAAAAAAGAATGGTTATTTTGGGGATGTAAGGTTTGATATACCTATTCCTTTATGTTTTGATGGTTCTTATGTAGTAAGAATAGATGATGATTTCAATGATATAGCCAACGAAATAACCCTACATCCACACCACTATGCATTGTGTTTTATTGCAAACAACGAGTATTTTTATTATCCTAATGAAACAGACAATAATAAAATATTATCTCCTGAAGAATTTATTGAAGTAATGTGTCGTAATGCCTATCTTTTGGGTAAACTTGCTTCTTTGGGTATTATCTATTATAAGTCTTTATATCATAATAGAATTCAACTAAATAGAAATGATGAAGGAATATATCTCTGGTGGTTAGCGGGGAGGCTTGATAGCTGGCTGAGTAGTTGTGATTATCCAGATATATCAAAAACAGGCATAAGAGATTATGAACATTTTATTTCCTTTGGTGTTGATAAGACTATTTCTGTATACGAGAATTCAATGGGTTTATACCATTTCGTTGGTGATCAAATTTTAAGGTTGTTTTTAATAGTAGGTAGTTATTTTCGCAATAAAGACCGTAATAGGATAGGTTTAGATTCTCAAGGGGAAATAATTGATACTCGTGATTTATTTGATAAGAAAATATTTAAGGAAGCTATAGAAGGTATTCTATTGAATTACTATAGTGGCTTTACAGGTGAAGAATATCAAGGAGAATTACCATTTAATTTAGATAAGCTTATTGATAGTATGATTAATAAAATGGGTTTAGCTACGGATATGTATGAGTTCTTAAGTAAGGATGATCAGCTATTATATAGTAAAGAAGAGTTTAAAAAATTACTAAAAAATTATGGTTACGAAGAAGCTGATAAGATTCATAGAGGTGAAGATGATATTTTTATTATTACTGGACCTCATTTAGGAAGATTTGGCGAAGGAATATCTATACCTGAAATGATTTCTTCTATAGAGAAAATATCTGCTTTATGTTTGTTTAATAAACACTGGAATAGTAAGAATAATAAAAGTGACCAAATATTAGCAATTGATCCTACTGCCTGGTATGGTTCGGCATATTACCGGTGCAGTAAGGACAAACGACCAAGCCGGCGGTTTTTAGCACAGACGATCGCCTGCTATATATCGCCAATTTGGGAGACAATTCGCTATTTCCGTAATTCTGAAAACATTGTAAATTTTGTTAATGTTCACAAGGGAGTTTCAGAAAATTTAGATAAACTAATAGCTTATGCTGATAGTTGGCGTTTAATTCTTGACCCTGTCTTTAACCAAAAGATAAAATTTTTAAGATGGCTTTTATGGATAATGATAGCACCTCGGGTTATATGTAAGCATTATCGCTATAATCACGATATCATTATCAATAGATTTAAGGAAATTACTCCAACATTGGTTAATGATAAGAAAAAAAAGGATATTTTAGATGTAATTGATTTTAGTAGAGTTATAAATAGTCTTCCAGAATACAAGAGAAGAAGAATAATTTCTCTTAAAACAAAAGTAGAAAATTCTCCTTCCTGTTTTAATTGGTATATTCTGGGCAAAGAATTCGTCAAAATAGGATTTTACCACAATGCTTTTAACTGTTATCAAATGGCATTGCGTTGCCATATGGATAGGGGGAAGGTTTCATACGAGAAGTTAGCATATGCTATCGCTCATTTATGTATTTTACAGAAAGATTACACTCAAGCAAATGTTTTATACCAACAAATTATTACTCAAAAAGAATATGCTCTTAAACAAACAAGGAAAGCCCCTTTCCTTTCAGTCATAAGAATCCTCGTTGCATCGGGAGTTGTAGATGATCCAGATATTTTAGAGAAAAATATTGATAGATTAAATCGATCTATTTATTTTATTAAAATACTTGAAAGGATGGAAAAAGCAATTTCGCTTCCTTTGAAGGATATTTGTATACTAAATTCAATGGGAGTTATAAGCCCAATTAATTTAATTGATAAGAATAGGTTTTTTTCTGCTTCAGCAGTATCTTATAATGGGATTATACACGCATACATATCAAAAGGAATTTGTTTTGCGATGCTCGCCTCCAATGCCGTTGATGATGAAATGGGTCAAAAACAGATGTTTCTGGAATTAGCTTTGGATAATTTTAAAATAGCCATAGCTTCTCTTAAATATTTTGGTCCATGTGACAATTCGCTGATGACGAGGCTACGGGAAATTATTGAAAATTATCAAAGAATAATTATTTGTATGCTTTGTCATACTTCTTTGAAGTGGTATAGAACATGTTATCATCCCGAATACGAGTTATGGCCAAAAAGAAAATCAGGAGAAGATTGTGAAGTGAAAATTGAAACTATCAATAAATGTATTCTTATGCACGATGGATTAACTATGCAGGAAGAAATTATAAAACAAGTTTTAGAGTTATATAGAAATACTGCTCAAGAATTTAACTCATTAAAATTATATAATGCTTATCCGTGGACTATGAGAGTTAAAGAAAAGAGGAAAAATCCAAATAAAGCATATATTGATTCTGGAGAAGATAATTTTATTCCCAAAGATTTAGATACGATAATCATGTCTAATCAAGAAAGACATTATTATATATCTGTATCTAAAACATCACAAATCAACTCAGAAACCAATTTTGGTAAATATTGGTCTTCATTAGGTTTTACTATAAAAAATTTAGAACAAAACCTAGATTTAGGTTTTAGCCAATATTTAGATTTAGATATATTAAAGCAAAGGATAAATGAATTATTAGAAATAATCATTAAAACTGCTCCAGAATTAACTAAACAAATTAAACAAATATTACCTCAGATTATTTTCTATATAACAAACGACCCGGATAAATTGGGATTTGATTACAAAACAAAATTACCTTATGGTGCAAGTTGTAAAATCGAAGAAAAAAAAATATATTTACATATAATTGATTTTTTTAGTCACTCTCCAGCCAAACAAATTGAAATTCTATACCATGAGCTGATTTCTCACATTGTAAAAGGAATAACCGATGAAAATGAGGCGATGAATGATACAGAGGAGTTTATTATAACATATTACACCGAAGAAACATTAAACTTTGAATGTAGAGGGATTAGTTATGGTAGAAATTATCAGGAAATCTTATCTTTACTCATTTCAAAATTACGTAATAACGATATTAATGATTTACTGAAAATATTGCGTCAAAACGAGAATAAAATAGGGCCGAAATTCATTAGGATTATAAAAAAAGAAGCTGAGTTAGGTAATATAACCCATGAAGAAGAAAATACTCTTTTAAATCATATATATTATGGATTAAATATTCATCATATAGTAAGACGAAATGTATTACCAGAAAATTTTAAAGTTAACTCCGGCGATGTTTATTCTTATCTGATTTTTACGATGGTTTTTTTATTACGTTCAATCCTAGAAAGCGAAGGTAAATCCTATATAGATAAAGAAACTTATAATGAATTGATACGAGAAGGCATAGTATTGCCGCAAGAAGAAAAAGCCAAGTATGATGGTAAATTAATAGATATAATTTCTCATTTCCAAAACAAAGAGATAAGAAAAAAAGGAGTGCTATCTCCTTGCATAGATAAAGATACTCTAAAGGTTATTGTTGAACAATGGAGAAAAACAAAACAATTACAACGAGGATTTATATTAGAGTTAGAAAGTTGCTGTAAGAATATATCAGAAGAAGAAATATTAGAGTGGTTTGTTGAAAATTATAAAGATGGGGTATGGTTATATGGTGACGGGCGTTTAAATTTATTTGTCAAAGGGGATAAAACAATGCTAAAAGTGCGTATAACTGGATACGAATGGACAAAAGTAATACCACGTTTAATTACAGAAACAGAGAAAAAGAATTTAGGAATAGATTTGTATGTTTGGGACAAAAATAGTAATTGCCAAAATTTAAGACTATTGCGTTCATTAGTTTGGGATAACTATGAAAAAGTTTTCATTGAACCAGAATTAAAAACACGAATAAAATTAAAACCTGCAAAAAAAGAAATAGTTCATTATATTTGTGCATACCAAGAACCAGGATGTTTTATACCAACTACAGCATTACCTATTGGTAAAAATAATAATAAAACCTTGTTAATTATCGGTAAACAAAAAATATGTTTAAGAGCAGGACATTCATTTAATAAAAAATTTGCTTATTTAAAGATATGCATCCCTTCATCTATTCTTCCTTTGTCATCAGATACAATTAAATATAGAAAACCTACAGTAAGAATTGAAATCTACGATGAGCCTTTTGCAGATATAAATTCTGTAGTAAGGATAGTATATTTTGACAGAGAGAAAGGATTATTAAGAAATCAGGCGGAAGAAATTATTTATAGATTTGATAATTGGAATGTAGAGAGTGATTTTACACCTGAACCAATAGTAGTAAGAGTGCCTCTTAAAACATCTGCGATACAATTAAAAAGAAATTATAAAAAAGAAAAATTATATTTACCAAAAGAATATGTTGGCAAACTTGTTATATTGAAATTTGTTAAAGTTAACTTGGATAACGATTTTTATAAGGGGGTTAAAGTTTATTCTATCGATGAAGAAGGGAATCCTCAAAAATGTATTTGCTATAAATATTTTTATAAAGAACAATCTTTTAATAGTTTAAAGATGATAAATATCAATATTAACAATAATATACCTGATAACGAAAGATTAGAGATTATTTCTTTTCTAAAAGATAGTTTTTTCTTTAATGATGATTGGGGGAAAGAAGCAAGAGAAGTTTTTAACAAAATAAAAGCACAAAAAGCTAATAGAAACATAGATGATAGATATTTAGGAGAAATGGGGTTTGTATATGTTAATAAGGAAACGGTTAAAGAAAGTAATTTCGTATATTATATAAATGATATAAACTTTGGAGAAGGAAAAGTTATTAGGATAGATTATGATAATGATATAGAGACTAACTTTGTAGTAAGATTTGATAATGGCATAACTATTGAAGGTAATAGAAGCAATTTTATTATACCCTACCGATGGAGATTATTAAATTCAGAAATAACAAATTACACTAAAGAAAACATAAAACATTTATTTATAAATCATCCTGCTAAGATAAATCCTTGTAGGTTAGAGGATTGGATTAATAACGGATACTCTAAATTTCCCCATAATGCGATGAAGGCGATGGAATGTTCTACATGGAGAAAATTAATAATAAAATTAGGTTTTACTCCTTTACGTAAATATGCAGAAGTATGGAAAGAAAAGAATAGGGATTGGGATGAAATAAGTAAAATTGTTCCTAAAGAATGGTTATATCCGCAACCACAATATGGTATTGTTAGTAATATAGAAGAAATTATTAAAAAAGGTGGATATACTAAAAAACAAGAGTGGAAAAAAATTATAACAAATTTAGCAAAGGCAAAAGATAAAGGTAATTCTGCCGCTGTGGATACCCTTATCTTGATAAATCAAGGTTTAGTAAGAAAAGCCGTTAATGATATGGTTAGGCTTAATTCTGGCTTGGCTTGTGATGAAGATGAACTATTTTCTGTAGGAATGTACGGAGACAAATTTGAAGAAGGAGAAAAAGCTGGCCTAGCACGTGCTGCTGAACTTTTCGACTGGCGAAAAGGTTATACTTTCTCAACATACGCAAATTTTTCTATAAGGAGGGCACTCAAACGTTATATTGATATAAAAATAAAAGAACAACATATAGTGTGTTCATTGAATGAACCTTTAAATGATGGAAATTTAGATGAAGATACCCCTGATGAGAAATTATATTTATTAACTTCTAATTACGATCAACCCGATGAAGCTGTGGTAACAAATATGATGTTAGAAGTTATAAAATCAATTTTAGATAGTATATCTACATTAACAGAACGTAATAAACAAATATTTTGGCAACGGATAAAAGATGGGAAAACGCTTCAAGAAATTGCTGATGAAATAGGAATAAGTAGAGAACGTGTAAGACAGATTGAAGTAAAAGTTCGTAAAGAATTTATTAAACGGTGGAAACAATTGCCAGAGAATATAAAAAATTATCGGAAGATTTTTGGTTGGTTAAAGTATATATTTACATTATGGAAAAACTTTGGGCTAAATAGCATATTGGTTTTATTTATGTCAGATATTCAAATAATCTTAGCTTATATTAAAAAATATGGTTTGATAAGAGCAGGACCACAGATTATAAAAGATAAAGGTATCTTAGTAACAATAGATACACTTTATAGGTCTCTTTCCAATAAAGACTCTCTATTGAACTTATTAAATCCTGTCTACCGCTATTCCGTAATTACCCATGAAAAATATCATCTAATATATCCTAAAGGGAATGAGTTAAATGCTTATATAGAGGAAATCAAGTCGTTAAAGGAATATATCTATGAATCTGACTGCAATAAATATAAAAAGATAGCAACTATGATAGACGATGTAGTGCATCCCCAAGATTTTACTAATTTACCTGAACTTAATGTAGGTGTTATGTCAATAAATAATGGCAATCTGAAATTAAATGAATATGGATTAGGAGGTACAATTTACAGTGAAGAGCGTTTACATAAGATAATTAATAATGAGGCACATTATATCCTTGGGCCACCACAAGAAAATATCAGTATTCTTATTTCTCCCCACACCAATCGTTACATCCCTGATCAAATCCGCACTCCCAGTATGATTTATGATTCTCAAACGAAAACTCTCATTATTCACCCCCTTCACTTAATTACGGAAACCAACATGCACTCATTTAAATCTTTGCCTTATGTTTTACCACTTGAATACAGTCAATATTGTTTTCAACACGAATTAGGTCATATTTTTGAGGGAGAAGATGAAGAAAAAGCAATGAAGTATTGTAACATCTTTGTTGATAAGGAAAAGAAAATAAAAGATGTTATAATGCAACTTCTTATTTCAGGAAAATTTTATGGCGTGGAAATGAAGTTAGAGTATTTTAGTATAAATATTTCTGTAAGGATGAAGAAATATTTTAGTAAAGCCTACACATTGCTTAAAGATATCATAACCAAAAATAGAAATATGTATAATTTAAAATTGGATGAATATAGCGGATTAAGTGGCCCATTCTGTAAAATATTAAAAATGGGAAAATTAATCAATAATAATAATCAAGAACTTAACAACTTGGTAGATTTAATTGAATCTGAAACAAGAAATTTAATTATTGAAGATATTGATTTTGATTTGGTTACAATCATCAAAAATTTGTATAAATTAAGATACTTAATTGCCGATTTTGCAATTGAGAATAGAGAAATAGAGAAAGCTGAATATATATTAGGACAAATCATAGCTATGGAGGATACAATCAATTTAATGATGGATACCCCATATATAGAAAATATGAGTTTGATTTTACGAAATAAAATTAAAGCTTATTCTATTTTTCAACAAGCAAGAGAAAAAATTGCCTTAGGAGATATTGAATCAGTTAAAGAATTACTAAATATATTAGAAGGGATTGAGGGAAGCTTGGAGTATAGTAAACAAATAAGTTCCTTATTGAAGAAGTTTAAAAACATAGATATTGGGAATAGTAATGATATACAAATACCAATTGGGTCAGAAGATATTCACTTAGGCGTTTATTATAATGATAGCAACTTCACACATATAGGTTATGGAAAGGTATCAAACGTTTATAAATTAAAAGAGTTCCCTAATCTTGTTTTTAAGGTTGTTTCTCAATGGCACATTTATGAAGCGGAAGAATCTCGTATATGGAAGATAGCAGATAAACTTGGTTATGAACTCGTAAAGGTTGATGGTTATGTATTGATTAAAATTAATGGTTTTGCTCCTTTTGCCTATATGAAAGGAGTGGTAGTCCAGCAAAAAGTTAAAACTATGCAGGAAAAACATCCTATTTTACCAAGATTCTTAAAAAGATTAATATCTGCTCCTTTTGCCAGATCTTTACTTGAACGTGGAATTTGTATGCTTGATTTAAATCCGGATAACATAGGTTATATTGAAGAAGATGGAGAAGAAAAATTGTGTGTATTGGATAATGGTTTTGTTACACTTTTAACAGAACCCAATGAAGATAAATATATCCTTGGGGTTGACCCAAATGGTTGGTATGGATCAGGCTATTACCGTTGGCACACAGGTAATTGCTGGCAGAGGTTTATTGCCTTTTTTATTGTTGTTACGATTTCCCCGATCTGGGAAATAGGTAGAATACTTATCACATATAAAGGAAATGTAAAGATATTCGTCTATGCTCATACTTGTGAGGCAAAGGAATATAGCAAAGATATAAGAATTCTCTACCGATGGACAAAGATATTTTTCTTGCCTTGTCTGTTGCCTGAAGAAAAACTTTGGTTGGTAGCGAAGGTTATATTGAGTATACCGTTTGCTCCAATATCTTTTCTTATCCACGCTTGCTATAATCTATTTGTATATTTCGGATTACGATCATTTAAGTTTGTTTTGGGAAAAGTTAGTAACTATAATTTTCGCCGTGGTGGAGCTAAACTAAAGGTAGATAATTTGTTTGAGTTTTTAAGGGGCATAATGCCAAAAAATATAAGGAGTAAAGACTTTCTTAACAGAATTATTTTCTCCTTTATCTTTATTCACCCTCTAACGATTCTTCATTTTAGTAGTGAGGCAGTAGTGTTTTCAATAGGTGTAGTGTTGTTTATTTTTATTGTTACTTTGCTAATTTCGTATTGGATAAACAAAAAGGCAAGATTATTTAAGGAA
>JAMWBQ010000060.1 GCA_023819315.1 Candidatus Omnitrophota bacterium
CCTATAGAGCAAGTTATGCCAAGGCAGAAGAGGAAGTCTTTGAACATTTGAATGGTAAGGTCTCTATAGTGTATAAAGGAAGGAAGTTAAACTATAAAAAGATACCTGAATACAATAAACGAAGAGATTTTATGTTGCATTAACATTGAGAATAAAATCCTTGACAAATATACATATTTATTAATAAAATAATCTTTGAAAGGTACAAATTTAAATAAAAGAAAGGAGGTGTTTTAAATGAATAAAGCTCAATTGGTAGAGGCGGTAGCAAAAGGAACCTATTCTAAAAAGGAAGCTCAAGAAGCAGTGGAATCAATTCTTTCAGCAATTAAGGATTCGCTTAAGAAGAAAGAGCCTGTTACAATTTCAGGGTTTGGAACATTTCGTGTGAAAGAAACAAAAGAAAGAACAGGAAGAAATCCTAAGACAGGAGAGACAATTCAAATTCCTGCAAAGAAAAAGATAGCATTTAGGCCATCTAAAGAGTTGAAAGCAATAGTTCTTTAATTGCTAAATCTAAGAGAGAAAAAAACTACCATAAAGAGTTTTTGCTTTTAGAGAAGAGAAGCGTTGGTGATTGTAATTCATTGTTTGTAGCAAAAGTTTAATAGCGGCGCTGATATTTTGTGAGAATGATTTTCCCATCTAATGTTATAAATAGCAAAATAAGATGCTTAGGGATTACGAAGTTTATAAATAAGTTAACAGCGGGGTTGCTTTTAAAATAGCCTCATAGGATTTCTATGGGGCTATATTGCTTTTATAGATAGTAAAATGAGAAGAGGATTTTTCTATAGTATTATTATTTTTTCTTTGCTAACTTTTCTTTTCTCCGGTTGCTACAATCTTCGTAAAAAGTTTGTAAGGAAAAAGAAGATAGAGAAGGAACCTACCGTTTACCTTAATCTTAAGGATTATCCTTCCACACCTACTAAAGAAATTTATACTGATTGTTATCTTTTCTTTATTGGTTGGCTTGACGAATTTATTAAGAGTGCCGATAAAGAGGATAATTATAAGAGAGAAAAGAAAGCTTTAGATAACGCTGGAGAGAATTTAGCAGAAATAATAGAAATGTTTAACGAGGAAGGTAAACAGGCTATTAAGCCCCTTTATGAAGACTTTCTTGTTTTAAAAGAAAAGGTTACTCCTTACAAAACATCTATAGATAGGGAAGTTATTATAAGAGAAGCAGAACTAATAAGAAAAAGATTTAGTAAGGATTTCAAATATAGTAAGGTTTCTCAATGGATAATAGGCAACTGAAGATATTTACCTTAGGGAGCATTCAAACTAACTGTTATTTGATATTTAACCTATCTACTAAAAAGGCAATACTTATAGATGCTCCTGAAGATATAGAGGAAGTAGTAGATTTTATAAATGAAAATAGTCTTTATTTAGAAGGAGTTTTCCTCACTCATGGACATATAGACCATATAAAGGGGTTAGATAATTTAAACGTTCCTTTTTATATTCATAGAGAAGATAAAGATTTTCTTTTTAATCCCCAACTAAACTTATCTTATTTTTTAGGTTATAAGTTTAACTTAAATCAAGAACCATACCTGTTAGATGAGGGTGATTATAAAATAGAATCTTTCTCTATTCATATACTACATACTCCCGGACACACTCCTGGGTCTATTTCTATATTGATAGAAAATTGGTTGTTTAGCGGAGATACTCTATTTTTTGATTCCATAGGTAGAACGGATATTCCCTATGCTTCTTATGAACAAATAGTTAATTCTATAAAGAATAAACTTGTTAAGTTGGATAGTAAAACTTTGGTTTTCCCCGGACATGGTAGCTCTACTACTATAGAACGAGAAAGTAAGTGTAACCCATTTCTAAAATAATTTTCTATAATTTCCCTCATGTTATGGAGGTTTATTTAGAGGCTTTTCTTGATTATTTACGTATAGAGAAAGGTTTATCTATAAACACTATTCTATCTTATAAACAGGATTTGGTTAAATATATTAATTTTTTAAAATATTGCGGCATAGAAAGTATTGGTAATATAAAGAAAGCAGATATTATCAATTTTATCTCAGCTTTTAGGAATAAAGTTTCTCCTCGTAGTATTTCTCGTTACGTATCTTCTATAAGAAGTTTTCATAGGTTTCTTCTGAGAGAGAAAGTTGTTGGTGTTGATCCTTCTGAGTTGATAGATTCTCCTAAGTTAGAGAAAAAGATCCCACAAGTTTTGAGTAGGAGAGAAGTGAGTAGACTTTTGGAAACACCTGATTTGAGTAGTGTTCAGGGTATTAGAGATAAAGCTATATTGGAGCTTATGTACGCGACGGGATTAAGGGTCTCGGAGGTAGCTAATTTAAAAATAGGAGATATAAATTTGGATATAGGTTTTTTGAAATGTATAGGGAAATCCTCTAAAGAAAGAATCGTCCCTTTGGGTAAGGTAGCCCAGGGTTTTTTAAGGGAGTATATAGAAAGGGCAAGGAATAGATTATTAAAGGATAAAGTTAGCGATATTCTCTTTTTAGCTCAAGGAGGAAGAGCCCTTACTCGCCAGAGTATATGGAAAATGATAAAGAAGATGGTAAAGAAAGCAAATATAAATAGAGTTGTTACTCCGCATACTTTAAGACACTCGTTTGCTACTCATCTTTTGGAAGGAGGAGCGGATTTAAGAAGCGTGCAGGAGATGTTAGGACATGCTAATATCACTACTACTCAGATTTACACCCATATAAATATGTTTAGATTAAAAGAAATCCATAAACGGTTTCATCCCAGAGCTAAATAGGTTTAAATTTTAATATGTTATTAAAAGAATTAGAAAAATTTCCTCCTGAGATAACAAGTTTTATGAGAATAGCTTCTAAGATAGCGGGTAAATTGGGTGTAAAAATTTATCTTGTGGGAGGAATTGTGCGAGATTTAATTATAGATAGGGAGATTTTCGATTACGATATTGTGGTTGAAGGCGATGGTATAGAGTTTACTCGCCTAATTGCAGATTATCTGGAAGTAGATTTTATTAAACACAAGACTTTTGGCACAGCTACGGTTTATTATAAAAATTATAAGATAGATGTGGCTACCTGCCGTAAAGAGTATTATTCTTGTTGGGGAGCTTTACCCAAAGTTACTCCCTCATCTTTGAGAGATGACCTGTATAGAAGGGATTTTACTATAAATGCTATGGCTATTGGTCTCAATAAGGATGATTATGGAGAACTCTTAGATTTCTATAATGGTTACAATGATTTAAAAAATGGGTTAATAAGAGTGCTTCACGATAGAAGTTTTCTTGATGACCCTACGAGAATATTTAGAGCAATAAGATTTGAGAAGAGATTTGGTTTTCGTATAGAAAGTAGAACTTTAAGACTACTTAAGCAAGCGTTAGAAGAAGAAGCGATAAAATTTGTTGATGAGCATAGAATACGTGATGAGATAATATTGATATTTAAAGAAGATTATCCTCCTAAGTATATAAGAAGGATAGATGAGTTAATGGGTTTTTCTTTTATAGATAAGGATTTAAAGTTCGATAACCAAGATTATATATTATTTATGCGTATTCACCGTGCTATAAAATTTTTTTACCAAAAGTCTCTTAAATATCACAAATTACAGGAGTGGTTAATCTATCTTTTGGGAATAACGATTAAGCTTTCTAAGGAGAAGGTGGAAAAATTCTGTAGTAGCTTTGGTTTTAGGAGAGGAGAGAAGAAAATATTAACAGAAATTTTTGTTCAGAAAAGGATAATACATAGTTTAAAAAGAGAAGTTAAGATAAGAAAAATTATCAGTGTTTTGAAACCAATGAGTTTTGAAGCAATAGTTTTTTTCTATGCGTATTTTAATAATAAAAGTTTAAATAAAAACATATTGTATTTCTTAAATAATTTAGAAAACATTAAAATTAATGTAAGAGGTAGTGATCTTAAAGCTCTTAATTTTAAACCGCACAAACTTTATGGTAAGATATTAGAAGAACTTGTATACGTTAAGTTAGAAAAAAATTTGGTAACTAAAGAAGAAGAGTTAGAGGAAGCAAAGAAGGTATTTAAGAGACTAATAAGATCGTATTCTAAATAATTTAGTGAGGGAGGTAATATGTTTATTTTAGCTAATTTTCTGGGTGCTTTTGCCAATATTTTAGATATTGGACTTACGATTTTCTACTGGTTAATTATTATTCGTGCGATAATTAGTTGGGTAAATCCTGACCCTTATAATCCTTTAGTGCAGTTCTTATACAAGACAACCGAGCCAATACTCTCTTATATAAGAAGATATTTGCCTTTAGATTTTAGATTTGGTATAGATATATCTCCTCTAATTGCTATTCTTCTCATTATATTTTTAAAGTCTTTTTTGGTAAAGACTATAATTGATGTAGCATTAAGATTAAGGTAAGTATAATTTATGGACAACTTAACAAGAGCTAGAGAGCCGTTTAGATTCTATACAAGATTGAATATATCCGAGTTAACGGGGATAAAAGCAGTTAACTTAGAACAACTCTTGGAAGGGATAAGAGGTGTTTCCGGCGCCTGTATTTATCATCATACTCATAGACTTTTACAGCAGCATCTGTATCTTTCTCCCGAGCCCCCTAATGATTTTTCTTACTGGATAAGAGAAGTTTTAGGGGAGGATGGGTTAGCAGAAAAATTAGCCAGTATAGATATCCTTCAATTTTCTACAATTCGTTCTTTAAGAGATAATATAATTTGTGCAATTGAAGAGTATATAAAAGAGAAACCATTGTCGAAATTAAAGTTTTCCTCTGAAGATGAAGCTTTCCATTTTATTAAATCGAGAAGTTTTATCTTTTCTACAGGATATATTGCTTATGATTTAAAGGAGTTTGTAGAGATATTGAAGAAGATAACTATAGATTCTATATATTTTCATATATTTGAAGCAAGGTTAAGATTAGAAAAGAAAACCAATGATTTCTCATTATGGATACGAGAATCTTTGGGTAATCATAAATTAGCTTTAAAGATTGAACATGTAGATCCATATACACGGACATTGGAAGATTTAAGGAAGACAATTGTTAATATCGTGGAGAAAGAGATAGTTTGATTATGACAAAGATTGATGATTATATCCCCATAGTAGGAGAGCCCATAATCAGCGATTTAAGATTACTTGCTCGCAAATTAAAAAATAAAGTAATTCAGCATATAAATTCTACAGCCGTAGGAGGTGGCGTAGCAGAAATATTAAATCGTATGGTTCCTCTTTTAAGAGAATTGGGAGTAAATACTCGTTGGGATGTTATAAAGGGAGGAGATGATTTTTTTGAGGTAACTAAAAAATTTCATAATGCTCTTCACGGTAGAGTTGAAGATTTAACAGATAACGATTTTGAAATTTTTATGAGTAACAGTTTAAAAAATATAGAAGATATCCCTATATACGGAGATATAGTTTTTATTCATGATCCACAGCCGATATTCTTGGTAAACAAAAGAACTCAGAATAGATGGATATGGCGTTGTCATGTTGATATCTCCGATCCTCAAAATAAGGTATGGGATTTTCTAAAGACGTTTGTTATTAAATACGATGCGGTTGTATTTTCTTCACCTAATTTCTCTCAAAATTTACCAATAAAGCAGTACCTTATTCCTCCTTCTATTGACCCTTTAAGTGATAAGAATAAACCTTTATCTCAGGATGTGGTGGATAAAATTTTAGAAAAATTTAATATTCCTAAAGATAGACCAATCATAACTCAGATTTCCCGTTTTGATAGACTAAAAGATCCCGTAGGAGTAGTTTCTGCTTACCGTCTGGTAAAAAAGTATAACGACTGTTGTTTAATTTTAGCAGGGGGTATGGCAAGTGATGATCCCGAAGCAATTAAATGTTGGGAGGAGGTAAAAGAAGCGGCTAATAAAGATCCAGATATTTATATTCTCTTATTACCTCACGATGATATAGTTGTAAATGCTTTACAGAGAGCTTCTACGGTAATTGTACAAAAATCTATAAAAGAAGGTTTCGGATTAACTGTGGCTGAGGCTCTTTGGAAAGCTAAACCCGTTGTAGCTTCTAATGTTGGTGGTATTCCCCTACAGATAAAACATAAATATTCTGGGTTATTATGTCATTCTATTGAAGGAGCAGCTTTTGCCATAAAGCAGTTACTAAATAGTCCTGATTATGCTAAGAAGTTAGGAGAAAATGGTAGAGAGCATATAAGAAATAATTTTCTAATTACCCGTCATTTAAGGGATTATATGCTTTTATCCCTTTCTCTTTATTATTCGGACGATGTAGTTTATTTATAGATAATAGCTTTTGGCAAAGTAAAAATGTCAGGATAGTTTAGGGAAGAAGTAATTATCCTGATGATGACAGGATGTCCAATATACGAAGTGATTAAATATCGTTTAAAAAGGTTAATGAAAGTAAAAGATTTAGCTTATATTAAGTCTTTCTATAGGATAGATTAATAGGCTAAGAATAAGGTAAAAAAGAAAGATAAAAAAGGTTATTCACTATCTAAAAGGGGATAATTATAATTATTATAAAAAAGATAATCCCCTCATAAACAAAAAGATATTAGTTTATATGCATTTCTTTTTAAAAGAGGGCGTTTCTATTTTGCAAAAATACTGACATTTTTATCTTACATTAAATACATTGTTATAAATCATTTGACAATAACATTTATATATGATATAAAAATTTATATATAATAATAAATTAATTGGTTTACTGAGGAAATTAAAATGGAATATGATTACAAAGAGCCGGTTTATACAATTGGTATTGTTGCCAAATTTTTAAAAGTATGCCCTGCAACCCTAAGAATTTGGGAGAGGAGGGGTTTAATTAAACCAACGCGTTTAGGAAAGAATAGATTTTATTCTAAGTGGGATATGGAAAGATTACACTACATCAAAGAGTTAATACAAGAAAAAAGAATTAATATCGAAGGAGTTAAAAGCATTCTAATCACTACACGCTGTTGGGAAGTGAAGAAATGTAAACAGAAAGAAAGAGATACTTGCAACGTCTATCAAAGATACAGCAAGGCTTAAGACTTTCTTATGGGAGGGGAATATGTGGTTTTATTCTGATAAGGTAAAGGAGCTTTTCAAGAATCCTAAAAATGTAGGAGAGATTAAAGACGCAGATGCAGTGGGGGAAGTGGGCAATATTGTTTGTGGAGATGCCCTTCGGCTTACCTTGAAGATAGATAAAAAAACAGAGAAAATCTTGGATGCAAAATTTCAGACTTTTGGTTGTGCAAGCGCAATTGCTTCCTCATCAGCTTTGACCGAGATGATAAAAGGTATGACTATCGAAGAGGCATCTAAGATTACCAATAAAGATATTGCCGAGTATTTAGGCGGTTTGCCTAATGAAAAAATGCATTGTTCAGTTATGGGTATGGAAGCATTAGAGGCGGCAATTGCTAATTATAGAGGTGGTATTTTAAAGAGAGAAACAGCAGGCGATGAGAAAATTATATGTAAATGTTTTAGCGTGACAGATAAAAAGATAATTCGCACAATAAAAGAAAATAAACTGAAGACTGTAGATGATGTCACCAATTATACCAAGGCAGGGGGAGGATGCGGTAGATGTAAACCTGAAATAGAAAAATTACTTAAAGAATTTTGGGAGAAGGAAGCAACCAAGTTTGTTTGGGCTAAAGAAGAGGCTAAGAAAAAGCTCACTAACTTAGAAAGAATCTCCTTGGTTCAGCAGACCTTAGAAAGGGAAATCCGTCCACAACTTAAAATGGATGGAGGGGATATTCAACTTGTGGATGTTGAGGATAAAAAGGTTTATGTAAAATTCTTAGGAGCCTGTTTGGGATGTCTCTCTACAGGAGTGACTTTGAAGGCTTTTGTGGAGGCAAAGTTGAGAGAGTTTGTAGAAGAGGATATAGTTGTAGAAGAGGTAAAGGGATAACTAATGTCAAAGAGAGTTTATGTAGATAACAATGCTACAACAAAGGTAGCTCCTGAAGTTTTTGAGGCAATGAAGCCATTTTTAACTGAAGAATATGGAAATCCTTCAAGTATGCATACCTTTGGAGGAAAAATTCATAGATATATCGATAAGGCAAGAGAAGAGGTTGCAGAACTATTGGGTGCAAATGAGCCATCAGAAATTATCTTTACCAGTTGCGGAACAGAAAGTGACAATACTGCAATTTTAAGCACTTTAAGGTCTTATCCTGATAAAAAACATATTATCACTACAAAGGTTGAACATTCAGCAGTGCTTAATTTATGTAACTACCTAGAAACCGTAGGATATCGGGTAACTTATTTAGGAGTAGACAATCAGGGTCTCCTTGATTTAAATGAGCTGAAAAGTGCCATTGACCAGGATACAGCGATTATTTCCGTAATGTATGCCAATAATGAAACTGGTGTAGTTTTTCCGATAAAAGAGATTGCGGAAATTGCCAAGACAAGAGGCGTAGTTTTTCATACTGATGCGGTGCAGGCGGTGGGTAAGATACCTTTTAAATTAACCGAATTACCGATTGACCTTTTATCCTTATCCGGACATAAACTCCATGCTTCTAAGGGAGTAGGGGCACTCTATGTCCGTAAAGGAACAAGATTTACCCCCTATTTATTTGGAGGGCACCATGAGTATGGAAGACGTGCAGGAACAGAAAATGTTGCTGGAATTGTAGGTTTAGGTGTCGCCGCTAAATTGGCTAAAGAATTTATGGAGGAAGAAGTAATACGAGTTAAAGCCTTGCGTGATAAATTAGAAAGAGCAATTTTGGGAAAAATCTCCAATACAAGAGTAAATGGCCATCGGGAATTAAGAATCCCTAATACCACCAATATCGGTTTTGAGTTCATTGAGGGTGAGGCAATACTCTTGATGTTGGATGAGAAAGGTATCTGTGCTTCATCTGGTTCAGCTTGTACCTCTGGTTCTTTAACTCCCTCGCATGTGTTAAAGGCAATGGGAGTTCCCTTCACTTTTATTCAAGGATCTATTCGCTTTAGTCTCAGTAGATACAATACCGATGAGGATATAGATTACATTGTTGAAAATCTACCACCGATTGTTGAACGGTTAAGAGAGATATCCCCTTATGGCAAACAGAGAGTATCTTGAATATTATTCTTATAAGTTAGGGGATAAAAGGTAATCTTTTTAATCCACCTGCATGTTATTAATCGCTTAAAATACTTGTTGGCAAAAGATATTTATTCCTCAAATAGAGTTCAAATATTTTTTTATTAATAAAATTAGTTTTTCTTTAAGAAGATAGAACACTCAGTTTTATACTTCTTGTAGCGATTGATTTCTTTACATTCCTCTGAAAGTAATTATCTTGACATTGCGTTGTTATTTTTTATCTTGCATTAAAAATTCAAAAATTTCTCTTGACGATTTTTTATTTAAGCATTATATTTGTATAATCGAATATATAAATATTATTACGAGGTAGTTTAAATGAAACAATACTTAGATTTATTTAGTGCTCTTTCTGATGAAACGCGCTTAAGGATTATGGTTTTACTTTCGGAGAAGGAGTTATGTGTCTGTCAAATTGAGTGGGCGTTGGGACTACCTCAAGCAAAAGTCTCTCGGCATCTTGCTGTGTTAAGATATACAGGATTAGTAAAGATAAGACGACAGGGTTTATGGGTTTATTATTCCTTAGCTGAACCAAAGAATGAAGTTGAAAAGAACCTCTTTGAATGTTTTAGAAGATGTTTGCGTAAAGAAGAGACTTTTAAAACCGATTTATCTTGTATGAAAAGATGTATTACCAAACCCTTAGATTTAGTAGCTCAGATGGTAAGGAAATTGTAGTTAATTAAAGGAGACATTATGGATGCAAAAACAAAAGAATTAGTAGGAATAGCCGCAGCGGTAGCAGGGCAGTGTCAAAGGTGTTTTTCTTACCATTATAATGAAGCAAAAAGACTCGGCATAGACCGGAATGATATTGAGGAAGCCATTGAATTTGCCAAAGCTATCCGGGCAGCAGGAGCTCAGGGAATGGATGAATTTGTTAAAAGAGTAATTGTTCAAAAGGGTGAATCAAAATAACTTTCTTGGGAAGGGAGGGGGTAAACAAATGGCTACCACAAAATTAAGTAAAAAGGAATGGTTTTATTTCCTTACTGTGATTGTGCTATATATTTTAGCAATTTGGTATGTAGCAACACACAATTTATCTTGGTCTGCAATGTTTAAAGCAGGGATATTGCAAGAAAAGGGTGTTAGCGGTTTAGAGGCAAGGGTAAAAGAGATAGATACACCTTTAAGCTGG
>JAMWBQ010000061.1 GCA_023819315.1 Candidatus Omnitrophota bacterium
CTATTATTAACTACCGTAGGGAAATCTTCACTTAGAACTTCAATTCTTGCTATTCTTTTATAGTCTCTAACTCTTACCTGTCTAATACCCATAGAGAGTATATAGTTTTCTGCTTGATCAATTCTTTTTAAAGATTCCCTCTCTATTCTTACTCCATAAGGCGCTCTTGTAGCTAAACAGGCTAAAGGAGGTTTATTCCAAGTAGGTAATCCCAAAAATTTAGAAACATAGCGAATTTCCTCTTTGGTAAACTGAGCTTCAATAAGAGGAGAACGCACTTCAAACTCTTCCCCCGCTTTAAAACCAGGCCTAAAATCTAATAAATCGTCGTAATTAGAACCATCTGCTACAAAAGCAAATTTTTTTTCTTTTGCTATTTTTTTTATTTTAGAAAAAACCTCTCGCTTACAGAAGTAACATCTTTTTAAAGAATTTCTTAAAAACCTTTTGTTTTTCAGTATTTCTGTTCTCAATATAAGAAAAGGAACTTTTAAATCTTTTGCTATTCTGACAGCATATTTTATTTCCCTTTGAGGGTAAATCTCTGATTGAACAATAACCGCTAAAACTCTATCTTTTAAAACATCTTGGGAAATTCTTAAAAGAAATGTGCTATCTGTCCCTCCTGAGTAAGCTACGATTATAGATTGCATATTAAGAATAATCTCTTTTAACTTGTTCAATTTATCTGCTAAATTTTTGGGTAACTTTACCATATAATCTCTTTAATCATACCCCCACCTAATACCAAATCTTTATCGTATAAAACTAAAGATTGACCAGGGGTAATTGCTGATTGTTTCTCTTCAAAAAACACCTTTATCTTACCTCCTTCAAGATAGACTTTACATCTTGCCTCTTTATGCTGATACCTTATCTTAGCATAAGCTTGGTTAGGTATTTTTTTTACTAAAAGGTTAATCTCTTCGGCGATTAAGCCTTTAGCAAAAAGTTCATCCTTTTCACCTACAATTATACGATTAAGTTCTTTATCTATAGAAAGAACATATAGGGGTTGAGAATAACTTATACCCAATTTTTCCCTCTGTCCAATAGTATAAAAGAATATCCCTTTATGTTTACCTAAAAGATTCTCTTTTGTATCTACAATATCACCACCTTTAATATCAATGTGCCGAGAAATTAAAAATTTGCGGTAATCACCTTGAATAAAACATATATCCTGGCTCTGTGGTTTAGAAATTAATCCTAAATTTAATTCCTTAGCAATCTGAAAAACACGTTCTTTTGTCAAATTAGCTAAAGGAAAGATAATTGAGCTTAATTTTTCTTTATTAATAGCATAGAGAAAATATGACTGGTCCTTCTTTTTGTCCTCTGCTCTTTTTAGAAAAAATTCGTTTTCAATTCTCTCTATCTTAGCGTAATGACCGGTAGCTAAGAAATCAAATCCTAATTCATTTGCTTTATCTAAAAGCAATTCAAATTTTAAAAATCTATTACAATCTATACAAGGATTAGGTGTCCTACCATTTAAGTATTCGCCGATAAATTTAGAGATTACCTTGTCTTCTAAATCTTTTGTAAAATCTATTACATAATGAGGTATACCAAGTCTATCACATACCATTTTAGCATCTTCTATAGGATTTAATCCGCAACTACTTTTATTGGTTTTACTACCCAAAATCATAGTAATACCTGCTACATCATAACCTTCCTTTTTTAGTAAATAGGCAGAAACAGAGGAATCTACACCCCCACTCATCGCTACTAAAACTTTCTTTTTATCCATATATAAACCAATTAATAATTAGCCTCTCTTCTACTTAAAAAGCAAAAGAGAGGCTTTAAAATTCTATAAAATTAAACAACTGGCCTTATAAGAACTAAAAGCTTTTGGTAACTCTATACCACATATGACAGTGACTACCATCCTTAGGCAATTTATGGTCTAATGCCCAACCAATATCAAAACGCATAGATAGATAGTGGTCAGGGATATTGAAAGTGAATCCCAAACCAGCTGATTTTAAACTCTTCCTCTTAACATCATCACTCTTTGTGCTTGTATCAGGGTCATAAGAATCACCTACTTTTTCTGCTGCTGTTTTAACACTTCGCTTATAACCTTTGGCATACTCAAAAAAGTTGAAAAACTTTAGATTATCGTAAACTTTAGCTTTAGAGAAAGGAATTTTAGCTTCCTTAGAGACAAAATAAGCAGGGAAAGAAAATCCTGTCATAATATAGTAACCAGAATCCATAGGCATCTGAGCACGAGGATAACCACGGTTATCAATCGTTCCCATATATCCACCGACACTAAAAACATTAACTCCTGTCATTGCTTGTGTGGAATACTGCATCTGAAGTTTCAACAACATATCTATCCCCCACCAAGGAAGCTTCTGTCTACGAGCAATAGCTAATTTTTGTTTTAAATACTTACCTCCTGCTCCTCTAACAGAGGTGCTATCATCCTCAGCAGTAGAAGCGCCAAACATCCGAGGAATACCTTTTTCTAAATCTTCCGAAATAACCGTTGTCCCATAATCATCAGCACGAATATAGTCAAAGCCCCATAAGAGTGCGCAGAACCTATCAGCTTTTTGCTTCTCTCCCCGCGCATACCAGCTAATAAATTTTTGCACGAATCCATAATTAAATATAAGCTCGCGGTTAGGCTCACTAAAAACTGTTTGATATAGGTAAGTATACCATTTATAGGCGTGTTTCTCAAAATCTTTTTCTTCATTATCAGAATAGTAGTAATTCTCCTTTTTAAAAGGCATATAGTAAAGCTCCCATTTCCAGGTATTGTTAATAGGTAGAAAGTAATCCAAATCAAATAACCTTTGTGCATCGGCTTGACAGAATTGTGCTTTGATATTTAAAACATCATCGTGGCCGGTAAAGTTATTAAAAACGAACGTATTTTTAAACCTCTTATACAAAATATACTCTGAACCATAATTATCATGGTCAAAAACAAAATGTATAGGCAATTTATCCTTTACCGAAAAAGTAATATCTGTATAATCTAAAGTTTCTTTAGGCTCTACCTTAAATGTTACTTTACGATCAAAGTGTCTATTTGTTCTATAAATATTATTCTTTATTCGTTTAAGATTAAATACCTCCCCTTCTTTAACTTCTAATCTCTCTATATACACGTCAGAGGAGAAATAACGATTCCCCTCTATATTTATCTTACCTATCTTACCTTCAAAACACTTTATTTTTAAAATTCCTTTAGATAATTCTGATGGGTCAACGTAAGCATAGGAGGTGATATAACCGTTAAGCATATACCAGTCGGTAATTTGATTAGCTAAACGCTGCATCTCTTTTCCCGAAAGCTGGCGATTATAAAATGGCCCTATTATCTCTTTAATATGTTTAGGAGATAAAACACTTGCCCCCTCTACTATCACCTCTTTTATATAAACCTTCTCCTCAGGTAAAACAGGCTTGGGCATTTGAGCTTCTATCTTTTCTTTCATAACTATCTCTATAGGAAGTATTTCCTCTTTAACTTTTTCTTGCATAAGTCTATTCTCTAAAATATCTGCTTTACCTTCAGCTTCGTCGGCGTTTTCTGCTAACAAATTCTTTATAAAACAAAAATTTAGAAAAACTATAAATACTAAAATTGCAATTTTTTTAAACATATTATTACCTCCTCCTACATTGAACTATCTCTATCGTAATTTAACGAACCTGATGGATTGTGGTATCTTCTTTGCTGCCTATTTAAAAAATTTTGTGCATCCAACTTTTGCCCTTTAAAAAATTCCTGGAGTTTATTGTTTAATTCTTGGCCATCTATAGAGCTATCTTTTAAGAGGTTATCAAGGAACTCCATATCTTCCTCAATTTTTTTAGCATGGAAATCTTTTAACTCGTTGTAATCCTCATCTATACGTGCAAGCATCCTCTCTTTCATCATTTTAGGCATATTAGGATTTTTGTTTAACTGTTTTTTAATAAATGAACGCTGTTCCTCATACATCTTCTTACGGAAAGCACAGTTCTTCTCATACTGTTTAGAAATAAAATCTTTCACTGCTAATATCTTTTGCTCCCTAGACATGCCTTCTAATGTTTTCACAAATTCTTTATTCTCCCTCTCAAAATTAGCCAAATAATCCTGCATCTTCTTCTGCTGTCTTTCTTTAAATTCCTGCGTCTGTGGTGAATTCTGTAAGCCCATGCGAGATGTCTGTGCGAAAGAATCTCCCCATAATAAAACTAAAGAAAATATCCCTAATAACAAAAAATAAAAAATAATATTTTTTTTCACTCTCTCCTCCTTTCTCAACATTAAAGTATCCCCACTAATTAAAACTTTGCTCCCAAATTAAAGTATGGACCTATACCAGAATAACCTTCATCGTTATGATGTCTATCGCTATAATCAAGAAAATTAAATCCCACACCTAAACGCATACGTTTAAAGAATAATATCCCCAACTCTACAGCTGGTGCTTGCTTGATTATACGGTTATCCCGTTCATGGATAATTCTATAGTAACTGGTGAAATCTAAACTATTGGTAATCTTTCTTGTAATCTTAGTTACAAACATATCTATCAAAGAATAAGTTTGAAAACCCCTATCCTCTTCTTTCTGAAACCTTAGAGCGTATTTACCAAAAAGTTCAACTTTAGGATTAAATTCGTAATTAGTTTCCCAAGAAAAAGTATTACTGTGATAATCTGTAGAGGAACCAGATGTAGAGTGTTCTAACTCTCCCTTATACTCGTATTTGGAAAGCAAATTTAGCTTATCGTTATATATTGGTCGGAAAGCAAGCCCAAGAATTAATCTTTTTTCTGTTCTTAGAGTGTTCTCAGAGGAACGCTGAGAAAAATAGTTAGAGTTAAAAATTAAATTTAACTCTTCGTTAAGTTTGTGTTTAGCATAACCCAACAAATTTAACTCCTTATCCTGCCAAAACTTACGATGCTCAAACTTTATGCCATAGGAATTATCTGTATCCTTAGGTATATAATCGAAAGCTATGGATTGGCTATTATGTTTATAGGTTGGACTCGTAGAATTTTTTGTCCGCGTGTTTTCAAAGTTAAACTTCGTAAATAAACCTTCTCTTAACTCATAAATGGTCCCAAATCCTATATTCTCTTCATTCTTATCTCCACTTATACAATTATTCATATAACTAGAGAGGGTAAGTTTCTCGGTAATATTCTCTTCCTTTCTTACTCCAAAATTAGTCTGTGCAGTTCTACCACCAAAACCATACTCTACGTAAGCTTCACCATCAGAAGTTAATCTACTAAAACCTAAACCAGTAATATTCTGATAACTATTATGTAACTCTTTAATAAATCTCTCTTTAAAATATATGGTAGTATCATCATTAAGTTTATAATCCAATCTGGCAGTGGTAAGGTAAGACTTATTATCCATCGCATCGTTAACTCCTCCTGCCTCCTCTTTCTTGTATTCCTGTTCAACGGTAGCAACTAAATTCTCTTTCAGTTTACGCCCAGCCTTTAAATTAAAAGAATTAATATCTCTATCGGCAGATAAATTAAGTTTATCCTCATACTCCTTATAGGAAAAACCGCCCCCTAAGAAATACTCCTCTTTCTGATGGTAAATATCTAAAGAACTCTGGCGATCGAATGTTTGCGAAATAGTGGAAAAATTCTTCCAATGGTCGAGCACAACGTTAGTGTAATTATCCCACTGATAATCTAAGGTTGTCCCATATTTTTCTAATCCTTTTTCTGTAACATTTATGGGGTTACGGAATCGGCTACCGATATCGGTATAGTAAGCAAGAAATTTTAGCTTGCCAAAATCTTTTGAACCTTCTACTTTCCAAGCATTGTCATCTTTAAGAAAACTATTATCGCTATCTAAATATTTATGCGAATAAGCCCATTCTCCACTGATACGGGTAGATGAATCAGGTTGTATAACTAAATCTGTTCCATAAAGTTTGGAATTATTCAAAATGTGATTTTCACCAATAAACTGACCACCAATGGTAATTTTTTCATCAAACAATTTACCCTCTAGGCGAGACCCAGTTAGATAATACTTACTATCAGAAGAAAAAGGAACGAATTCGTAATCTATTACTACATAGTTTGGGTCATCGTTTTCATCGTAAGTAGAAATAGGCTCTTTAAAGAATATCCTTCCTGAATAATAATCTATCTCGTAATCTATATCCCTCTGTAATCTTTTAGTATGTAAAACGATATCGTAACGTTCTCTATGGCGAGTTTCCACTCTTATTGTCTCCGAATACTCCAATATAGGTCTACGGGATAACCAATAAGGACCGGATATGCCTTTACCTGTGAAAGTTTCTGATGCTCGTTCTTGATTAGAAAGAGCATAGAAGAAATCCATTTTAGGTAAAGAAGTGTTACTATCTTTAGCCCAATCTTTTAACTCTAAATGTGTCTTTGCTCCCGAAAGTATGCGATTATAATTAGTTAGCTCGGTTTTAGTAAATTCCCCTGTATTGTAATTACCCCATAACCCATAAGAATCATCTTTATCTATACGAACATAAAACTTACCTTTGGTTTCTGTTTCATTGAAATAAGTAGAATTATCCCCATATACAGGATAATACTTATCAGGGTTAATGTAATTAAAGATATGATAATCTTTTTGCTTGCTCGTATCTAAAGCTCCGGTAAGTAAGTATTCACCTTTGATTAATCCTTTTAGATAAAACTTAACCTTACCATCTTCGTATATTTTATCCTCATAGGGAGAATTTACACTCGAATCTAAATTGGTAATATTACCACTGGTATGTAAATATCCTAAAGTTCCATCAGCTAATCCCACTAACATAAACTGGTTAGGTAAACTATCTTTTTCCTCCTCCAGCTTTGCTTCATCATCGGATAGTAACTTTACGGGAAAATTTACCCTTACAGTCTCTGACCCATATATTTTAAAAAATTTGCTCTCCTTAGGGATATCTGAACGGTATCTACCACGAAAATTATCTTGCAATATAGCAACATCGCTATCTTCAGGGGAAGATTGTGTAGGAACGGTAATATCTTCCCCTTCTCCCCTCTTTACTTCTGTATCTTGATAAACTTCCTCGGTTATCTCCTTTTCAATAGAAATCACCGATAAACCTCTTTTATGCAAAATATCAGCCACCTCAGCTTCAGATTTAGCTTCCAAGATACCTATAACTGGCTGTCCATCATTATTTTTAGCTGTGTAAGAATAGGCGCGAACAACTTTTATTTTCTTTTGCACTTTTTTAACTCTCGGACGTTCTTTTTCTTCTTTAGTAGTAGGAACAATTTCCCTCTCTTGAGAAACATTAGATAATTCTTTACTTAAAACTTTTTTTCGCCACGTATCTAAAGGCCTACGGTCAACTATAGACTGTCTTGGGAGTGTCTCTTTAACACTTTGTCTTTCTTGAGTTTGATTATGGTCTTTTATCTTAAAGAAAGGACCTCCTGGCAAAACTCTCGTGTCTAAACGAATAACATGATTACCTTCCACAACACCAGGTAGAGAATATCGACCAAATTCATCAGTTACCACTACTGTCCCATCATCAAGGATAAGACTAACACCACCTAAACCAGGTTCGTATTCATCTTGTATACCATTACTATTCTTATCCTCAAAAACTTTACCAATAATGAGACCTCTATTAGAAAATAATCCTTCTCTTACCTCTACGGTAGCTACTGCCGGACCAGCACTGGTAGAGCTCCCCCCAACCACAGCAGAAACTGTTGCCTGGTTAGTATGTTTACCTAATTTTATTTCCTGGCTAACTCTTACCCTATAGGTAAGTTTTTTATTAACTTGAGTATTTAGAGTCCCCAAAGACCAGAAAAGAGTCTGTGTCCCTGTAGGTTCTATTGTCTCCTCACCATCTATTCTCGTAGAACCAGGGACGTATTTAAATCCGTTAGGTAAATTATCCACAATAACTAACGATGTGGCATTCAGTGTGCTACTTAAATTTTTTATATCTATGGTGTAGGTAATTATATCTCCCCCACTAACTACCTTTTTATTTGCTTGTTTACTAATAGATAAGTAAGTGGAAGTTATCACACCACGGGAAACCAAAGGGATATTCCACTCTATAGCTTCGTTACCAACGGTAAATACAACACTGGTATAATCGTTATAACCATCTTTTTTAGCCGTAAGGTAGTAACTACCTCTCTCTACATTAAAATTATAACTTCCATCACCACGAGAAATTTGCGGGTTGGGTTCAGGACAACCCGTATATAAAATACCACCTGATGTATACAAAGTTACCGTTGCTCCCGAAATAGGTTCGCCGGTTAAGGCATCGTAAACTATACCGTAAGGATCAATCAAAAATGTTCCTATATTTTGTGTGCTACCTGCTATTAAAGAAACTGTCTCTATCTTATCTTTAAAAAGTGGAGATTTGCTTATCAGTAAGTTATAGTTACCCGAAGAGATATTAGCATAAATAGTAAAATTACCGTTATTATCAGAAACAGCTTCCCCTTTAAAATTACCCGATAAATCATAAAGTTTAACTGTTGCCTTATCAATAACTGTGGTGCTCTTAGAATCTTTCAGTGTTCCTGTTATCGCTGTATTAGAAACAGTATAAGTAGAACTGCTATATGTATTTGAACGTAACTGTGCTTGACCATCTACATTTAATATACCACTATTGGAAGCAACAACTAAACGAAGAACATTTTCTTTCATTGTATCAAGGGTATTACCCTGAGCATTCGTTAAGGTCAACTCAATAGTATCTGAATCTTGAGAAGTATCTACAGTAGCACCACCTAAATTAACAATATTTGTGCCATCCTCTATAGAGAGCTTATTTAAATTGGCTGGAAAACTTAAGATATCTATATCCTCGTTAAAATTAATTATAAGCTTACGGGTATCGTGATTATAAATGGTGGTAGTAATTATAGGAGCAGTAATAACCGTTAATTTTGCTGAAGACTTACTAAACATCACTTCCACTTCGTTCATCTGATTTTCATCAGCGATAGTGTATTTACTATCAGGATTACCGGGGTCAAGTTTAGTCCAGGTAGTGTCAAAATCGTTAGCTAAATATACTCCATAGTTAGTCTTACTACCATCTACCCAAGACGAAACTAAATTTGTCAAAGCTGACCCTTGCCAGATCCTCTCTCCTGCTGATTGGTTATGAGTAAAATTACAAGATGCAAGTGCACTACCAAAAACTATACCTACATCCGCTTGCCCATCCCAAGTCAATCTATTTAGATAAGTATCCGCTGAATAACCAGAACCAATTCCTGTTACTTCCCTAATCTGAATCGATTCACTGGCTGGCTTTGTCCCTGTGTTAATATTATCAAATTCTCTACCTATCTCATTTAAAGTTATAGTAGCAGAATCTATAGGTAATCCTTGTAAATTACTCTGCAATTGACTTGTTTTAAATCTTAGATAAGAGCGACAAGAGTGAACATAATCGTTCTCGCCATTAGCATCTTCTATATCATCGGCTTCATCACCTACCTTTATGTAAGAGGAGTTCGTTCCCACATCGGTTAACGGTGTGCTCCTATCCGTATAGGTAATTTGATAAGGTGTAAACTCAAAAGTTAAAGCAAAAATATTACAAGGGTTAGTTAATATTAATAAAAACAAAAAAAGAAAAATTTTATCTTTTACTTTAAACATACTATTAACCTCCTCTAATTTTGCGACCTCTGTTTCTTAATTTCCTCCTTTAAAGCTAAATACTTTCCCCATTGTTCTTCGGTTAAAATATTAGCATACATATCATCGTAATACTTCTGAAAAAGTAAAATTTCTCTTTTTAAAGCTTCTTTAGCAGATTCTCCTTTACCAGCATATTTACTGATAATTTCCTTACGCTTATCTGCTTTCTCTTTCATAATAGGAGCTATTCTTTGCACCTGTCTATCAGTCAAACCTAAAACCTCTTTAAGATATTTTAAAGTAATCTTCTGTGGTATAGGTTTATTTATTTCTACTTTTTCAACTTTAGATAAACCATCATCCTTTTTATCTATCATCGCTAATTTTCTCTCTTCTTCTTTCTTAGCTAACTCCGCTCTTTTTTCTTCCTCTATCCTCTTTCTCTCCTCCTCTTTCGCTTTCCTCTCTAACTCCCTTAATTTTACCTCCTCTAACTCCTTAGCCTTCC
>JAMWBQ010000007.1 GCA_023819315.1 Candidatus Omnitrophota bacterium
GGCTTGAGTATTCAGGCATCTAAGACAGAGGCGGATGTTATTGTCTTCTGTGGAGTATATTTTATGGCAGAAACAGCAAAGATACTTTCACCCCAAAAGATAGTTATTATTCCTGATAAAAATGCTGGCTGTCCCTTGGCGGATACGATTAATGCTGAGCAATTAAGGGAGTTAAAATCAAAATATCCTCGTGCAAAAGTTCTTTGTTATGTAAATACTCCTGCAGAAGTAAAAGCAGAAGCAGATTACTGTTGCACTTCTGCTAATGCTGTGAGTTTGGTAAATAAAGCGTTAAAAGACGAAGAAGAGATAATATTTGTTCCTGATAAGTATCTTGCTCATTACGTTTCCCGGAAAACTAACCGTAATTTTATCGTTTGGCAAGGTTATTGTCCTGTACATGCAAATATTTCTCCAGAAGAAGTTAGAAAAGAAAGAATGTTACACCCTTGCGCAGTAGTTTTAGTTCATCCTGAGTGTCCTCCTGAGGTTATTGAATTAGCTGATGAAGTTTTATCTACTGAGGGAATGTGTAAATACGCTAAGGAGAGTAAAGCTAAAGAAATAATTGTAGGTACAGAAGTAGGGGTTATTTACAGATTAGAAAAAGAGAACCCTTATAAAAAATTTTATCCCCTTTCTGAACGAGCGATTTGTTCCCCTATGAAGATTATTAGCTTAGAAAAAGTCCTTTTATCCTTAGAAGAAATGAAAGAAGAAGTTACTCTTCCTAAAGAGATAATTTTATCTGCTAAAGAAAGCATATATAGGATGTTAGAGTATAGAGATTGAGTATCGATAACTTTTACCCCCCAGATGAATAAGAATAATCCTCGTATAGTTGATTTGTTTGCCCAAAAAATTTACAATGGTTCCCCTTATAAACTACCACGCAATATGTCCGTACGTATAGAAGATAATTTAGAGGAAGTTAGTTTAACTTTTGCCTTAGAGGTAATTGGTGCTTTACAATTTTATAAGGATTTACCACTGATAGTTATTTGTTTATGTGCTGGCAATACTCCTCTTATGGGTTATAGAAAACTGGGAGGGAGGGCGTTAATAAATTTTAGGAATAGAGGAATGGATAGGAATAAACGGCGATATTTTAAACTGCGTTCTATTTTAGATACTTGGCATACATCTTCTACTCAGAGATTACTTAAGGTTAATGGCTTAGATCCTAAATATAAGCCAGATATGAAAAAAGTAGTGGTATTCAGTATCGATGAAATATTTCCTCGTAAAAGAGATGATATTTTTTCTTTCTCTCGTTTGCTTAATGAAATTTGTGAGCTTTGGGGTATAGAAAAACAAAATCGTAACTTTTTTTATGGCGATTTATATGTATTTAGAGATAATAATCGTTGGGTAGTTGAAGGGATAAAAGATGAAGAATTT
Source organism: Candidatus Omnitrophota bacterium (assembly GCA_023819315.1). Lineage (GTDB taxonomy): Bacteria > Omnitrophota > Gorgyraeia > Duberdicusellales > 4484-171 > JAMWBQ01. The sequence continues at coordinate 1,402 of JAMWBQ010000007.1, forward strand.
ACAAAGATTACCCATAGTATTGAAAGGGAGGGATTGAAGATAGTAGAGTATCAAGCACACTGTTTACTTAGAAACGATAGAGAGGGGTTCATTTTAAATTCACCTTTGCGTATAGAAGGGAATAGGGTTTTTTCCCCGCGGTTAAAACAGAACAAAAGAGGTGATTTTATTTTAGAAGAAACAGTTGTAGAGCCACTTACTCCCAATCATATTCAGTATAGGTATATAGATAGTATGCGTAACCAGGCAGTAATGATGAATGAGAAGTTAAAAAATTTAGGTGGGCCACATATAACCATATTAGGTGTTGGTCCCTGTGAATTAGGAGAAGGACATATCGGTTTCTGTGAGAGAGATACTTTACCACAACAGACCTCTTTTATAGGAGCAATTAACGATTACGATAAAACCTATCATATATCTTCTTATCATTCTAAAGAGTTTTACGGATTTAAAAATATGTTTGTTACCGTGGGTGGTATTAGAATGCCTAAATTAGGTTTTATAACCTTCGGTCCACAAGAACTTATTTATGGATACGATAGAAAAAAACTAAGCCCAAGAGTTATCATTATTGCTACAGGGATTAGTAAGAGTGCATCTATATTAAAAGGTTTAGAAGCGGATTACGATATTCGTTATCCTTTAGCTTTGAGTAGGAATTCTTACGGTTTATACGTTTTAGATAAGCGTGCCGCCAGAGAACTTAGGTTATTAAGATTCCCTTGGGAATTTAAAGTTTTATCCCCCCAGTTTTGGGATGATAATTTTTGTAAGGAATATTTAATTAGTTTGGCTAAATTCTTTCAAAGCTCAATCTCTAAATTGAATGTTGATTTTGATAATATGTATAAAAGACTTTTTAATAATTCTAAAACACATACTTGTAAAAAGAACGCTCAAAAAAACTTTTTTCATTTTTATAAAGCTATAAAACAAAAAGGGTATGATTTTAACGATTTTAAGAAAAAGATTATTGAAGGTATATTAGCCAATACAATTTTCCCTTCCCAAATTAAAGATAAATTAGAACAATTGGGCATAAAAGAAAAGGATAGTATTCTTTTAATAAACCCTCATATGGACGATGAGTTTTTAGCCCTTGCTCCGATTTTAAAGGAAATGGCTAAATATTATAGAGTTTATAGTGTTTATTTATCTGGTGGTTACCATGGTGTTTACAGTGATTATGTTTTTGATTTGTTAGATACAGCCATTAATTTAAGAAATAAAGATATAGTTTCTTTAAATATTAACCATAAAGAAGATTTGTTGAGAGAGTTGATTAGGAATAGGTTTTTAAGGGTAATCCCCTATTTAGATTACCAGGTTACACCCTATATGAGCGATGAGGAGAAAGAATTAAGAGTAAAATTACTAATTATAGATTTAAATGAAAGGAGTAAATTAGTTAAAGTGTTCCCTAAAATAAAAATTATTAAGGATATAAAAGATATTGTTAGGCTTAAAGAATTTTTAGAAGCAGTGGAGGAAAGAAAAAAATATATTTATTCAGAAGATATAGAGATTATGCGTTTTATTAAATCATCACTAAGGTTTAATGAGAGTGTTTCTCTTCTTATGTATTTAGGCCTGTCTTATAATAACATTTATCCTTCTATGGACAATCTTGGTTGTAATCAGAGCCAAAATGAATATTCAGAATATATTATCAGAATAAAGGATTTAATAACCTCTTTAAAACCTAAAATGGTAATGGTTAATGGGGAGGGTTATAATCAAGCTAATACTCATTATTATAACCAGATATTCACTTATCTTGCCTTAAAAGATTTAGTTAGAAATAAAGTTATCAGAAAAGATACTTTAATTCTTCAATGGGGGGGTGTGTGGGATAGATTTAGTATAGGTAGTTCTCAATTGAATGTTATCCTCTCTAAAGAGGAATTGGACAATTTTAAACACGATTTCAATTATTTTTACCCTACGCAGGCTCCTTATGCTCCTATACCTAATCCGTCAGGATGTTTCCCAAGGTCTTTTTATGAAGATTTTATTAAAAATGCTAAAGAGAGTAGTCAAGAGTTAATTTCTCTTATAGATTTGCAGGAAGATATTCTTAACAAAGAAGATGGAGGTTTGATTTCCTACAAGATAGGAAAATTAAAAGATGTGATTAAACAAAATTTTTTATTGATGAAATCATCTCAGGATAGTTATTTTACATCTAAACCATATATTCTACCTCTTCAAGTTAATAAGTTAGATTGTGCACTTATTGGAGATATGGTTAGTAAAGGAGTAATTTATATTACTAAGGAGAAGGAAGCTTTTGGGTATGGGGAGAGTTTCTCTTTATCAGTAAAGGATTTGGTTAAAATAGTTTATGATTTTCAGAGAGATATGGAAGGTGGGTTAGAAGGGAAAAAAAGTAGTCTTGCTATGTTACCTACTTTTGTAGATATTTCTACAGGTAAAGAGGAAGGTTTATTTTTGGCCTTAGATTTAGGTGGTTCTACATTAAGGATAATGGCATTGAATTTAAAGAGAGGTAGAAAACCAAAGTTAATCATTGAACGGTTTAATCTAAGAAGCGGTGAGAAAAATAATCTTAATTACGGTAAAGCCGATGATTTCTTTGCTACGATTGCCAAAAGATTAGAATGGTTTATAACCAAATACAAAAGTAAACTTATATATGGTAAACCTTATCCTTTAGGTTTTACTTTTTCTTTTCCTGTTAAACATATTTCTGCAGATAAAGCAATACTTAAACGCTGGTCAAAGGATTTCTTTCTTCCTGAGGTTATCAATAAAGATGTAGTGAGTTTTTTGAGAACAGCTATTGAGAAAGAGGGTTTATCTAATGTGGTTAGGGTTGTATCTTTGAACAACGATACAGTAGCTACCCTTGTAGCCGGTAGCTATTTTGATAGTAACTGTGATATAGGAGGAATTATTGGAACAGGAACGAATTTTTGTTATCGTGAATGGGTAAAGAATATTTGTAAACTAAGCGAGGAAGAAAAATCTCGTTATCGAAGAGAGAGAATGATTGTTAATATAGAGTCAGGCAATTTTAATAAATTACCCCGGAGTATTTACGATATAAAATTAGATGATACCTCCTCTAACAGAGGAGAACAGATAGAAGAGAAAATGGTTTCTGGTTTATATTTAGGCGAACTTACGAGGTTAGTGCTTTTAGACTTGATAGAGAAAAGAATTCTATTTAAAGGAAATTTATCCTTGGGGGAAAAAGAATCTATACTAATAAAAAATAGTTTCCCCACTCCCTTTATGACGGATATAGCTATAGATAATACACCATCTTTTGAGATTATTAAAGACTGCCTTATTAAATGGGGGATAAAGGAGGGAAGAATTGAGTTAGAAGATAGATTGATAGTAAAAGATGTGTGTAAAAAGATAGCTTGTCGTAGTGCCAGATTAAGTGCAAGTATAGTGTTTGCTATAGTTACTCATATTGATAAAGATATAAATTACTACCACACGGTAGCTATAGATGGTAGTCTTTTTAGTAAGTATCCTCATTTTAAAGATGATATGGAAGATGCTTTGAAAGAATTATCTTGGGAAATATTTGGTGATGATCGCTCTTATAGGATAAGATTGGAGTTAACATCCGATGGATCAGGTATAGGAGGGGGAATAATTGCTGCTGTAGAGGTTTCTCAAAAGGCTAAGATTATCTAACATAAAATTTTTGTATTTTTAAAATTTTATGTATATTGTATAATATTTAACCTAAAATTTAGAGAAGGAGTTTACTAAATTAAGGAGGGGATATGGGCGAGGTTATTCAGGGAGTTAGTCTTTTTAACGACGAAGATATTTACCTGTTAAAAGAGGGTAACCATTTCCGCCTCTACGATAAGTTGGGTGCGCATACTTTAGTGATAGATGGTAAGGAAGGGACCTATTTTGCTGTATGGGCACCTAATGCTAAGGAAGTATCTGTTATAGGTAATTTTAATGGGTGGAATCCCCATACTCACAAATTATCTTCTCGTTGGGATAATTCTGGTGTATGGGAAGGTTTTACTCCTGGGGTTAAAGAAGGTGCTCTTTACAAATACCATATAGTTTCCCACTACAATAATTATACGGTAGATAAAGCTGACCCCTTTGCTTTTTATAGCGAAGTTCCTCCCAAATCAGCTTCCATAGTTCATAATTTAGATTATAAATGGAATGACCAGAAATGGATGGAGGAAAGAAAAAAATATAATAGTCTTAACTCCCCTATGTGTATATACGAGGTACATTTAGGTTCTTGGAGAAGATTAGTAGAGGAGAATAGGAGATTCCTTACATATCGTGAGGTTGCACATTTGTTAGTAGATTACATAAAAGATATGGGTTTTACTCATATAGAGTTATTGCCAATAATGGAGCACCCTTTTTATGGTTCTTGGGGTTATCAGATGTTAGGTTTTTTTGCTCCTACCAGTCGCTATGGTAAACCACAAGATTTTATGTATTTTGTAGATTACCTTCATCAAAACGGTATAGGTTTAATTTTGGATTGGGTCCCTTCCCATTTCCCTACCGATGGGCATGGATTAGTTTTTTTTGATGGGACACATCTTTACGAACATCAAGACCAGAGAAAAGGTTATCAACCTGATTGGGGTAGTTATATATTTAATTACGGTAGGAACGAAGTGCGTAGCTTTCTTATAAGTAGTGCCCTTTTCTGGTTAGATAAATACCATGCTGATGGTTTAAGAGTTGATGCTGTAGCTTCTATGCTCTATTTAGATTATTCTCGAAAGAATGGGGATTGGATACCGAACCAATATGGTGGTAACGAAAATCTTGAAGCTATAGCTTTTATGAAACGATTGAATGAAATGGTTTATGGGACATTTCCAGACGTTCAAACTATAGCTGAAGAATCTTCTGCTTGGCCTATGGTAACAAGGCCGGTATACGTAGGTGGTTTAGGATTCGGTCTAAAATGGAATATGGGTTGGATGCATGATACTTTATTCTATTTTTCCAAGGACCCTATTTATCGTAAATACCATCACGATAGTCTTACTTTTAGTCTTTGGTACGCTTTCACTGAGAATTTTTTACTATCTCTTTCTCATGATGAAGTTGTTCATGGTAAAGGTTCTCTTTTAAATAAGATGCCCGGTGATGAATGGCAGAAGTTTGCCAATTTAAGATTGTTATTCGGATATATGTATACTCACCCGGGCAAAAAATTATTATTTATGGGTGAAGAGTTTGGACAATGGCGGGAATGGAATCATGAGGAGAGTTTGGATTGGCATCTTCTTAATTATCCTATGCATCAGGGAGTACAGAAGTGGGTTAGAGATTTAAACCATTTTTATAGAAACGAACCAGCACTCTATGAAATTGATTTTTCTCCCGAAGGTTTTCAATGGATAGATTTTCGTGATTATGAAGGTAGCATAATTAGTTTTATTCGTAAGGGGTTTTCTACTAAGGATATTATTTTTGTCGTCTGCAATTTCACTCCTGTTCCTCGTTTTAACTACAAAGTTAAAGTTCCTGCGGGTGGTTTATGGAAAGAGATATTTAATAGCGATGCTAAGGAATACGGCGGTAGTGGTATAGGTAATTTTGGAGGTATAGAAGCAATAGAAAGTTCTTTTTCCCATAATACCTATGAGCTTTCTTTAACATTACCTCCTTTAGGTATTTTAATATTTAAGAAAGAGATTAAAGAACAACCCTTAAAAGATTCCAAGAGGAAGAATAAAAAAGTTACAACCAAGAATAGTTTAAAAGATTAGTTGTATACCTCTAGAGAATATATGAATCATTTCGTTTGTATTCACGCTCACTGTTATCAACCACCAAGAGAAAATCCTTGGTTGGAGGAAGTTGAACAGGAACCATCAGCGTATCCGTATCATGATTGGAATGAGAGGGTTACTGCGGAAAGTTACGCTCCTAACACAGCATCACGTAGACTGGATGGTGATAATTGGATTATCGATATTGTAAATTTATATTCCAAGATAAGTTTTAATTTTGGTCCTACCCTTATGTTTTGGTTAGAAAAACATAGACCTAAAGTTTATCAAGCGATTATTTCAGCGGATAAAGAGAGTAGAAAGAATTTTTCCGGACATGGTTCAGCAATTGCCCAAGCTTACAATCATATGATTATGCCTTTAGCTAATAGTAGAGATAAGTTAACTCAGGTAATTTGGGGAATAAAAGATTTCGAGTTTCGTTTTGGAAGGAAGCCTGAAGGAATGTGGTTACCAGAAACTGCTGTGGATAGAGAAACATTGGAGATTTTAGCCACACAAGGGATAAAATTTACCATTCTTTCTCCTTTTCAGGCAAAATGGATAAAAAGGATAGGTTCAACACAATGGATAGATGTTCGGGGAGGGAAAATTGATACTAAAAGACCGTATATATACAGCTTACCTTCGGGTAAAAGGATTATTATTTTCTTCTATTGTGGTGAGATATCTAATGATATTGCTTTTGGTAGGCTATTAGATAGGGGAGAGGAATTTGCTAAACGATTATCCTCATTGTTTGACCGGCAGAATAACGAACCGCAGATATGTAACGTGGCTAACGATGGAGAAACTTACGGGCATCATCGTAAACATGGCGATATGGCTTTAAATTATTGTTTATATTATTTGATGACGAACAAATTAGCTCAAATTACCGTTTATGGTGAATATTTAGAAAGGTTTCCTCCCACCTATGAGGTAGAAATTATAGAGAACACATCTTGGAGTTGTGTTCATGGAGTAGAGAGGTGGAGAGATGATTGTGGTTGCAATTCAGGTATGCATTTAGGTTGGAAGCAAAGTTGGCGTAAAAATCTTCGGGAAGCGATGGATTGGTTACGAGATAAATTAATCCCCATATATGAGAAGAGTATGTCAGGTTATGTTGTTGACCCTTGGGCATTACGGAACGAATATATAACGGTGATACTTAATCGTGATAGAGATAACGTAGAAAGATTTTTTAAGAAATATATAAAGAAAAAATTGTCCTATGAAGAAAAAAACAAAATATTGAGTTTGTTGGAGATGCAACGGTGTTCTATGCTTATGTATACGAGTTGTGGTTGGTTTTTTGATGATATTTCAGGTATAGAGACTATCCAGATAATGCATTACGCTAATAGAGCAATGTATCTTTGTTATCGAACAACAGGTATATCTTTGCACGATGATTACCTAAGGTTACTCAAATCTGCCAAGAGTAACATTAGTGGTTTAAAGGATGGAGTGAGTATTTATGAGATTTTCGTTAAGCCAGCAATAGTAAATCTTTTAAATGTAGGTGTTCATTACGCAGTTTCTTCTCTATTTAACCATTACCCTTCTACTACTAAATTATTTAGTTATAGGGTAAATAGATACTCCTACGAAAAGATAGAAGATAGAAAAAACAAATTTGCTTGTGGAAGAGTTCTTATCCGTTCGGATATTACCTGGGAAGAAGAAATTATTAGTTTTGCCGTGGTTCATTTAGGTGGCCATAATTTATTGGCTGGCGTTACGGAATCAAGTAAAATAAAAGATTTTAACAGGATGAGGGATGATTTGAAGAATAGATTTATAAGAGGAGAATATGAAGAAACTATAAAATTAATAAACAAATATTTTTCTTCTAATACTTATTCTTTGTGGCATCTTTTTTGTGATGAGCGGAATAGAATTATTAATGTTATATTTGAAGAAGCTATACAAGATATAGAAGTAACGTTTAATAAACTTTATAACGACTATCATATTTTGGCGCAGGTAGCAAAGAATTCCGGTGTGAATATCCCCGAAATATTTATGTCAATTATAGATTTTGTTTATAATCATAAAGTTTATAATTTTTTAAAGAAAGGTGAATTTAATGTGGAAAATTTAATGCAGATAATTAACGAGTTTAAAAATTGGTCTTTGATTTTAGATAGAACGAAACTTAATATCCTTATGGGGAAGATTATTGAGGAACTAATGGAAGATTTCATAAAAGATCCTAACGGTATATCTATCTTAGATAGAGTTTTAAATGTAGTAGAAGTGGGGAATATTTTATCGCTTGACTTTTCTCTTTGGGAAGCTCAAAATATGTATTTCCATATAGCGAATAAATTAATAAGTAGGAAGAAAGAAAATCTACATAAAAATGATAGAGAATCTAAACTATGGTTGGATAAATTTCTAAGGTTGGGGAAATATTTAAGGGTTAAGATAGATAGGTAATTATAAATAGAAGGGAGGAATTATGAGCAGAGAAAAGATGGTTACTTGTCCGGTTTGTGGAGAAAAATTTGAACTTGAGTCCTATGCCGATATTGGTGAGATAATTACCTGTACTAACTGTTTTGAAGAATTGAGAATTGTTAGACTCAATCCTATAGAATTAGAGGAAGTAACCGATTATTACGATGATAACGATGATTCCGAAGATTATCTGGAAGATGAAGAAAAGGAGGAATGGTGATGGGAAATAACTTTATAGAAGTATATTATCAATAATCATTCTTATATAGTAATCATTATTGACAAAGTTAGAAAATTGTATTAGAATGAAATTAGTAATAATATTGTATACAAATAGGAGGAGGTTAAAATGGTATATTTAAAGGATTTATTTCAAACAGCCGATTGGCGAGCAGAAAAGCATGTGCCGGTAATAGAAAGTGTGAGTGAGGTAACCAAAGGTATGTCAATTAAAGTAACCGCTATGGTGGGCAAAGAAATTCCTCACCCTAATACTACTGAGCATCATATAGCCTGGATTGAACTGTACTTTCTACCTTTGGGTGAGAAATTCCCCTATCAATTAGGAAGATACGAATTTTCTTCTCATGGTGCATCTATAAATGGACTAAACACTAGCACAGTATACACTCAGCCAGAGATAACAATTAATTTTAAAACGGATAAATCAGGAACGATCTATGCAACAGCTTATTGTAATATCCATGGATTATGGACAAATTCTAAAGAATTAAAGGTTATATAGTTAGAAAAATTTAATGGTGAAGGTAAAAGGAGATAATTAATAATGAATTTAGAAAAAACAAAAGTTAATACTCAAATAGATGATAAACTAATAGGGTTATTTTGTTCTGTAGTTGATGTAGAGGCTCTTACTCATAAATGTTGTACACATCTTAGTACATTAGTTGCCAATGGTAGAGTAAGGAATAGATTGTTACGATGTGCAAAATATGCAAATAGGAATAAAGAGTTGATTTTGAAGTATTTGAATTCTCAAGAATTTGTTTACGTTTGCGAAGAAAAATGTGAGTTCTGTAAAATTAAACCGGAAAGCTTCTCTGTTTTAGGAGCGATAAAGTTAGGTGAAGAGATTACTTCTCTGGGTATAAAACTCTACAAAAAGATATTAGATGAGTGTTCACATACAAGAGAAAAGAGAATGATTTTAAACATAATTAAAGAGAAAATTCGTCAAAGGGATTTTTTTAAAAAGGAAGAAGAATTCTGGGAGAATAGAGGAGATAAATTAGGTATAGTTAGTTCTTACTGTATACCTAATATTATTTCTTCTCTTTGGAAATAGTTTTATCTTATCCACCCGTGAGGTGGAGTTGGAGGTTAGAGAATGAATAAAAAAGGTAATAAAAAATATAAAGAGAGTGTTTATGTTTGTTTTGTATGTGGTAAAGAGAAAAAATTAAAAACTAAAGTAAAATGTTGCGGCAAATATATGACTGCCAAAGAGAAAGGTAGCTGGAATATTTAGTCTAAACTTTAGATAAGCTATATGGTAAATACTCAAGCGAAGATAGCAATAGTAGGTGTAGGGAATGTAGGTAGTACATTTGCTTTTTCTTTGATGATGCGTGGGATAGCCAGAGAGATTATCCTTATTGATAGAGATATGAAGCGTGCGCAAGGTGAGTGTATGGATTTAAATCATGGAGCAAGTTTTGTTCCTCCTGTAAAAATATACTCGCAAGGTTATGAAGGTTGTCAAGGTGCAAATATAGTTGTTATTACCGCAGGAGTTAGACAATTACCGGGAGAAACGAGGATAGATTTAGTTAATCGCAATATAGATGTTTTTAAAGAAATTATTCCTAAGATAGTAAATTATGCCAAAGATGCTATTCTTCTGGTTGTTTCTAACCCTGTAGATATTCTTAGTTATTTTACTTGGAAAATATCAGGATTACCCTCTAAAAGAGTTATAGGTTCAGGAACTGTTTTAGATAGTTCAAGATTTAGATACCTTATAAGTCAATATTGTCAAATAGACCCAAGGAATATTCACGCTTACGTAATTGGAGAACACGGTGACAGCGAGTTACCCCTGTTAAGTTCTGCAAATATAGGGGGCATGCCTTTTCTTAATTATTGTCCGTTTTGTTTCAAATTTTCTCATTGCAATCCACAAAAAGAATTAGAGAATATTTTTAAAGAAGTAAAGAATGCAGCTTATAAGATTATTGAAGCAAAAGGAGCCACTTACTATGCTATCGCTTTAGCATTGGTAAGAATTGTAGAGGCAATTCTAAGGAATGAAAATTCCCTACTGCCTATTTCTACCCTTATTTATGATTACTATGGAATAGATGATGTTTATTTAGGTATGCCATCAATAGTTAATGCTAATGGTGTAGAAAAATTTTTAAGATTAGATTTATCATCTCAGGAAGAAGAACAATTACGTTATTCAGCTAATGTTTTAAAGGAAATAATAAAGAAAGTAAATCTGTAAGAATATTAGGAGGTAGATGATGGATAAATATAAATGTTTGGTATGTGGTTACATTTATGACCCTTTAGAGAATAACGGTGTGCTTTTTGATAATTTACCCGATGACTGGGTTTGTCCTGAGTGTGGGGTAGATAAGAGTAACTTTGAAAGATTGGAGGAGTAAATAAAGGAGGTGTTACTATGGGGACAAAAGCAAGAGAAATCGCTGGTAAAGATTTAAAGAAAACAATTGCTCTTTTGAACAAAGCTTACGCTGATGAATGGTTAGCTTACTATCAGTACTGGGTAGGAGCTAAAGTAGCTATAGGTATAATGAGAGGTGCGGTTACTTCTGAGTTAGAGCAGCATGCACAAGAAGAACTTAAACACGCCACCATGCTTACAGAAAGGATAATCCAGTTAGGAGGAGAACCAATTTTGAATCCCCAAAATTGGGTTAAAGAGACAAACTGTGGTTATAAAGCTCCTACTGACCCTAAAGTGGTTACTCTTTTAAAACAAAATATTGAAGGTGAGCAGTGTGCTATAGAGGTATACAATAAATTAGCTGATTCAGTTAAGGATAAAGATATAGTTACTTATAATATGATCTTAGAGATTTTAAAAGATGAAGTAGAACACGAAGAAGATTTAGAGGCTATATTGAGAGATATTCAGACAGGTAAATAATTTTAATTTCCCCCTCATTACACCCGCCGGGTGTAATGAGGGGGAAGGGAGAAATTATGCAGATAGCTAATAATATTTATTGGACAGGTTATATTGATTGGGGGTTGAGGAATTTTCATGGTTATTCTACACCATCTGGTTCTACGTACAATGCTTATCTTATTGTTGATGAATATCCTACTATTATAGATACAGTTAAACATTACGGTTTTGCTCAGATGCTTTTTGAGATTAAAGACATAATTGACCCTTCTCGTATACGGTACATTGTTTCTAATCATTCTGAGATGGATCATTCAGGATCAATAGATAAACTTATAGAATTTTCTCCTAACGCGGAAGTGATTTGTTCTCCTCAGGGAAAAGAAAACTTGCGTTATCATTTTAAGAAAAATTGGAAATTCAAAGTGGTAGATACACAAGATACGTTGAATATAGGTAAGCGCACATTAAAGTTTTTTCTTACCCCGATGGTTCATTGGCCGGATTCAATGGTTACTTATAGCGAAACTGATGGTATACTTTTCTCTAACGATGCTTTTGGCCAACACTATGCGAGTGTAGAAAGATTTGTTGATGAAGCAGGTAGAGATATCGTTTTAAGAGAATCTGCTAAATATTATGCTAATATCGTTATGCCTTACGGAAATAATGTTTTAAAAACATTAGAGACATTAAATTCTCTTAAAATAGAAATGATTTGCCCTTCCCATGGTTTAATTTGGAGAAAGAAAGAAGATATAGAAAAGATTAAAGAACTTTATCTTAAATGGGGTAGTTACCGAACAGATAAAAAAGTTGTTATTGTTTACGATACTATGTGGGGTTCTACGGAAAGAATTGCTTTTGAGCTTTTTAAACTGATTGGTAAATTAAATATACCTTGCCGTTTAATTAATCTCGCTGTTACGCATATATCTGAGGTTATTACTGAGGTATTGGAAGCGAAAGTTTTAATTTTAGGTACACCTATACTTAACAATAAAATTTTTCCCACGGTTGCTTCTTTTCTAACTTATTTGAGAGGGTTAAAACCGAAGAATCGTTTTGGATTAACTTTTGGTTCTTACGGTTGGTCAAAGTTAGGATTTAAAGAATTGGAGGATGGTATTAAGGAAGCAGGGATAGAACTTATTGCTGAAGGTATATATCCCCGATATGTTCCTGATGATGATTTCCTGAATGATATTTCAAAAGTAGTTATCAAGATAAAAGAGTTGTTGGATAAGGAGGAGATTTTATGAGTAATATTTTTAGTCCTCAAGAGATTTTAAGAATAGCAATTAAGGTTGAAGAAAATGGTAAGAAGCTTTATGAGATTTTAGAAAATAAATCAAAATTAGATAAACTGAAAGGGATGTGGAAATATTTGAAGGAACAAGAAGATAGCCATCGGAATATATTTAAACAGATGTTAGAAAATGTAGGAGATTACATCGTTTACGAGTTTAGTCCTGGCGAATACGACAGTTATCTCTCAGCAATAGCTTCTGATTACGTTTTTACTCAGAATTTAATCGAAGAGAAAATAAAAGATTTATTTACTTCTGATATTGAGGCAATAGATTTCGGTATATATATAGAGAAACAGTCTATCCTCGTTTACTCCTCTTTAAGAGATTATGTAATTAAAGATAAGCAAGATGTAATTGGTAAGGTTATAGATGAAGAGAAAAATCATTTATCCCAGCTTAATTTAATGAAGGGAACAATTTCTAAAATTAATTAAGAAAAAATGGAGGTATGAAATGAATATAAAAGTTTATTCAACACCCACCTGTCCTTACTGTAAAATGGCAAAGCAGTATTTAGCTTCTAAAGGATTTACCTATGAAGATTTGGATGTCTCTCAAGATAGGGGGGCTTTAGAAGAGATGGTAAGAATCTCCGGTCAAATGGGAGTACCAGTTATAGTGATTGATGGTGAGGTAGTAGTTGGTTTTGATCGAGCAAGAATAGATTCTCTTCTTCCCAGAAATATTTAAAACTTTTATATGCTTAAAATATATGACCTCATAATTTTGGGGGCTGGCCCTTCGGGAATAACGGCAAGTGTATACTCTGCCCGTAAAAAGATGGATTTCTTAGTGATTACCAAAGATATTGGTGGACAGGCAGCGTGGAGTGGAGATATAGAAAATTATATAGGTTACCAATTTATTAGCGGCCCACAGTTAGTTACGAAATTTGAAGAACATATGAGGCATTTTGGTATAGATATTCGTATGCCTGAGGAGGTAAAAGAGATTTTTAAAGATAATGATCTTGTGCATACGGTAACAGATAAATCTGAATATATCTCGCGCACTTTGATAGTTGCTACCGGTAAACGCCCAAAAGAATTGGGGATTGAAGGAGAGAGAGAATTTAAAAATAGGGGAGTTACCTATTGTGCTACCTGTGATGGTCCTTTGTTTAGCGGTAAAATTGTAGCAATTATTGGAGGTGGCAATTCTGCCTTAGATGCCGCCTTACAGATGGTTAAAATTTCACCTTTGGTATACATTATTAATATCGGTGAAAGATTGACCGCAGATAATGTAATGGTAGAGAAAATTAATAGCTATCCCAATGTAGTAATATATAATAGAACAGTGGTAAAAAGAATTTATGGAGATAAATTCGTTAAAGGATTAGAGGTCTTAAGAGATGATAAATTAGAGGATATAGCTTTAGAGGGAATTTTTGTAGAGATAGGACTTATACCTAATTCAGATTTTGCCGGTATTTTGGAGCTTAATAAGGATAAAGAAATAATTGTAGATTGCACAAATAGAACAAATATAGAGGGAATATTTGCTTGCGGTGATGTTACTAATGTTCCGGAAAAACAGATTATCGTTGCCTGTGGAGAAGGAGCAAAAGCTTCTCTATCAGCCTTTAGATACCTATATACTCACAATTGGTAAAGATAATTTATGAAAAGTTTAAATAGGGATATAGTTAATTTTTTTGAAAGGCAGGGTTTCGTTATCGTCTCTACGATCAATCCTTATGGAAATATTCATTGTTCTGCTAAAGGAATTGCTGATATAGATGAGAATGGTTTGGTATATATTATTGATCTATATGTGGGTAGAACTTTTAACAATTTGAAGAATAACCCCACAATTAGTATTACTGCTATAGATGAACATTTATTCATAGGATATACTTTAATAGGTAAAGCAAAAATTGTAGAAGGAGAGAAAATTAATAGCAATATTATTATGAATTGGGAGGAGCGCCTAATAAAGAGGATTTCTAAAAGAGTTATAAGAAATATTAAGGATGATAGAAAAAATAATCGTCATCCCGAATCCCGTTTCCCTACACCAAAATATTTAATTGAGATGGAAGTAGAAGATATAGTTGACCTTACTCCTCGAGATTTATTTAAATCATTCTCCTAATCAAAACATCACTTAGGAGTGTACATTGCAATTTCAAAACTAATCCACGATTCAATTTCACAAGATATTCCTAAAAATAAAATTTTGATGATTTTTTATCTTTTAATTTATTAGAGAAGAAATTTGTCTAAAAATGAGTGAAAAAAATAAATTGTTTTTTTTATCAATTTTGATTGCTTTTATAGGATTCACTTCTGTTTTTTCTCAGAGTATTTTTATAAGAGAATTAATAGTGGTTTTTTCTGGTAACGAAGGGGCTATAGGGATTATTTTATGTTTTTGGCTCTTCTGGTCTTCAGTAGGTAGCATAATTTTGGGAAAATTAGGGAGAAGAATAATAAGAATAGAGAGATTTTTCTTTTTTATTTATCTTACATACATTATTTTTATCTTGGTTGAGTTAATTCTAATTAGAAATATAAGGGTAATTCTAAGACTTAACCCGGGAGAAATTGTCGGACCGATAGAGATGATTTATATTTCTTTTTTTGTTTTAGCACCGTTTTCTTTAACTAATGGTTCAATTTTTATCTTGAGTGTAGAAATCCTATCTAAGTTGTTAGCTAAGAATAGCTTAAGTATGGTTTATTCTATAGATGCTTTAGGAGATATGTTGGGGGGCTTAGCTTTCTCTTTTTTATTTGTTTTTATTCTCTCTTCTTTTCATAACCTATACTTGATGGTTATGTTGAATTTGTTTTTTATTTTAATGTACGTATATTTTTATAGGTTAGGTAAAATATACTTTTTTTTAACTACTGCACTTATATTTACCTTTATAATTTTTGGTTTTTTTGTTCACTCTATAGATAGTTTCCTTTTGAATCTTGAATGGAAAGAATTTAATCTAATCGCTAAGAAGATCTCCCCTTACAGTAACATATATATAACTAAAAATAGGGATAGTTTTAGTGTGTTTGAGAATGGTTTTTTAAGTTTTAGTTTCCCTGAACCTTTAAATTCCCAAGAAACAGTTCATTTGACTTTTTTACAAAGTAAAGATTGTAAGCGTATACTTATTGTAGGAGAAGGAGTTAGTGGCTTACTTTATGAGATTCTAAAGTATCCTGTGGAGGAGGTTTACTATTTAGAATTGGACCACAATTTAATATCCCTACTTAAAAATTATTTACCTCCAAAATACAAGGGAACACTCTATAACCCTAAGGTGAAAATTTACAATTTGGAAGCAAGGGTATTTTTGAATTACTATCGGGGAGAAAAATTTGATATAGTTCTTATCAATACACCTCCACCTTATAATGCTTACCTCAACAGATTCTATACTTACGAGTTTTTTAATAAAATTAAAACAATTATAAAAGAAGAGGGCGTTTTTTCCTTTACTTTACCTTATCAAGAGGGTTACCTAAGTAAGGAGTTAAGGAATCTTATTTCCAGTATATACTATACTTTAAATAAAGTTTTCCCTCACATTTTACATATTCCTGGTAGAGAACTTAGATTTATCGCTTCTTTGAGTTCCACTCAACTTACTTACAACCCTGATATAATTTCTGCTCGTTTAGAAAAATACAATTTATCTACAGAGTTCTTTAACAGATTCTATTTAGAGAGTAGATTGTTACCTTGGCATATAAATTATTTAGGAGATGTAATAAGAGAAAATAGTAAGGTAAGATTAAATTACGATTTTTCTCCTGTTAGTTACTACTATGGGATTATCTTTTTTTCTTCATTTTTTAAATTTTGGTTAGTAAGAATATTTTATTTTCTAATTCGTATTAAGCCTTATTTTTATTTAATTTTGTTTTTTATGGTATGGATATTTACCTATGCTTTAAAGAAGAGGTATTTTGTTATTTTATCAGTTTTTAGTATGGGTGGATTAGGTATAGCTTCCCTAATAATATCCATTTTAGGTTTTGAAATAATTTATGGTTATGTTTACCATAAAATTGGGCTAATGAGTACTTTCTTTATGTTAGGTCTTGCTTGTGGTTCTAATTACTTTAATAAAAAGAGGTATCTTAGATTTGATTTTCTTCCCTATTTATACTTTATAGGAGCAATATATGTGTTCTTTTTACCATATTTATTTAGACTATTAGAGAAATTGCCAATTTTCTTTTCAGGTGTTAGCTTTATTTTCCCTTTTTTAGGAGGTATTTTAGTAGGACTAAATTTTTCGTGGATAAATGCTTTAAATATTAGCAAAGGTTTTATTAAAAATCCAGGTACTATATATGCTTTTGATCTCGTAGGAGGCGGAAGTTGGGGAATTTTTTTGAGTTTATTTTTAATTCCCCTCTATGGTTTATTTATAAGTAGTGGTATAATAAGTTTTATATTATTATTAAGTGGAATATTGAATATTTATTATTTTAGAAGTGTTAATTATGGATAAGTTAAGATTTATATTTCTCATATTTTTTTGTTTTTTCTTAAGCATTTGCTATTCTCTTGATTACAAAGAAGCTTTGTACTGGCAAGCAGAGGAGAATGGTAATGTTAGATGTGCGTTATGCCCAAGAAGGTGTGTTATAGCAAAAGGTAATAGAGGGTTTTGTGGAGTAAGGATAAATCGTGATGGTAAGTTGTATACTTTAGCTTATAATAATCCCGTAGCTATAGCTGTTGACCCTATAGAGAAGAAACCTTTCTTTCATGTTTTACCAGGCACAGGAGCTTTTTCTTTAGCTATTTCTGGTTGTAATATGAGGTGCCTTTTTTGTCAAAATTGGCATATCTCTCAAGCAAAGCCTGATGAGACAATAAACTATACTCTTTCCCCGGCTGATATTGTAAGAATGGCAAAAAAATATAATTGCCCATCAGTAGTATTCACTTATACCGAACCAACTGTATTTTATGAGTATATGCTTGAAACTGCTAAGTTATCTAAGCAGGAGGGGTTATTAGTGGGTATGCATAGTTGCGGGTATATAAACGAGGAACCACTCGTTGAGTTACTAAGGTATATGGATTTTATTAATGTTGATTTGAAGAGTTTTTCTCCAGATTTCTATAGAGAAATGAGTAATGGAGCAGATTTAAATAGTGTGCTTACCACATTAAAAAAGATAAAGGAAGCAAATATTCACTTAGAGATTACCAATTTAGTTATTCCTACTAAGAATGATTCCCCCCAAGAGGTGAGAAATTTATGTTTATGGATAAGAGACAATTTAGGTGTAGATACACCTGTTCATTTTTCTCGTTTTTTCCCTCATTATAGGTTAAAGAACTTACCACCAACGCCTGTAAGTAATCTAAAAGAGATTTATAATATGGCTAAAGAGGTAGGGCTAAAATTCGTTTATATCGGTAATGTCCCTGGAATAGAAGAGGAATCTACATATTGTCCCAAATGTAATAATTTACTGATAAAGCGGGTAGGTTATTCCATTTTAGAGAATAATATTAGAGATGGTAAATGTAAATTTTGTGGAGAAACTATACCGGGTATATGGGAAGGGGAAAAGGAGAGTAAGTTTTGAATAATAGTAAAATAAATATTATAGGTGAGATAGTGAGTGATTTTTTAGAGCGCACCTTAGGATTACGCTTTGATATTTGTAGGTGTGAGTTGTGTAAGAAGAAAATGTTAGATATGGTTTTAGATAAATTTCCTCCCTATTTATGGGAAGGTTCTAAGGAAGATAGTGAGTATCAAAAAAAATTTTTCTCCCTTACTAACCAGTACATTAAAAATATTATGTTAGAGATATATAAAGCGGTGGATTATGTAAGTAATCACCCCCCTCATAATTTAGAAGAGGATAGAGAAAAGAGTTTTAATCAACTCTTAGAGAAGATATATCAAGATAGAGGAGTAGATTTCAGCCAATACCACCGCAATATTTTGAAAAGAAGGATAGCTCTAAGAATGCAGGTTAACGGAATAGATTCTTATACTGATTATTTAAAGCTATTAATTAACTATCCTGAGGAGTACGATAAGTTGTTTGAAGTCTTAACTATAAACGTCTCCGAATTTTTTCGTGATTTGGATAACTGGGCAGTTATAAATAGTTTGCTTAAGGATTTATCAGAGAAAGCAAGATTAGAGAAGAGGAGGTTAAAAGTATGGAGTGCAGGTTGTGCTCATGGTGAGGAACCCTACTCTATAGCTATACTGTCAAAAGAGCTAAATTTAGCTGAGATGATAGAGATAATCGCTACCGATGTAGATAAGAGTAGTCTTGAGGTAGCGAAGAGAGGAGAGTTCGATACCTATAGAATTAAGAATATTTCCCAAGAATTGCTAAAAAAATACTTTGATTCTAAAGGAGATGGTAAATATCAGTTAAAGGATAGCATTAAAATTATGGTAGACTTCAAATATCACAATCTTATAGGTGATCCTTATCCCAAAGATATAGATATCATTTTCTGTAGAAATGTTTTTATATATTTTACTAAACCTTTACAGGAGCAAATTCTTAATAGGTTTTATTATTCTCTAAAGGATGAGGGATATTTAGTGATTGGCAAAAGCGAGGTTATTCTCGCTGAGGCAAAGTTGATTTTTGAAGAAGTGAATATAGAGAATAGATTGTATAGGAAGAAAAAGATATAATAAAATTTTAAGAATCATTATGTTAACGGATAATTCAAAAAAGACCCCTTTGTATACCAATCATATTAACAGCAATGCTAAGATGGTAGAATTTTTTAACTGGTTACTCCCCTTAGAATTCTCTGGTATACTAAGAGAAGCAAAAGCTTGCCGTAGTAACTGTCTTATGTTTGATATTTCCCATATGGGACAAATAAGAATTAAGGGAGATAACAGTGAAGCGTTTCTTCAAGAATTAACCGCTAACGATGTTTCTTCCATTAAACCCAATGGTTTACAATACAATCTATTCATTAATTCTCAAGGAAATATTATAGATGATTTTGTCCTTTACCGCCTAAGGAATAGTTTTTTATGTATCGTTAATGCCTGTAATAAAGATAAAGTTTTAGATTGGCTTAATAAGAGGAAATTTAATGATTTAGATATAGTAGATGAAACCGAGAATAATGCTTTTATTTCTCTTCAGGGACCGAATTCTCAATGTCTTTTAGAAAATGTAGTGGGAGTGGGCTTAGATGATTTAAGTTATATGAACTTTTTAGATTTAGACTTAGGAGGAGTTAAACTTACTATTTCTCGCAGTGGATATACTGGCGAGGATGGTTTTGAGATAATTTGTCCAAGATATTACGCATCTAATTTGTGGGAAAAAATTAAGGAAGGGAGAGGAAGAGTTATCCCCGATTTAGGTGGGTTAGGAGCAAGAGACATTTTAAGGATAGAAGCTGGCTATCCTTTATACGGTAACGATATAGACGAGACAACCAATCCTCTGGAAGCTTCCCTTAAGTGGGTGGTAAAATATAATTCTAAAGATTTCTTAGGTAAAGAAAAAATATTAGAGATACTGAGGAAGGGTATAGAGAGAAAACGAGTAGGTTTTATTATGGAGGATAGGGGTGTGCCAAGAAAAGATTACTTAATTTATTCTCTCCAAGGTTCAGTTGTCGGTAAAGTTACCAGTGGAACATATTCGCCTAATTTAGATAGATTTATTGGTATGGGTTACATAGATATAAATTTTTCTTATGAGAATACTCCTATTATTATAGATATAAGAGGTAAATCGTTTCGTGCTTTTGTCCATCGTTACCCATTTATAAAGACGAGAGTTAAATCTTAGGAGGTGAATTTATGGATAATCTGCTATTTTCTAAAACTCACGAATGGGTAAAAATAGATAACGATATAGGTTGGGTAGGCGTTTCTAATTATGCTCAGAGTGAGTTAGGTGATATCGTTTATGTGGAGTTACCAAAGATAGGTGATGAGTTTACTCAATTTTCAAAATTTGCTACTTTAGAATCTACCAAGGCAGCGGCGGAAGTTTATCTTCCCCTAAGTGGCACGATATCAGAAATTAATAAGGAATTAGTTAGTAATCCTCAGTGGATAAATGAAAGTCCTTACGAGAAAGGTTGGTTAGTTAAGATCAAGATAAAAGACTTTAAAGAGAAAGATAATCTCTTAAATGAAGATGCTTATAGGGAATTTATAGAGGAAGAGAAAGAAAAGTAAAATATTTGATATGCCTTATATATTGAATACGAATTTACAAACAGAAGAGATGTTGAGGGAGCTGGGTTTATCCTCTTGGGAGGAACTCTTCCATCATCTACCTCCCCAGATAAAAATTAAAGGGAATTTAAACTTACCTTGTGGTTTAAGTGAACATTCTCTAAGAGAGGTTATGGAAGATATTGGTAGTAAAAATATTCCCATAGACGAATTTAATTCTTTTTTAGGTGCTGGTATATACGACCACTATGTTCCCAGTGCTCTCGAACATATTGTTTCTCGTTGTGAATTCTACACTTCTTATACTCCTTATCAACCAGAGTGTTCACAGGGAGTTTTACAAGCACTTTATGAGTATCAGACTTATATTTGTTTACTTACGGGTATGGATGTTACCAATGCTTCTTTATACGATGGTGCTTCTGCTTTAGGAGAGGCAGTGCTTATGAGTTTAAGATTGCAGAATAATCGAAATAAGGTATTAGTTGCTTATAGTGTTCACCCTGAGTATAGAAGGGTATTGGCTACGTATATAGGAGGGGGAGATTTTTCCCTTCAAATTGTTCCTTTTACTTCTCAAGGGTTTATTGATTTAGAGTTTTTAGAAAACAATTTAGATGGTAACTCTTCTTGTTTTGTTTTACAGAGTCCTAACTTTTTTGGTCTTATTGAAGATTTAGATAAGGTGAGTGCTATTTTAAAGGATAGAGGTGTTTTATTTATTTTGGTAACTAATCCTTTATCTTTAGCAATGCTAAAGGAGCCATATAAATTAGGAGTAGATATTATCTGTGGAGATGGGCAAGTTTTGGGAGGTAATTTGAATTTGGGAGGACCAACTTTTGGTTTTTTAGCTACCAAGTCTGAATATTTACGCCAGTTGCCAGGAAGGATAGTAGGCAGGACAATAGATATCGTAGGTAACAGTTGTTTCTGTCTTACCTTACAGACGAGAGAACAACATATAAAGAGAGAGAAAGCAACAAGTAACATATGTTCTAATCAATCTTTGAATGCAATTAGTGCATCTATATACTTATCTCTTTTAGGTAAGGATGGTTTAAAGAAAGTTTGGTTATACTCTTTTAATCTTGCCCATTATCTTTACCAGCGATTAAAAGATTTAGAATGTGTTTCTTTACCTTTTGGAGAAAGATTTTTTAACGAGTTCGTCTGGCAGATAGAGGGGGCTAATAGGTTACTGAATAGATTGGCTAAGAAAAAAATTCTTGCTGGTTTATCTATAGGTAATTATTATCCCCAACTTAAAAACTGTATACTCAGTGCCTGCACGGAGAAAAAGAAAGCCTCTGATATAGATGAATTGATAGAGAATATAAAGAAATTAGTTTAAACTATTATGGATAAACGATTGATTTTTGAGAAATCGGATGATTCTAAAGATAATAAATTAGTTAATCCTCCTGATATACCATTGAACTCTCCGGAAAGTATTATCCCCAAAGAACTCCTAAGAGAAGATTTACCTTTGCCTTCCTTAGGAGAGTTAGATGTGGTAAGGCATTACACAAATCTTAGTAAACTTAATTTTAGCGTAGATACAAATTTCTACCCTTTGGGTTCCTGTACGATGAAGTATAATCCTAAAGTAAATGAGGATATAGCTAAGCTTAAAACTTTTACTCATCTCCACCCTTATCAACCCGAAAGTTATATTCAAGGCGCTCTTAAGGTAATCTACGAATTAGAAAAGCTTTTGTGTGTTTTGACGGGTATGGCAAGATTTAGTTTTCAGCCACCAGCAGGAGCTAGTGGAGAATTTACAGGGATGATGATTATAAGAGCCTACCATAAGCTCCGTAAAGAGAAAAGATATAAAGTTATTATACCTGATTCCTCTCATGGCACTAATCCTGCAACGGCGAGTATGTGTGGATATA
This sequence comes from Candidatus Omnitrophota bacterium, assembly GCA_023819315.1. Lineage (GTDB taxonomy): Bacteria > Omnitrophota > Gorgyraeia > Duberdicusellales > 4484-171 > JAMWBQ01. The sequence continues at coordinate 24,123 of JAMWBQ010000007.1, forward strand.
AAACTGTGGTTGTTCCTAGCACCAAGGAAGGTCTGGTGGATATAGACAATCTACGAAAATTGGTAGATGAAGAAACATCAGCTATGATGCTTACTAATCCCAATACCTTAGGATTATTTGAAGAAAGGATACTTGATATAAGTGAAATAGTTCATAGTAGAGGAGCATTGTTATACTACGATGGAGCTAACTTTAACGCTCTTTTAGGGATTACCAAACCCTCTCTTATGGGGTTTGATGTAATTCATCTTAATTTACATAAAACATTTTCTACCCCACATGGCAGTGGTGGTCCAGGATCAGCTGGTGTGGGAGTGAAAGAGGAATTAAAGGAATTTTTACCTGTTCCTTTAGTAGATATTAAAAACGGACGTTATTACTTAAATTATAAACTTAAAAATTCCATAGGTAAGGTAAAATCATTTTATGGGAATTTTAACGTTTTAGTTAAAGCTTACGCTTATATCTTGCGTTTAGGAGAAGAAGGTTTAAAAAGAGTATCTAAACACTCAGTTTTAAATGCTAACTATTTAAGAGAAAAACTAAAAGATACTTATAAATTAGCTTCTCCAAATAGATGTATGCACGAGTTGGTTTTATCTTGCATATGGCAAAAAGAGAAAGGAGTAAAAGCAGGGGATATAGCTAAGCGACTCATAGATTTTGGAATACATCCTCCTACAATGTATTTCCCTTTAATTGTTAAAGAAGCTTTGATGATTGAACCTACAGAGACAGAGAGTAAATCTACGCTTGATTATTTCATACAGATTATGAAACAGATTAACGATGAGGTAAACTTTTCACCTGAGAATTTCAAGAATTATCCTCTCACTACACCTGTTAGAAGAGTAGACGAAACGTATGCCGCTCGTTTCCCTGATATAAGATGGAAAAAAGCTGGCGTATAATTATTGATGGTTATAACGATGGTTTACTTAATATGGCAAAAGATGAGGTTTTACTCTTTTGTTATCCTAAGTTAAAAGTTCCTACATTAAGAATATATTCCTGGCTTAAACCGTTTCTCTCTTTAGGGTATTTTCAGAAGATAGAAGATACGATTAATTTAGAAGAGTGTTTTAAAAAAGATATAGGTTTTGTTCATAGAATAACCGGTGGTTCAGCGATAGTTCATTATAAAGAACTTACCTATAGTATTGTCTGTGATGTGGAAGATTTGAATTTGCCAATAGGGGTGAAAAAATCTTATAAATTAATTAATTCTTTCCTCATAAATTTTTATAAAGAGTTAGGGTTGAATGCAAAATTCTTTGAAGATGTTTCTTGTTTGGAAGTTATAAAGAGTCCATTTTGTTTCTTAGGTAAAGAACGGTTTGATATCGTAATAGATGGTAAAAAAATAGGCGGTAATGCTCAAAGGAGAGCAGGGAGAGTTATTTTCCAACACGGTTGTATACCTATGGATTTAGATTTTAGAGAAGTTAGAAATCTAATAAAGGGTGTGGATTATTCTAAATTATGTCAACAGGTTACCTATTTAAATAAATTATTGTCCCAACCTAAATCTTTTGAATATTTGCAAGAGACATTTATAAAAGTTTTTTTAAAAACTTTTAATATTAAAGGAAAGATAAGCTCTTGGCATAATGAGGAGATAGGATACTTAGATTATCTTTTGAGCAATAAGTATGATCGATATTATGTTAATATATGATTAAACCATCTTGGTTGAATAAACGTATGGAACTATCAAGTTGTAGGAAGATGAAGATACTTCTTAGAGAGTTAAATATCCATACTATATGCGAAGAGGCTTTATGTCCTAATGTGTCCGAATGTTTTTCTTTAGGGGTAGCTACATTTATGATTTTAGGTAGGATTTGCACAAGGAATTGTAAATTCTGTGCAGTAGAAAAAGGTACTCCTAAGCCAATAGATTTAACTGAACCCTTCAAAGTTAAAGAAGCGGTAGAGAGATTAAATTTAAGGTATGTGGTAGTAACGAGTCCCTCGCGTGATGATTTAGAGGATAAAGGGGCAAAGTTGTTTTACTCAGTAATTGAAGAAGTAAAGAGGGTAAAGTGTGTAGAGAAAGTAGAAGCTCTCATCCCTGATTTTTCTCTGAATATAAATGCAATAAGGATGGTAGTTTCCGCACAACCTCAGGTGATCTCTCATAATATTGAAACTGTAGCTTCTCTTTATAAAATTCTACGACCGAGCTATAACTATATAGACTCTCTTAAGGTTTTAGAGATGGTAAAGAAATTAAGCAAAGATATATTTGTTAAATCGGGAATTATCTTGGGTTTTGGGGAGGAGGATAAAGAGGTTGTACAGACTATTGGTCATCTACGAGATAGTGGTTGTGACTTTTTAAGTATTGGACAGTATCTATCTCCTTCCAAGAATTGTTTTCCTGTAAAAGAGTACGTTTCTTTAGAAAAATTCAATTATTTTAGAGAGGTAGCTTTATCTTTAGGGTTCCTTAATGTTTTTAGTGGACCATACGTGCGCAGTTCTTATTTAGCTTCTATGTATTTTGATGATTTGGTAACTACTTTATAATTTTGGAGGCAAAAATTAAAAAACCAGTATGGGAAGGTATGCGTTGTTCGGGACGGGTTATTCCCTTTTTAAGCAGTATTCTTCTCGTTAATATTTCCATTGCTTCTATATTAGTAAATCCTGTTTCTTCAAGTTTAGCTACAGTTTTAGTCAGTTGTTCAAAACTTGGACATATAGTAGATAACCTATAACCAGCTTTAAGCGATTTATAAGCAGGAGGAATTAATTCCCAAGGACTGCCAATATCTATCATTACGAAATCAACATCTTCTTCGTCAAAACTATCTATTACTTCTTTATTCTTTAATTCTACCCATTCAAGGAGATTATTTTTTTCTAAATTCTTACGCGTATTCTCAAAAAATATTTTGTTCCGTTCGTAACTATAAACTTTGCCGTTTGGTCTTACAAAATTTGCCAATGCTGATGTAAGAGCACCACTGCCTGAACCAACCTCTATGATTCTTGCTCCTGAGAAAATATTAGCTTTCATTAATATAATGCCTATATCTTTGGGGTAGATTATCTGGGTTTGCCTTTTTACTTTCATAGTTAAATCGTAAAGAGTAGGTTTAAGAATGTAGAATTCCTCGTTTAGATTAGTAGTTATCTTATCGCCAAAATTTTTACCAATTATATCTGTGGTATCTATAAATCCCTTATCGGTATGAAATCTATCCTTATTTATCTTTAGAAGATAATTTCTTTGATTATCTCTATAAAGCAATACTAAATCGCCTTCTCTAATCATATTTATAAATAGATGATACCATTTTTATGATAAATTGCAATTTTTTTTAGCATTTTAAGGGACTGATATAGGCACATCTTATCCACTTTTTTCTTTTTCTTCTTCTTCTTTATAACATTCTTTAAGCAAGGTTTAAACTCCTATCAGTGGTAAATTAAGTATCCCTTCATCTATTTGAGGAAATCGCTCTCTTAATATCTCAATAGGTGCTTTTTTATCTCGGTATCTATTTCTTTTGTAATTAAAGTATAGTTGATAGGCATAGGCTTTACCAAAGAATTCTATATGGTTAGCATAGTCTTATATATCGTAAAGCTCCTTTTCCACTATCCTATGAAAAGTTTCTACATTGTTCTATAACCTTAAGGCTGGTGGTGGTATCTTGGCATGTTCTATTTTGTTAGCTACAAGCACTCTTTAAAAAGCTATAGAGCCGGTTTATTCTCTTCCTCACTGAACATATAGATTCGCTCCCATTATCAGTCTACCAGATGATGCTTGTCGTATTTATACCGTAGCTTTTTAAATGATCAATTACATATCGAGCAAACAATGAAGCGTAGGTAGAATTATTCTCATTGGCGTAGGCATAAAAGGTGGTACCTGTAGAGAGTTCTCGGAGAGTATATTCGTAGCGAGGTAGATTTAGTTTATTCATCACTGGCCAGTAGTGATAGATATCTATAAGATCTTTGGTATCTATCTGGCTACTCTATAAAAAATGTCATCTGTTTTTTAAGTTCTAATAAGTCTTTTCTTTTGCGCCAACGCTTCTTCTTAGTTTTAATCAGGTTGTTTTGCTTGAGTACTCTATTTACTTCAGCCGTTGCTTCCTTCTACATGGTAACGCTCTAATAAACGCAAAGGCCTCCAAGAAGGATGTCTTTGTCTTAAAGCAATTATCCTTCCTTTAGCTTCCTTGCTTAATTTATGTGGTATGTTCTTGGGGGTTATCTTTCTCTCCTTTAAGCCTTCTAAACCTTCTTTCTCATAGCGCTCAATCCACTTCCTTATAGTCTTTCTGGTCATACCATAGAATCTAGAAGCCTCAGAGATAGAAGTTTGTTTAGCCTTGGGTACCATTTTTAACCTTAAATTGAATTTCATCTTTGACATATCCTTGATTAAGTGATAATATTGCATTTGACCTCCTTTCTTTTTGGTTTGGCTGATATATCTTATACAATATCAGGGGAAGGGAGGTGATTTTTTTATCTATACATTAGTGCATAAGCTCGCTTTAGCTTATTATCTTGCTCCATATAATCTAAGAACTCTCGGTAATATTCTTTTACTCTTCTTCAAGCCCAGAATAAATAATCACGTGTAGTAAAAATATTGGTCGGCTCATAACAGGGTATATGGTTATCTATCCTTGATGAGAAATCTTTGTTCGTATGGTATGCTAAGGGCTGTTTCTTAACAAACGATTGCCTCTTGGGTGACTTTCTAAAAAATCTAGTCGCCATTTTTTAAAATTAACCCTTAAAACCCTTAGAAACTTAAAATCTTCTTTACTTAAGAAAATTAAAGGCGCAAGGTGAATACCAGGTACCTGTATTCTTCTTTTTAGCGTTTTAAGGAGTGAGTCAGAAACATCGCATCCAGTTTTAAACCTTTCATCAAGTAGTATTTCAACTCAGATTTTGTATTAGAAACTATATTTTAATAGGCAATTGAGTGGTTAGATAGACCAATCTTTAAGAACAATCTCTCCAACCAAGCCCTGCGTTTAAACGCAACTTATAGTTTCAATACCTTTTTTTGCTATGTTTAGCAATCCAGCTTCACAATGCAAAGCATTTGAGCCTAATAGTGGAAATTACAGGCTGTATTTTTGTTTTAATAATGATTGTCTAAAAAAGCTAAGTAAATTATAAGCAATAATTCTAAAAGCTATATCTATGGCAAATTTATGTAGAGAGAGTCCTTCCCTACCAAAATTCGTATTTAAGTTATTTTATCCGATTTTCTGAATTAGCTTTTCTTCGGTAAAGCCTCCAGATTTCTAACGCAGAAAGATTTAAGCGGGTAACATATAACTGGAAACGATATTCCGCCCTCGTTCTAAAAATTATACACTTGACCAAATTTACTTTGCCACAGACGAAATTTTAAGGGAAAAATTGGACTTACAATACTACTTAACTAAGGGTTTAAAACTAGATACGATCTATGTGATCAGCCCATTTTTCTAAATATTCTTGCCTATTTTTTATAAAATTGATAAAATAAAACCAGTAAATGATTATTAGTGATTTCATTATACATTAAGTTAGTATAATATACAACACGAAGGTCGAAATCATACATACATTCCCTCTAAAAACGAGTTATATGTAATGGCGGGTTTTATTTAGGCGAAAATTATGAAGAGAAGATATAAAGATATTAAGGAACGGAGTGTAACAACTTCAAAGATGACTTATGTTAAGGAGCAATTATCCCTTTTGGAAACTTATAGAGATAGCCCTGCGATGAAGGAAAAAGATGTTACCGTGTATATAGGAGATGTAAATAAGGCTCTTCATTTATTGCCTGACAGGATTGTTGATTGTGTTATAACTTCACCGCCATATTGGAAACAAAGAGATTACAAGAATCCTCAACAAATTGGTCAAGAAAACTCATATCTTAAATATATTAAGAGACTCGTTGATGTCTTTAATGAAATGAAGAGAGTATTAAAACCTAAAGGTACTTTCTTTCTGAATATAGGGTATAAATATCAAAACAAGGAGTTGTTACTTATACCAGAGTTATTAGCAGTTGAACTGCAAAAAAATAGTTGGCACTTCTAAATAAAATTATATGGTTCAAACCTAATGTTATGCTTTCTTCATTAGATAGTAGATTTTCAAATGTCTATGAGCCAGTATTTTTATTTGTAAAAGAAGAAAGTAAGTACAATTATTATTTATCATTAGATAAATTAAGAGTGCCGGTTAGTAACTTTACAAACAATAAAAGTCCTGAAGATATTTTAGGTTTTGAAATAGAAAATTCTCTATTAAAAGATGGTAAGATTAGAGGACAGGTTTTGAAGGTTTTCAAAAATCCTACAGTAGAGGTCTTTGGGAAAATGGTAGGACAACCATTGAAATTGTGCAGGATTTTAATAAAGAGTCTCAATTACCGGTTGAGTTGATTTGTGAGGATTGTGGGAAAACGATTAAACATGAGAGTGATATAAATAGTCATCATGGCTGTAAAGGATTTCCTAAACCCATATTGTCTCAAAGACCAGATTTTGATAAGTGTGTAGAGTTAAAGTCTTCACTGCTATTTTCCTCTACTGATTTTCTATTCTGGCAGACGGGGAAGCGAAATTATAAAGGTAAGTTTAGATTAAGTCCTGATAATAGGGGTGCTTCTCCGGGTGCAAGAAAATCCCTTTTTGGAGAATATTTAGTACTACAGAGAAGATACGAAATTTTTCAACCAATAATTGCTGAGTATCTTAGATTTTGGCGTAAAAATAAAAGTATTACCATAAAAGAGATTGATAGATTATTGGGTTATAAAGATACAGCAGGTCATTGGTTTAGGAAAGATACTGGTAGCTGGGGAAGAGGGGTTCTATCCCTTTACCAGATGATTGGTTTAGGCTAAAAGACATGCTTAAATTTGATGATATCTATGATAGATGGGTTACTGAGACACATTTGGTTCTTCAGACAGTAAAACCCCATCCAAAAGGTAAAAATCCCGGTGATGTTTGGAGCATAAAACTCCAACTTCTTTCCGAGGCGCACTTTGCAACCTTCCCTGAAGAACTTGTAAAAAAATGTATTGAGGCCGGTTGTCCTGAAGAAGGGATTGTATTGGACCCTTTTGCTGGTTCAGGAACAGCAGGTAAGGTTGCTTATGATTTGGGAAGAAATGCTATATTGATAGAACTCGTTCCTGAATATCTGAATATTATCAAGAAAAGATGTCCAAATATAAAGAAAGTAATCTATGTTAAATGATTTTGAACTTGAGAAAATAGAAAGACAATATTTTGATCTAATTTTGCTTCACCTAAAGCAGGATTTAAATACCCTTATTGATGGATTGAACTCACGAATAAAAATCCTGCACGATTGGTATGATAATTTTATAAAGACAGCAAGAAAAGGTTATAAGGCATCTGATTTAGACATAGGAGCAGAGAGAATTTTCCATCATTTCTTTGCCTCAATTTTACGATTTCCCAACTCTTCTCCTCTTGGTTCGGATTTGATGTTTGAACTTCCAGATACTTTTATCCATATTGAGGTTAAAACTGCTCTTTTAGATAATCCAGCAGATTACAAAGGAAAAATCAATATTGCAATCAATCAAACTTCTTATGTGGTAAGCAAGATATTCACGCCTAACTTACCTAAATATTATAAAATTTTCCCCAAAAAAGAGAAACCTTGCCTAACTTATATTATTCAAATAGTTCACGAACATGCTAAACCAAATATTAAAGCACTAAAATTAGTTTGCGTTCCTAATGGCCAACTTTATACACATTATGGGAAAGATATTTTTAAAAGCGGGAAAGGGGGTATGTCAAAGGAAAAGATTTTCGTTATAATTATTCCGTTGAGCCTTATTTTAAGCTTTTGTCAGATAGATACAACGAAAAGATATTTAGGGTTGAATTGATATATTTGGCTAAAGGTACCCTCAAAGAAGATATTACTAATTTGTCAGATGCCCGTGTTCATTTTCAATTTTGAAGATATGAAGATATGAAATCGTCACTTCATATAACACAGCATAAAATGTTCGTGCCAGAGGGCATTCATCCAAATCCTTCGCTATCGTTCAAAACTTATTTCGTGCGGGGAACGTTATAATAATATCAAAGGGTAGTAATTCAGAACCATAAACAAACTATAATCAAATGGATAATCAAATAAACAGAAAGAAGTTAGCATTACAATTCATTATTCTTATGGGTTTGGTTAGCCTCTTCGCTGATATTGTTTACGAGGGAGCAAGGGGTGTTAGTGGACCTTATATGTTATTATTGGGAGCAAGTGCTACTATTGTAGGATTGGTTAGCGGGTTAGGTGAATTTTTTGGGTATATGTTGAGGCTTCCTTTTGGTTATTTTGCTGACCGAAGAAGAGCATATTGGGGATTGACTATCTTAGGGTATAGTTTAATTTTGGCTATACCACTTCTGGCATTTGCCGGTAATTGGCAACTTGCTGCCATATTTATTCTCATTGAACGAGTAGGAAAAGCAATCAGAAGTCCGGCAAGAGATGCTATACTTTCCTACTCTACCAAAGAGGTAGGTAGAGGTTTAGGTTTTGGTATCCATGAGGCTGTTGACCAAATAGGAGCAGTTATAGGGCCGGCGTTATTTGGCATTATTTTTATATTTAGAGGAAGTTACAAAGAAGGATTTAATGTTATGTGGATACCAGCATTTTTGATATTGTTTTTCCTTTTAGTAGCAAAGAATAAAGTTCCTTCACCGCAAAAATTAGAAAGATTAACAGAAGATATTCAAGGTAAATTTCCTTCTGTTTTCTGGTTTTATGCATTATTTATTTTCTTTGCAGTTTGTGGATTTACTAATTTCCAGTTGATTTCTTATCATTTTAAAATCAAAGGAATATTTTCTGACGCTACGATACCTTTTTTGTACGCTCTTACCATGTTAATTGACGCATTATTTGCGCTTATTATCGGTAAGATATATGATAGAATTGGGATGAAAGTATTTATTGTTATTCCTTTAATAACTATTTTTATTCCTATTCTTTCATTTTCGCAAAGAAAAATTTTAGCATTAGGCGGTTTAATACTTTGGGGGATAGTTATGGCTGTTCATGAGACAATTATGCGTGCAGGTATCGCAGATTTAACTTCTCTTTCAAACAGAGGTTTTGCCTACGGTATTTTTAATACTGTTTATGGAGTTAGTTGGTTTTTAGGAAGTACAGCGATGGGGTTCTTATACGAAGTTTCTATTTTGTATCTGATTTTATTTTCTGTCGCTATGTTATTAATTTCAGTATATATTTACTTATTACTAATTAGAAAAGTTAAGCCGGTTTTCTCTTAAGAGAGGCGAATCCTTTCAGAATGATGTAGTTATTTATGGAGAGATAGAAGGAGTGATTTTATTTTGGTAGCAGAGAAACACGGAGCAAAGTATATTGGGTAAATTGAAATTTTGCCAAAAATATCAAGGTAAATTTTTAATCTTTTCTTTCCTTAAATTATTTACTAACCTACAATATCAGGTTTTAATTTTTATCTTGAAAAAAATATAAAAGTTGTTATAAAAGTATAATTGAAATTATCGGCCTGCTATATTGTGAGGGAGGCTTTTAAGAGATGAAGATAATAAATAAGGATATAATATCTCACTACAATAATATCCGTATTGTTTGTTTAGAAATCAGCGCGCCAGATATATCCAAGATGGCAAAGCCTGGACAATTTGTTGTATTAATGGTTTGTAAAGAAGGAGAAAGAATTCCTCTGACCATTGTAGATAATAACCTTGAAAAAGAGATAATCACTTTAATTTTCCAGGAAGTGGGATTGACTACTAAACTTTTAGGAGGATTAAAGGAAGGAGATTCTTTATACGCATTGGTAGGTCCTTTAGGTAATCCTACGGAAATAAAGAAATATGGTAATGTAATTTTGATTGGTGGGGGAGTGGGTATTGCTGAAATTTATCCAGTGGCGAAAGCATTGAAAGAGGAAGGTAACGATATTACTACCATATTAGGGGTAAGAACTAAACAGTTATTGATTTTAGAAAAAGAAATGGAAAAATTTTCCCATAAGTTTTACATTACCACTGATGATGGTTCTTATGGTAAAAAAGGGTTTGTCACAGATATATTAAAGGAAATTTTAACCGATAATTTAACCTACAACTTAATCTATGCGGTTGGTCCTATCCCGATGATGAGGGAAGTTTCTGAATTAAGTAAACCTTATAATATAAAAACTATTGTCTCTTTAAATGCGTTGATGGTTGATGGAACAGGTATGTGTGGTTGTTGTCGGGTAACTGTAGAGGGTAAGACTAAATTTAGTTGCGTTGATGGTCCTGAATTTGATGCTCATTTAGTAGATTGGGATAATCTGATAAAAAGAAACTCTATGTATTTAGAAAAAGAAAGACATATTTGTAATTTATTAAAATGACAGAGGCGGTTTTACCCAAAGAGAGAATAACTCAAGAAAGAATAAACGATTTTGAGGAAGTAGTTTCTACTTATAGTGAGGAAGAAGCTTTCCAAGAAGCGAAGAGATGTCTTCAATGTAGCAATCCTACTTGTATTTTGGGTTGTCCTGTGGGAATAGATATAAAAAGATTTATTTATCAGATTACTCAGAAAGATTATCAAAGTGCTTATTTTACTATCAGAGAAAAGAATAATTTCCCATCTATTTGTGGTAGAGTTTGTCCGGCGGAGTATCAATGTAGAAAGGCTTGTATTTTGACTAAGAAAGGTATGTCTTTTGCTTCAGAACAAGCTATAAATATACATTTCTTAGAAAGATTTGTGGGAGATTGGGGTATAGAGAGCGGTATAGATATTTTACAGAATAAAAATGAAAAAATTTCTAAATTTAAAGTAGCAGTAGTTGGTTCAGGGCCTGCTGGTCTTTGTTGCGCGGGAGAATTAGCCAGAGCAGGAGTAAAGGTAGTTATTTTTGAGGGATTGCATAAATTAGGAGGAGTCTTGAGGTATGGGATACCGTCTTTTAGATTACCACCCCAGATTTTAGATAAGGAGATAGATTATTTAAATAAGTTAGGGGTAGAATTTATTACTAATTGTATAATTGGTAAAACTAAAAGTTTAAATGAACTTTTTATAGAAGGGTTTCATAAAATATTTTTAGGTTTAGGTGCAGGAGTACCATCGTTTTTAGGAATACAGGGAGAAAATCTATGTAATATCTACTCGGCCAATGAATTTCTAACCCGCATAAATTTGATGTGTTCATATGATTTCCCTCAATTTCATACTCCCATAAATGTAGGTAGAAGTATAGTAGTTATTGGGGGTGGTAATACCGCTATGGATGCGGCACGGTCTGCTTTAAGATTGCAGAAGATAAATGGGATACCTCCCAATGTTACTATACTTTATCGTAGGACAGAGGTAGAGATGCCGGCAAGACGTCTGGAGATAGAGCATGCTAAAGAGGAAGGGGTAAATTTTAGATTTTTAGTTCAGCCAAAAAAATTTATTGGTGACGAGAATGGATTTGTGGAGAGACTTATATGTTTAGAGTGCAAATTAGGAGAACCTGATAGTTCAGGAAGAAGAAGACCAATTGAAATAGAAGATAGTGAATTTGAAGTTAAATGTGATTTGGCGATAGTGGCAATTGGACTTTTAGCTAATCAGATTCTAACTACGGTTACACCTCAATTGAGAACTGATAAATATAAAGATGTGGTAGTAGATACTGAAACTATGCAGACATCAATAAAGAATGTTTATGCTGGAGGGGATATAGTAGGGGGGGAAGGAACCGTTATTGAAGCAATGGGCATGGCAAAAAAAGCAGCTACCCATATAATAACAGGTTTGTTAACCTCAAATAAATTGTGTAAATTCTTTTAAGTGGGCATAGCTACACCCGGCGGGTGTAATGAGGGGGCTTAACAGTGGGGAAAATTTTTCTGTCACCGCAATATAATAATGTCACCTTATTGCAAAGTAGAAATGTCAGGGTAACTTGATGTAAAATACCACCTCTTAGAAGCAAAAAGGAGGTGGTATTATGGAAGAAGTAATTATCCTGACGATGAAAGAACAAAATAAATACGAGGTGATTAGAGATAGTCTAAAAAAGTTAATTA
>JAMWBQ010000008.1 GCA_023819315.1 Candidatus Omnitrophota bacterium
CGTCAGGGTAATTACTTCTTCCATAATACCACCTCCTTTTTGCTTCTAAGAGGTGGTATTTTACATCAAGTTACCCTGACATTTCTACTTTGCAATAAGGTGACATTATTATATTGCGGTGACACTATTTTTTCTCTTGTTAATGAAAGATAAAAAGTCAGAATTTTTGCAAAGAGGTGGTATGTTACATTAATCCACCTGAAATTTCTACTTTGCCAAGCAGTAACAGGAAAATAATATTTTTGTTAATATACCTTACCTCACTTTAAATTGTTGGCTTCCCATTGAGAGAGTCTTTTTAAAGCTCTTAATTTTTCGTATATTGATATTTTTGTCTGATTAACACACTCTCTTAGAATCTTAATAGATAAATCATAGTTTTTCCTATCCACAGGATAAGGATAGCCATCTTTACCACCATGAGCAAAAGAAAAACAGACAGGGTCACGAAAAGAAACTGTTTTTCCATAGATTAATTCAGAAATAAGTGCTAATGCTCTTATAGTTTTAGGTCCAACTCCCTCTATATTTAGAAGTCTTTCAAAATCATTAGGTTTTTTCTCATAGGTTTTTATCAAAATCTTCTTTAAATTATCCTCCCTTATATCGTTAACCGATAAAGGATGTTTTGAAGATAACTTTAATTCTTTCAATTTGCGAAATTCCTCTATAACTTTAGTGGGTTCATATCGCGATAACTCCGCACTCATATCTCTTGCACTTTGACTTTCCTTAGCTACCATATTTAACGCTAAACCTTTACTATTACAACAAATTGCCCGATGAGGCTCGCAAACAAAATCATTCATCTTTTCCCCTAACCAATGATACCTTCTCGCCCAACCAGTTTCCTCATTCATTCCTTGTTGGATTACTGCCCATTTACCTTCTTGAGTGAAAATAAAACAGTGATGATAAAGTTGATACCCATCCTGTAAAGCTGTAGAATCAACCTTGGCGGACATCCTACTATTATAAATAAATATAGCAGGAGAAAAATCTAATAATCTCTTCTGGGCAATTTCTTCTATCTCCCAAGGCGTCTTACGAGCAACTGCTCCTTTACCTCCACACACAAAAATACCAATCTCAGAAGATATATCTTTTAAACCTTCTTTTAATGCTCCACAAAGAGTGGTGGTAAGACCAGAAGAATGCCAATCAAAACCCAAAACGCAACCAAATGCCTGAAACCAATAAGGGTCAGATATTTTAACAAGAAACTCGTTACAGCCAAATTCTTTAACGATTATCAAAACTATCTCTTTGGCGAGCTGTTTCATTCTCTCAAAAAGCCATCGCGGTGCTCTCCCTCTATGTAATGGTAAATGGGCAACCCCTGTTTTCATAATTAAAAATTTAGTTTAACTCTATAATCTCTGCTTCTATCTTCTCTAAATCAAGAATACCTATAGTAGCTTTACCCGTAAGCCAACCACAAGTCTCCCCAGGATTAATAAAAAGTGTTTTTCCCTCTCGGAAAGTCTGTGGTTTATGAGTATGTCCAAAAATAACAACTGATATATTAAAGATATGTGGTTTTGCTTGGCTTAAATCGTGAACTACGAGGATATCTCTCTGATAAAGATTAAATAAATATGGTGGGGGAAATATCTTACCTTTTGAAATTTTCCCCAATCCTTCTTTCTCTCCATCATTATTACCAAATACTCCTATAAAATCAAAACCTTTATCAAAATATGGTCTTAAAGAAAAAGGAGCTATGTAATCTCCTGCATGAATAAAAAAATTAATACCCTTGTTCTTCAACCAATCTAAAGCTCGGTTAATATTGGTAATATTGTCATGGGTATCAGAAAGAATACCTATCTTCATTGTTATTAATAGAACAACTTACGCAGGTCACTTTTTGTAGGTAAATTGCATCTAAAATTTTAAGGATGGGTAACTATGGTTCTACTAAAGCAAACATCAGTTCTGCTTCAGCAACTAATTTGTTATTAACGAAAGCTTTGGTAAATACGACTCCTGTCTGTCGCCTTATCTTACCAGCATTAACCTCAATAACTAATTGGTCACCAGGCTCAACAGTTTTTCTAAACTTAACTTTATCAGCACACATAAAATAAGCTAATTTACCTCTGTTTTCTTCATCAGCTAACATTAACACACCACCTAATTGAGCCATCGCTTCAATAATAAGAACTCCAGGCATAACCGGCTTTTTAGGGAAATGACCTTGAAAGAAGTAATCGTTAACGGTAACATTCTTTATCCCGATAGCTTTCTTACCTTTATCCATATATATCACTCGGTCAATTAAAAGAAACGGATACCGATGAGGTAAGATTTTCTTTATATCCTCTATGGATAACTGTGCATCCATAGGGGAAAAATAATCTTCACAACCAACACCTCCTGTAAGCATCTTTTCTCTATACCTCTTAATTTTATGAAGTAACTTTATATTTAAGATGTGACCGCTCTTTAAGGCAATTATATGGCCTTTTAAAGGTCCAGCTAAATATAAATCGCCCAATAAATCCAAAACTTTATGTTTTACAAACTCATCGGAAGACCTTAGTTTATTATTTATAACTCTATCTTCGGACACTACCAGAGTATTGGTATAATTAGAACCTTTCCCCATCCCCATCTTTATAAGTGACTCTACTTCCTCTTCTAAACAGAATGTCCTTGCCTCACATATCTTATTTATATCATTATTACCACCAATAACTACATCACAGAACTTTGTATTGATCAATGAATTATCGTATTTTATTGTATAAGATACTCTTAACACAGGATAAGGTAAAATTACAATACTACTGCTATTCTCTTCTGCCCATAAAGGTTCTTTAATAGTTAAATATCTCTTAGGAGCATCTTGATAATCAATTCCTACATTTCCTATATTCTCTACAAACTCCTTAGCACTACCATCCATACCAGGAACCTCTTCCCCCCATATATTTACTATAAGGTTATCTATAGACAAAAGATGTAAAGAAGCCATAAGATGTTCAATAGTATGCACAAAAACTCCTCTATAATTTATAGATGTCCTCCGCGGATAATCCTTTGGTTCTAAAACAGAGTCTATATCTGCTCTTATCATTGTTTCGGGAATAATATCTTTTCTAACAAAGATTATACCACTGTTAGGGGGTGCCGGTAAAAGTTCCAACTTAACTTCCTTACCTGTATGTAATCCTATTCCTTCTAAACATACTTTATCTTTAATAGTACATTGCTTATCCATAACTAATTTATTCTACCCTCCAACTCTTCTAATTTTTTCTCTAATGCTTCTATTCTTTTATTGAGTTTCTCGTACAACTCAGGTAAACGTTGAAGGTAAGCATTCACTCTTTTAGCTATATTATGAGGTTTAGCAGGGTAACCAGAAACCTTTGTATGAGGAGGAATTGACTTAGTTACTCCTGCTTGCGCAGCTACAATTGCTCCTTCTCCAATGGTAATATGCCCTACCACACCTGCTTGCCCAGCTAAAACAACTCCTTTACCTAAAGTTGTACTTCCTGAAATACCCGCTTGGGCAACTATCACACAATTTTCTCCTATAACTACATTATGAGCAATCTGAACAAGATTATCTATCTTTGTACCTTTACCAATTAAGGTTTTATCAAACCTTGCCCTATCGATAGTTACATTCGCACCAATCTCCACATCGTCTTCTATAACCACTATACCTATCTGTGGAATCTTCTCCTGTATACCCTTAACCATAGCAAAACCAAAACCATCAGAACCAATAACTGCTCCTGAATGAATAATCACACGGTTACCAATCTCTACTTTATCTCTAATTACTACGTTAGGATAAATTAAACAATCTTTTCCTATAGTAACTTTGTGACCAATATAGCAACCTCCATAGATTTTAGTATTATCGCCTATCTCCACATCATTTTCCATAATAACGTATGGACCTATTGCTAAGTTACTACCTAACTTGCATTGTCTACCAAAAACTACCGTAGGATGTATACCTTCAATATATTCAGGTCTATAAGGAGAAAATATATTTACCACTTTGGCAAAAGCCAAAGAGGGATTATCTGTTTTAATCAATGGTTTGTGAGAATTAACCACGTCTTTAGAAGTAATTATTGCTGAAGCAAGAGTAGTTTTCATTAATCGGGCATATTTAGAGTTAGCTAAAAAAGTAATATCCCCTTCTTTAGCCTCTTTTATACCCGAGATACCTGTGATAACTATATCAGGAGAACCTACTAATTCTCCCCCTATCATTTGGGCAAGCTCTCCCAGAGTATATCTCATTTCTTATACCCCTTGTTCAATAAATTTATTATCTCAGCAGTAATATCCATCTCACTTTTACTGTAAAGCACTACACTCTTATTGACAATTAAATCAAAACCGTTCTTCTCACTATAAGATTTAATAACCTTTTCAATATCTTCTACGATTTCCTTCATTTTTTCATCACTCTCTTTTTTCAACTCGTTTAGTATTTTACTCTCTATATTCTTATACTCGGCAATGGCTTCTCTTATCTTCTCTCTCTGTGCTTCCTGCTCTTTCTCTTTCAATAGCCCTACTTTTTCTTGCATCTTCATTATCTCTTCTTTCTTTTCTATCAAACCGCTCTCTTTCTCTTTACTTTCTCTCATACTATCGATTAACTTCTCATAATCCTTCGTTTTATTATAATCGTTAAACACAGAAACGACATCCACACAGCCAATTTTTAATTCTTTGGCATAAACTAAATTAGATAACCCTAAACCTAACAAAATAATCGTAGCACCAAAAAATAGTTTTTTCATTTTCCCCTCCGCATTATCAATAATTCAACAGTTAAAATCCTCTACTTATACTAAAATGAAACTTGCCTTCTTTACCCTCCTCTCCTGGCTCTAAATTAAGAGGCCAACCGTAATCTAAATTTATTGGACCCAAAGGAGTTTTTACTCTTATACCCGCTCCTACACTTGATTTAAATCCCCCACTAAAAATATCGCTTCTTTTACTCCATACATTACCCGTATCAAAAAACGTTGCTACCTTTAAAATATCTATTAAAGGATAGGTATACTCTATATTACCCACAAACATCGCCTCTCCTCCAATAGGATCCTCAGTAACAGTATCTATAGGACCTACTTTTCTTTCATTATAACCCCTTATAGTTGAAGAACCACCGGCAAAAAACCTTCGGTAAATAGGAACCTTATCAGTATTGGAGAATGGGTCTGCTAATCCTAAACGCAATCTTAACTCTATTACAGATTTCTTAAGAAGAGAGTAATATAAACTTAAGCGAGAAAAATAACTTAAAAAATCTTTATCCCCTCCTAAAAACCCTCCTGTAACTTGAAAAACATTAGCTAAATATAAACCTTTAGAAGGAGTAAAAACGTTATCTCTTGTATCAAAAGCTAAACTAAATTCCAAACCACTCAAATCATTCCTACCCGTCTCATCTTTTAATTCTTGGGTAGCTGTTTCCACTACATCACTAATTTCTACAGACTCTATCCTGTATCCCACATCTCCCTTAAGGTTATCACTGAATTCCCTCCCAAATTTAATTACCACTCCTTTAACCACCTGTTCATAACCATAACCTACATTTTCCTCTCTCTGATGGCTACGTTTATAACCTTCAAAACCAAAAGAAACCGGTATATCAAAAATCCAAGGATTAAGAAAATTTAACTCGTAATTCTCTGTAATCGTTCCAAAGCTTGCCAGCAAACTCAAATCTTGGCCACCACCAGTGAATGTTGACCAATTCTTATAATCGAAATTGCGCTGTCTTAATTCTACAAAACCAGTAAACTCATCTATAGAACTATATCCTCCTCCGAAACTCAAATAACCGGTTTTAGCTTCTTTTACCTCAACTATTAGATTCTCATAATTTGGTTGACTACCCGGTCGAGTATCAAAACGAATCTCCTCAAAGAACCCTAAATTCTCTAAACGCCTACGGCTTTTCCTTATCTTTTCTCCTTCAAATTTATCCCCGGGATATATTCTCAACTCCCTCCTTATAACTTTATCTTTTGTTTTAAGGTTACCCACTATGTCTATTCTCTCTACATAAGAAAGCTCACTCTCTACTATGCGAAAGTTAATATCTATCTTCTCTGTCTCAGGATTAAGAAAAGTGGAAGGAATTACCTGAGAGTAAATGTAGCCTCTATCTATGTATAATCCCCTTAATCTATTCACCTCATCGTTAACTTTCCTTTCTACAAAAATATCTCCTGATTTTAGCTCTCTACCTTTCTCTAAAATTTCCAAAGTAATCTCTTTATTCCCTTCAATATTAATCCTACCTATATAATAACGTTCTCCTTCAATTATATTAATAGTTATATAGGCGTAACCCTTAAGATAATCTACCTGAGAGGAAACGTTAACTTCGCTGTATCCTCTCTCTTTATAGAAATCCTCTATCCTTTTCACATCATCTTCCAAAGTCTCATCTTTAAATATACCTTTTGACAGAAAACCTTTCTCTTTCGTCTTTATCAATTTCTTTATTTGCTTCTCTTTAAATACTGCGTTACCCTTGACAAGAATTTTCTTTACCCTTATTAAACCTTTCTCTTCAATATGGAAAACAATCTTTGCTTCCTTATCATTATTCACATCAATTTTATAATTAACTTCTGTTTCAGAAAACCCCCTCTTATTATAAAAATTCAATATTTTATCTTTTATCTCCTTTAACTTCATCTCATCTAAAAAAGAATCCTTTTTTATATCAATCATCTTCTCTATCCTTTTTTTACGAGGATAAGCTAACCCTTCTACTACCACTTCTTTTACTATTGGCTTCTCCTCTACCTTATAAAACAAAACCAATTCCCCATCTACAATTTTTTTCTCTACTTCTATATTTTCAAAATAACCCGTGCTATACAAATTCTTAATATCCTCGTTTACAAGTGTATCGTTATAAGTATTTCCTACCTGGGTTTTTATCTTAGAAAGAATGTTAGCGGTACTAACTACTTTATTACCTAAAATCTCTATTTTAGAAATACGTTGTTGAGCAAAACTTAGTAGAGGGGTAGTTACAATTATAATAATAAGTATTATTTTAATTTTTTTCTTCACCCCATCCTCCTCTTTTTATACCTTAATTAAAATTCTAATCTTGCTCAACCAAAGCAAGATTAACGAACTTCATATACTCCTTCATAAACCCTAAATTGATACTTCCCGTAGGTCCATTCCTCTGCTTAGCAATAATTATTTCTGCTATACCTTTATTTTCCGGGGTAGGATTATAGTATTCCTCTCTTAAGAGAAGAACCACCAAATCTGCATCCTGCTCAATTGCTCCTGATTCTCTTAAGTCGGAAAGTTGAGGACGATGATCAGCACGTAACTCTACAGCTCTTGATAGTTGACTAACACATATTAAAGGAACCTGTAACTCTTTAGCTAAAGATTTCAAAGCACGGGAAATCTCTGAAATTTCCTGTTGCCTATTATCTTGCTTCTTTACCGGCCTAATCATCTGAAGATAATCAACGATGATAAGTCCAATATTGTAATGCGCTTTAAGCCTACGCGCTTTTGCTCTCAATTCAAAAATATTTAAATCAGGAGAATCATCTATATATACAGGTGCCTCAGATAATCTACCAGCGGCAGAAGTAAGAATAGGCCAATCACTGGGAGATAAGAAACCCGTTCTCAACTTGTGCATATCCACCTTTGCCTGAGAACATAAAAATCTTTGCATAAGCTGTTCTTTAGACATCTCCATACTAAAGAATCCTATCCCAATCTTCTCTTCCACTGCAGCATACTCGGCAATACTCGTAACAAATGCGCTTTTACCCATAGAAGGTCTACCTGCGACAATAATTAAATCCCCCTTTTGTAAACCTGCTGTTCTTATATCAAACTCTTTAAATCCTGTAGGTATACCTGTAATGTGTGACCTCTTATGATAAAGAGACTCTATAAGTTCAATCCCGTCTTTAATTACCTCTTTTATGTGAACGTAACTACCTTCTACTCTTTTATCGCTTATTTCAAAGATTAAACGTTCTACTTTATCTAAAATAGTATTTACATCTTCCTCTTCTTTATAAACATAATCCATAATTTGAGTAGCTGTGCCAAGGAGAGAACGTAATATACTCTTCTCTTTAACTATGCGTGCATAATGAGTGACATTAGCAGCAGTGGGAACAAAATCAACCAATGTAGCAATAAATGCGGAACCACCTATTTTATCCAATAGCTTCTGTTTACATAATTCTTCCGAAACTGTAAGTATATCTATTTTTTTACTCGCATCGAATAAAGAAACAATCGTAGAAAAAATTATCTTATGTTCTTCCCTATAAAATGAATTCTCATTTACAATTTCTAAAACTTCTGCTATAGCTCTCTCATCAAGCAACATTGCTCCTAAAACAGCCATCTCTGCTTCAATATTCTGAGGAGAAAGTTTATATAAATTCTCCTTAACAGTAACTGTGTTCATTTCTTTACCACCCATAATCTTAAATTAGCATTAACTTTAGGATGAAGCCTAACATTCACAGTATAGGCTCCTAACTTCCTTATTGGCTCATCTAAAGAAATCTTTAAATTATCAGTATCAATACCCTCATCTTTAAGAGCATTTATGATATGCGTTTCATTTAGAGAACCGTAGATTTCTTCATCATCCTTTGATTTTGCTGTTAAAGTAATTGATAGCTTCTCTAATCTTTCCTTGATTTCTAATGCCCGTTTAAGAGCTATATTTTCTAACTTTAATCTTTCTTCTTTTATCTTTTCTAATCTTTTAACATTGGAGGAACTAGCTTCTATAGCAAAACCATAAGGGATAAGGTAATTTCTAGCATAACCGCTCTTTACCTCTACAATATCACCCTCTTTACCTAATTTATTAACCTCTTTTAAAAGAATTACTTTCATTTAAGTAAATATGGTAACAAACTTAAGAATCTAGCTCTTTTTATCTCTTTCGCTAACTTCCTTTGATGCTTAGCACAATTACCGCTAGAACGACGAGAGAGAATCTTTTTTTTGGAAGATAAAAATTTGGAAAGTAGATCTACATCTTTATAATCTATCTCTATATTTTTCTTACAGAAAATACAATTTTTTTTAAATCTAACCTCTGGTTTCTTCCTATCAGCCATATTTAAATCACCTCGTTTAATTTTAAATTGTTTCCCCTAAATCTTTAGGTTCATCATTACTTACATCCATTAAATCTTCACTGCCCAATTTAATCTCTCCTACTGGTTCCTCACCTAAATCAGCTACTCTCATATCTTCCTTCCTTGCTCCAAGAAACTGAACACTTGTTGCTCTAACCTCTATAATACTCCTGTTTTTACCTTCGGCATCCTGCCAGCTACGTGATTGCAACCTCCCTTCCACAAAGATAGCTCTCCCTTTTGCTAAATACTGGTTACAAGTTTCTGCTGCCTGTCCCCAAACTACCACGTTAACAAAACAGGTATCTCTTTTAGCTTCCCCGTTCTTATCTTTGTATGGTGTATTTACAGCAATTCTTAACGTAGCTACAGCCGTCCCTTGAGGAGTATATCTCAATTCAGGTTCCCTGGTAAGATTACCTATTAAAAAAACTCTATTAAAATTAGCCATTATACCCCCTTTTATACCTTAGAACGTCTAATAATCAAACTTCTTAAAATATTCTCTTCTAAACGAATCGTTTCTTTTAAATTACCTAATTTATTATTATCTAAATTAAAAACAATCAACCAATATAAACCTCTATTGTATTTTTTCTTATCCGCTCCCTGGGAACGTAATGGATAAGCGAAAACTCTTTCCTTTGCCCATATCTTATTTTCTATAAGTTTTCCTCCTAATTCTTCTATTTTCTTGGAAATTTTCCCAAAAATTTTCTCCAGTTCTTTATCATCCAAATCTTCCCTTATAATTACCATTGACTCGTATGTTCTCTCCATAATAAAACCCTCCCCAAATTAGTTGTAATTACGCATTATAAAATCTAAAGGTTTCTCTATCCAATTCCAACAACAATCCGCCGCTTTAATAAAAACTCTATTCAATACTTCTCTCTCTTCAGATGTAAAATTAGATAGAACATATTCACTTAAATCCTTACTTTCATCTTTTGGCCTTCCGATGCCTATCCTTAATCTACATATCTTATCAGTATTAAGAGATTTGATGACTGAATTCATACCTCTATGCCCAGCACTGCTACCTTCTATTCTAAATCTCATCTTCCCCAACTCTAAATCTACATCATCGTAAACAACAAGTAAATCCCTTGTAATAAGTAAATCGAACCTTTTAACCACTTTTTTTACACATATGCCTGAATTATTCATCCAACTCAATGGTTTCAACAAAATAACTTCTTGGGATAAAAATTTTTTTCTCGCAATATAAGAATTAAAAATTAACGATTTCCTAAAAGAAAAATCTTTAATTTGTGCTAATTTATCTAAAACCATAAATCCCACATTGTGCCGTGTATCGATATACTCCTTACCGGGATTACCCAACCCAACAATCAATTTCACTTCTTTTCCTCTTCCTTCTCCTCTTTCTCTTCTTTTGGTTTCTCTTTTATTACTTCCGGCTCTGCTGTTTCAGCAGTAACCTCCTCGCTAACCACTACTTCTTCCTCTTTAGCGACCACGGTCACGATAGCATCTTCAGGAGAAGCTAAAATTCTGACCTTTTCCGATATCTTCAAATCAACTATATGCACAGTATCTCCTATACCTAAATGAGAAATATCTACCTCTATCTTCTCAGGAATATCCAAAGGTAATGCTTCTACTGTTACATCCCACATTATTTGTTCTAATACTCCTCCCTCTTTAACCCCTTTACTTTCTCCTTTTAAAACGATAGGAATTTTTACCTTAACCTTCTCATCCAAAGATACTTTCATAAAATCTATATGGATAACTTCTTCCCTAAGGGGGTCGTACTGCACATCCTTAATTAAAACGTTCAAACGATTATCCTTATTCTCGTAACCATCCACTTCCATCTCAATGATGGTATTTTCGGAAAAATGTATGCTCTTAAGAATTTTCATAGATGAAAGTGGCAATTCTACAGGCAGATTAAAATTTCTACTGTAAACTATAGCAGGAATAAAACCTCTCCTTCTTATCTTCTTTACCTTTTCTTTGCCTTTACCTTCCCTAAGAATACTTTTTATAATTACTTTTTCCATAATCAGCTCCTTATAGAATCAAACAAAACACTTATAGACTCCTCCTTATGTATTCGCTTTATTGCCTCGGCAAAAAGTTTCCCTACGGATACAACCTTTATCTTATCTGTCTTTTTCTCTTCACTTAATGGTATAGAATTAGTGATTACTAAATAATCTATACAAGAACTCTCTATTTTTTTTACTGCATCCGAGGAAAGCACACCGTGAGTTACACAAGAAAAAATCTTCCCTGCACCATTCTCCTTTAAAGCTTTTGCTGCTTCTACCAGCGAACTCCCTGTAGATATTATATCATCTACCAAAATTACATTTTTATTTTTTACTTCTCCAAGTATATGCATAACTTCTGTACTATCCGGGGAATCCCTTCTTTTATCCACAATAGCTAAACTAGCAGAAAACTTCTTAGCATAAGCTCTTGCCATCTTTATCCCTCCTACATCGGGTGAAACAATAACTAACTTTTCTAATTTTATTTCTTTAAAATAATTGTAAAATACCTCTATAGCGTAAAGATGGTCCAAAGGGATATCAAAGAACCCTTGTAATTGCCCAGCATGTAAATCGAGAGTTAAAACTCTACTCGCACCTGCTTCCGTAAGAAGATTAGCTACTAACTTTGCTGTGATAGGAACCCTCGGCTGATCCTTCCTATCCTGGCGAGCATAACCAAAATAAGGGATAACCGCGGTTACCCTCCAAGCAGAAGCTCTCTTCAAAGCATCGAGCATAATCAATAGTTCCATAAGATTCTCATTAACCGGTGCACAGGTAGATTGAATAACAAAAATGTCTTTGCCTCTAACATTCTCTTCTATCTTAACCCTAATCTCACCATCACTAAACCTACTAACTAATGTTTTACCTAACTCTATACCAAGATGCTCGCATATCTCTTTTGCCAATTCCAAATTAGAATTACCACTAAATATTAAAAGTTTATCCATAATTAATCTTTTATCTTCTTAAATATCTTTGCCGGCACCCCTACTACTACAGTATTAGGTTCTACATCTTTTGTAACCACAGAACCTGCTCCTGTTTTTGCTCTTTTACCTATCCTTACAGGGGCAACAATTACTGTATCTGAACCTATAAACGCCTCATTCTCAATAAGCGTTTTATTCTTCTTATATCCATCGTAATTAGCCACTACTGTTCCTGCACCAATATTAACTTTCTTACCTACTGTGGTATCGCCTACGTAACTAAAATGTTTCATCCTTACTCCCTCACTCAATTTACTGCGATTAATCTCCACAAAGTTACCCACACACACGTTATCCTCTATTACGCTATCCTTTCTTATATGGACGAATGGGCCTAATTTACAATTCCGACCAATTATAACATTCTTTTCTATAAAGGTAAAGGGGTAAACCACTGTATCTCTACCAATTTTAGTATCGTAACTAACAAAAGTAGTATCTGGGTCTATAATAATTGCTCCTTTATCTCTTAAATTATCAATAAATCTTTTATTCAACAATCTGTTTACCAGAGAAAGATTATCTTGGGTATTTACTCCTATAAGTTCATTAGGATTATCTAAAGTAAAACCTAAAATTTTTAATCCTCGCCGATAAAAAATATTTACTATATCTGTTAAAAAATACTCTTTCTTCTTTTTATGACAAGTTATCTCTCTTAAACCATCAAAGAGAAATTTCTTTTTAAAACAGTATATCCCACTATTAACCTCTTCCATCTTTACTTCATCTTCCAAATCTACTTTCTCGGCAATTCTTTCTATATTATTTTCTCTATCCCTGATAATTCTACCCAAATCTGTTTTCTCTTCAAAATAAGCAGTAATAATAGAACAATCGGCATTTTCTTTAAAGAAATTTTTTATAAATTTTTTTATAGTTGATGGCGTCACCAAGGGAGTATCCCCACAAATGACTAAAACATTTTCGCTATCGGTTAATAATTCTTTAGCTGATTCCACAGCCTTAGCAGTTCCGTTTAATTCCCTTTGTAGAGAAAATTTAATATCTTGGTAAACTCTCTTTACTGTCTCCTCTAACAATTCTCTCTTATGTCCTGTTACTATAATTATATTATCTATATATTTTACTTTTCTTAGAGTGTCTAATATATAAAATATAAGTGGTCTACCTCCCACTTCTAAAAGAACTTTGGGTAAGATAGTCTTTGTTCTTTTACTTTTACCAGCAGCTAAGACTAAAGCGGTAACTTTATTCTCTCCCATCATTAAGTTTTTACTTTACAAATTCCAAAATCAGAATATTAACAATAAATCCTCTAAAATTTGGTGGACTTATTTTGAGTTTCTATTTGTTTATAATTTAATTCCTCATCTTTCTGCCCGGTGAGGACTCGAACCTCAAAACCGAGATCCAAATTCTCGTGTGTTACCAATTACACCACCGGGCAAATATAATTCTATTAGTTAAAATTATTAAAAACCTGTGGTAGTTTGACTATCAAAGCTCTTTTTATTACTACTCTGCACTTCTTTCTCCTTGTAATAGGCATCAAGAACTTTTTTCTGCAAATAATCTCTGAATTCTTGAGTTATAGGATGGGCTAAATCCTGATGTGTCCCTGTCTTATCCTGAGCAACATCTCTGGGAGGAGGAGGCAATTGCACACCACAAGAACTACAGTATCTAACCCCTACATCCGTCTTTTTACCACAGCGAGAGCAAAATTGTTTCATTTTTCTCGCCGGCATAGCCACAAAAAGTCCATTGTTACCCTCGATAATTTTGATATTACGCACTACAAAACAATTGTCAAAAGTGACGGTTACGTAAGCCTTAAGTCTTTTACCATCACCATTGTGAAGAGAAACCCTTACTTCTGTAATCTCCATAGGAAACCTCCCTTTTAATAAGTTTGTGCTTCAAAAATAGACCATCCCTTATTGTAAAATTCTTTTTTCAATGTGTTTTCTGCTTTTTTGCTATATCTATTCAAAATTGTAAAAAACGCACTCCCCGAACCGCTCATCATACAAAAAAAACCCCTCCTTTCAAAGAACTCCTTTACGCTCTTTAAGTTACTATCCAAATTAAAAGCACTTTTCTCTAAACAGTTGAAGCAAAATTTTTCTACCAATGATAAATCCTTCTGCCTTAACAGATAGATTAATATATTAACACGATTAATAAATTTTGTCAAACCTACTTTTGTGTTTTGATAAACCACCTTAGTAGATAATTTAATATTAGGGTAAACGACAAGATACTTTAGCTTGGTTTCTAAATCTAAACAAGTTACCTTTTCTCCTTTACCTTCCATATATCCCCACGAAGTATCCTTAAGAAAAAAGTTAACATCGCTACCCAAAATGGCTCCTAATTTAAATAAATCTCTCTGAGGAATTCTTAAATCCAAGAGTTTATTTATCCCTTTAAGAGTAAAGGCAGCGTTAGAAGAACCTCCTCCTAAACCAGCACCAAGAGGAATATTTTTCTTAAGAAATATATTGAAACCGAAGGGTAAATTGAACTTTTCTTTAATTAGTTTTGCTGCCTTAAAGCATAAATTATCTTCGTTTTCCAATTCTTTATGGTTACAAAAAATATTTATTTTATTACTCCTATTAACACTTATTAACAACTCATCGAATATAGAAACTCTATTCACTATGCTTTCTATTTTATGGAAACCATTCTTATACTTACCAATAATGTTAAGATATAAATTAATTTTGGCAGGAGAAATAACTCTAATGGGGAAATTATTGAAGAATAAGTTCCTCTGCTCTTTGAGCGATATAGATGCTGGATAATTCATAGATATCCATCAACTCCTGTGGTAAACCTGATTGTCCAAATCTATCCTTTACCCCAACACTCTTTACTATTACCGGCTCACTATCAGCAACAACCTCACACACTGCTGAATATAAACCACCTATACTTTGATGTTCTTCACATACTAATAACCTTTTATATTCTCTGGCAAGAGTAGTTATTAACTTTTTATCAATAGGTTTTATGGTATGCATATTGACAATTGTTGCCGAGTAACCTTTCTTTTTTAAAATCTGATTAGCAATTAATGCTTCATTGACCATAATCCCACAAGCAATAATTGCTAAATCTTTACCTTCTTCTAATACATATCCTTCCCCTAAAACAAAATCTTTCTTATTCTCTATAGTAGGAACTTTTGCCCTTCCTAACCTAATATAAAAGGGACCTTCTGTTTTATAAGCAACTTTTATTGCTTCTGCTGATTCAGGTGCATCGCAAGGAACAATTATTTTTATATTAGGTATTGACCTTAAAAAAGCTATATCTTCTATCGCTTGATGAGAAGCACCATCCTCACCAACAGTTATCCCTCCGTGAGTAGCTACTATCTTAACATTAAGATTATTATAACAGATAGTATTTCTTATTTGGTCTAATGGTCTGGCTGTAGCAAACATAGCAAAAGTAGAAACAAAAACAACTTTTCCACAACTAGCTAACCCAGCGGATATACCCATCATATTCTGTTCAGCAACTCCAACATTAAAAAATCTATGAGGGAACTCTTTAGCAAACAAAGATGTTCTCGTCGAAGAAGAAAGGTCAGCATCTAAAACCACTATTTCCGGATACAATTTACCTAATTCCTTAAGAACGGTTCCATATACATCTCTTGCGTATAATAATTCCCTATTACTCATCTCCCAATTCTTTCAAAGCCAATTTCATTTCCTCCTCAGTAGGAGCTCTACCATGAAAATCTACTACACCTTCCATAAAAGATACTCCTTTACCTTTAACCGTATGGGCAATAATCACTGTAGGTTTATCTTTAGTTATCTTTGCCTGCTCAAAAGCATTTAACAACTCCTCGATACTATGACCATCACATTGAATTACATTCCAGCCAAAGGATAACCATTTATCTCTAAGTGGCTCTAAATTCATCACATCTTTCACTCTTCCATCTATCTGGAAACCATTGTAATCTATAATTGCACATAGATTATCTACTTTAAAATGGGAACAAGCCATAGCTGCTTCCCAAATATTACCTTCCTGAATTTCTCCATCACCTAAAAGACAGTATACACGATAGTCTTTATTATCAAGCTTACCCGCTAATGCCATACCTAACGCTACACTCAAACCTTGCCCCAAAGAACCACTACTTACATCTATTCCTGGCACACGACGGTCAAAATGACCCTGAAGCATAGCTCCTAATCTTCTCAACTTCCACAATTCCTCTCTATCAAAATACCCACATAAAGCTAAAGCTGCGTAAACTACCGGACAACAGTGCCCCTTAGAAAGATGGAATCTATCTCTCTCAGGCCAATTGGGTTGTTTAGGATTGTGTCTTAATACGCTGAAGTAAAGGCAAGTAACTATCTCTACACTCGATAGAGAACCTCCGGGATGTCCACTCTTAGCTTTACCAAGCATTTCAATGATTAATCGGCGAATCTGTTTTGCTTTTATCCTCAATGCCTCTATCTTCTCTTCCATATCTATCTATCCTCTCTTTCAATCTAGAATTATCCGGTTCTATCTCTAATCCCTTATGGTAATAATACAATGCCTTCTCTTTATCGTTCAATTTGATATAAAGATCTCCCACGTGCTCATAAATAAGGGGGTCGGAAGTACTTTCTATAGCTTTCTTTAAGTATTCTTCTGCTTTAATATAATCTCCTTTCTTAAAATATACCCAACCCAAACTATCTAAATAAGCGGGATTATTGGGTGCATTTTCTAAAGATTTTTTTATTAAAGCTTCTGCTTCATCTAAATTGATTCCCTCCTCAGCATATACGTAACCTAAAGAATTTAAAGTATCGGGATGTAAAGGGTTCTTTTCTAGAATTTCCTTCCATATCTGTATAGCCTTTTGACGGTCACCTTTCTCCTCGTAAAAATATCCTAACAAGTATTTGGCATCAAAATAATCAGGTTTTGCCTTAATAACCGCCTCGTATATTCTTATAGCATCGTCTAATCTTTTCTTATAAAAATAGAATTGGCCTAAATACTCAGAAATTCTCATATCTTCAGGCCGAACATTATGAGCTTTCTCTAAGAATTCTCCGTATTCATTTTCTAACTCTACTTTTCTATCCAAATAGGAGTAAAGAAAAATTAGACCTAAAGATGCCTCTAAGTTGTTAGGAGATATCTTCTTAACCATCTTAAACTCTTTCTCGGCATTATCAAAATCTCCTAACTTAACCATAAGTAAGGCTATCTTTAAATGGATGTGACTTGATTTAGGATCTAACTTCTTTATTTCTTTTAGCTCCCTCAAGGCCTCTATAATTTTATCTTGCTGGATATACATACCAGCTTTAAGATATCGACTATATATATTCGCCAGCTCCTTCTGAGAAGTAGCAAAAAGAGAGAAGGGTAAGAGAAAAAAGATAATAAGAATTATTTTTTTATACATCTTAAGAATTTACTTTCTCTTGTGTCTCTGCTGTTTCCTTCGTTTCTTGAACCAATGACGTTTAACCTTCCTTAACTTCCTTTTTCTTCCACAAGGCATACCTTCCTCCCTCAATGGATAAGTTTATTTAAGGGGTATTCAATTATACCTTCTGCACCGTTTTCCTTAAGCTTGGGAATGAGTTCTCTAACTTGTTTCTCCTCTACGATAATTTCTAAAGCAAACCAATTCTTAAGGGTTAAAGGGGAAATCGTAGGCTTTTTAAGCGCTGGTAAGATTTTAATAACATTATTCAAATTTTTACTATTTACATTTAACTTCAAACCTACTTTTCCTTCCGCTTCTAAAGCACCTTTAAGAAGCATACGAATACAATCTATTTTTTGCTTTTTCCATCTGTTTTTATATGAATTTTTATTAGCAATAAACTTGGTAGTAGAAACACAAATCGTAGCTAACTCTCTTAGCCCATTGGCTCTTAAGGATTCTCCTGTTTCCGTAAGTTCTACTATGGCATCAACTAATCCGCTCTTTACCTTCACTTCCGTTGCTCCCCAACTAAACTCTATATCCACTTTTATATTTTCTTTTTCAAAGAATCTTTTAGTGTAATTGTAAAGCTCAGTAGCAATCTTTTTACCTTCAAGGTCTTTAATATTAACTATGGAAGAATCATCCTTTACCGCTACTACCCATCTAACAGGTCTATTTGTTCTCTTGGCATAAACTAACTCATCTAAAATTAATACATCTGAACAATTATCTAAAATCCAATCGTAACCTGTAATCCCACAATCAATTGCCCCCTCCTCCACATAACGTGATAATTCTTGCGCACGCACCATAAAAACTTTAATCTCGGAATCATCTATCGCAGGAAAATACGACCTTGAACTTATAGAGATATTAAAACCTGCCTTCTTAAACAACTCTAAAGTTCTCTCCTGTAAACTACCTTTGGGAATACCTAAATTAAGCGTACCCATAATATTTTAAATTTGTCTATTATACATTTATAAAAATGTTTTGTAAAGTATAAACCCAAAATAGTTTTTATTTAGCTATCGCTTTTCTTTTATTCGTTTAGAAAAATACCCACCGGTATAACCATCGAGAACAGCAGTAAGCTCTTTAAGACGCAACTCTTTATTCAATCTTTCCATTTCACTAAACGAACCCATTTGGAGTTCTAACTTTATTCTCAATCGTTCAAAGTATACCCTGTTGATATCATCGAGTATATTTATTCTCAACTGGGTATTCAATCTACTGCGGCTATCAACATCGTCTTCGTAAGAATTCCAAATAACATCACCTACATCCCAAGAAAAATTAACTCCCCAATCTCTTGGTCCAACAGCAAACTGCCCACCAGAACTATATGTTCCGTAAATAGTTTTATCGTAACTGATGTCTATCTCGGGAAACAAACCACGTAGTTTTAATGCATTTCTCCACTGCCTAATCTTCTCGGGATGCACCTCATTGTAGCGCAAAGCGACCTTTTGAACTTCCTCTATAGAGGGTTCACCTTCTATAACTTCCTCTATCTTTGTGGAATAAACCGATGAAGTAAGTTGTTCTCTTAAAAACAATCCTCTATCTGTAGCCACAAAGAGTCTACCTTTACGATCAAAATCTAACCAATAGGTATCCTGTGTAGATAAACCTTCAAAAAGAGGAGAAACGAACTCTTTCTTAAGATTAACTAAGAAAATTCCTCTATTGGTAGTTATATAAAGGGTATCCTTTTCTGATTTCGTTTGAAATATACCTCGCACATCAACGTTTTCTATAAGGGGAAGGAGAACTTTTTTCCAACTCTTACCCTCATCGTAAGAAACAAAAAGTCCTCGAGACAAACCTAAATAGACTATCCTATCATCGTATCTATCTACAGTTATATAGCGACAACTAAGATTATCCTCTGTTTCTTCAGGAGATTCTTCTGTTTGGTTATCATCTTGGTTTTCATCTAATAAAACGAACACCCTTTCAAAATTCTTAAAATCCTTACCCTTACCTATATACACACCTTTACTTGAGGCTAAATAAATTCTATCTTGAGAAAAATCTAAAGAATAAACAACTAACTTTTCGGGCAAACCTTCTAATTTTCGCCACTGCCAGGCACCCTGATAAGTATACCTTAAATCAACTGTTGTTCCTAAGTATAAACGGTCTTTAAATGCTCCTATACATTTACCCTCCACACTAGGAGAAAAGGTAAAGATTTTCTCAGTTTTGCCGTCAGAAATTGAATAAACACCTGCAGAAGTAACTATATAAATAGTATCGTATAAAGAATCATCTACGTAGATATCATTTATAATCCCATCTTTAGCTACAAAAATACTTTGCCAACTCCTGCCAGAGTCTTGACTTTTAAAAACAACATTCTCACTTGTAACGTAAACAATATTATCTTCTAAAGGCGAAACGAAAATTCTTTTTATTAGAGTTTTATCTATACCATCTATATTTACAAAAATACCCCAAGCTGGATTAACAAAAATAAAAAAAATCACAGGGATTAAAATAAAATAACGCAGATCCCCTCCCTGAATCAAAAAAACTTTATATAACATACAAAAGGATTGTGCCTACCTGTTCAAACTCAATACCTGACTCAAATCTGCTTTCCTTAGGGGTGGTCCAGACAACTTTACCTTTAACAAAGAAAGGAGCAGTATTAGGTAGGACCCTAAATTCGCAACTTATAGAAGTGAATTTTTCCAAAGGAGAATTAGTTAATATTTTCATACCACGCACACTTATATCCAATATGCGCATCTCTTCTTTCCTACCTTTATAATCAAACTGAGTGTTTTCGTCCTCTAAATTCCACCTTTCAAATTTCCTTTTTTCTTCTCCCATATTATCCCCCTTATTAAACTTTTTCCTTAAACTCTGTTCTCTTTATCTCTTCTACTTCTTCAAAGGAAAGAATTCTTGCTAAATCAATAATAATAATTAATCTCTCCCCCCATTTACCCACACCTTTAATATACCTCTGGTGAACATCAGTAGCAATTATTTGTGGTGGTTCTTCAATATTATCTTTAGAAAGGCGCAGGACTTCTGTTACTTCATCAACAACCACACCTATAGAACTACTTTCTACTTCAACAACAATAATTCTTGTTTTCTCCGAACGACCAATTGATTTTAAATTTAAGCGTTTAGCTAAATCAATTAAAACTAAGATTTGTCCGCGAAGATTTATTACTCCCTCAACAAAAGAAGGTGCACGAGGAACATAGGTAACAGGTAACATTCTAACAATTTCTTTTACCTTACCTATCTCTACACCAAACTCCTCTTTACCTATCTTGAATACTACTAACTGACACTCTTTTATAGAATTCTCCTTTTGTTGCATAGAATCGCCTCTCTATACTTTAAATCGCTTTATCAACTCCTGAAGATTAGCTGCGGTATTAGCTAACTCCTGAGCACTAGAGGCTATCTCTTCCATACTAGCGGTCATCTCTTGAATAGAACTAGAAACTTCCTCAACAGATGCAGCAGAACCTTCGGATATAGAAGCTACCTCAGTAATCGTCTTGTTAACCTCACCGGCATTGACTATCTGAACCTCACTTGCTACAGCTATCTGCTCAACTCTCAAGGCAGTTGTTTCTGCTGACTTTAGAATCTTATCCAAAGCCTGACGCATCTTATTAATGATCAATCTACCTTCCTCTATCTCTTGGGAAGTAACTTTAACAGAATTAACTGCCTGTGATGTTTCCTGTTGAATGGTTCGTATTAAACTACCTATCTGTTCGGCGGCCTGTGCTGAATTCTCTGCTAATTTTCTTACCTCTTCAGCAACTACAGCAAATCCTCTCCCTGTTTCTCCTGCACGGGCAGCTTCTATAGCAGCATTTAGAGCTAAAAGGTTAGTCTGGTCAGCTATGTTAGTAATTACCTCTACAATCCTACCTATCTCTTGGGAACGTTCTCCTAATTTACCTACAATTTGAGCAATCTCATTAGAAACCTCTGATATACGCATAGTTTTATCTACCGCTTCTATAGAATCATTTACTCCCTGTTGAGCTAACTGAGTTGTCTCATGAGAAGCCTTTGCTCCTTCGTTAGCATTACCAGTTATCTGTTTTACCGAAGCAACCATCTTCTCTACAATAGTAGAACTTTCCTCCATTTTCTTTGCCTGTAGAGAGATACCTTTGGTAATCTGCTGAATAGAAGTAGATATACCCTGTAAAGAGGCATTTATCTGCTCAATAGCTGAAGAGAGTTGAGAACTGGTAGCAGAAACTCTCTCTGATGTTCCCCAAACTTGCACTATCAATGTTCTTAACCCTACTAACATTTGATTAAATGCCTTAGCGAACATGCCAAATTCATCGTTCGTTCTTACCGGCACAGTTACACTTAAATCACCGGCAGCATTAGCAATCTCTTCTATACGACTCAATACCAATCTTAAAGAATAAACTATCCCATCAGTAACAAAAAAAGCTATCCCTAAACCAATTACCACACCTAAAATTATTATCCCCATTACAATGACTTTCAGTCTCTTAGCCAATAAAATCATAGTTTTCTGATAATTCTCTGCCTCCATCCTCAATGTATCTGATAATCTACTAATCTTTATATAAACTTCCTTGGCTAAAGGTATTATTTCTTTAGTATAAAGCCCTATAGCTTGATCTTTTTCTCCCTTACTGTATAAATCTCTAACCATCTTTGTTAAACTGTAAAACTTCTGGTAAGGTTCTCTTATAGCTAAATAAATTTCCATAATTTTAGGATTATCGCTTTTAAATTTCTCATACCAATTCCAAAATTCGGAATTAAAATAATCTATTTCCTGATTAGATATTTTATTAGTGATAAGCTGTTGGTATAAGGTATTATACGACTCTTGATATTTAACTAACATTTTCTCTAAAAATACACTTAAAAATAAATCCTCTGTAGTGCGATTATGTAGAGTAAAAAACTTAATTATATAAAAGGTGTTAACAACCCCCAAAATAATCAAGAAGAGTAAAATTACCCCAAAAGCCAACATTAATTTCTTTCTAATAGTAACTTTAAATTTAAACATAATCAGATGCTCAATACCTCAAATATCTTCTTCAAAGATAATTGATCAGGGAAAAATAAGAAGATAGTGTTAAAATTTATATCCTTAACTTTCAAGTCAGTTCTAATAAAAAACGCTTCTTCAGAATGTTGAGCGATCTGAATAAAGATAAAATCGAGAAGAGCAGATACCATATCTAAGGCTAAAGAAGGAACACCATAAAGGATAGATAATCCGGTAATATCGCTAAGAGCGTTCATATGTGCTCCTGTAAGGATATTAACTACTTCTTTCAAACAAGATTGAAAGAGAAGGTCATCTGAGTTTATCTCTTCAGCTTTTTTACCTAAAAGTATACTCCCCAAAATTTTACCATCTTCGGGAGAGAGGAGAAACAATGCCCTACCACTTATCTCTCCCTGTAATCCTGTATCTAATACGAAAAGTGGTTTCTCAGGGTCACCTAATATTCTATCTAAGTTTTCTAAGGGAATAAGATTTGTCTCGGGCAAAGTAATTTCTACTTTGGTATTCAACATCTCAGAAAGAGCAGTAGCTGCTCTACCTGCTCCTATTGTTCCAATTTCTCTCAATACATCTAACTGAGCTAAAGATATTCTTCTCTCTTCCATAGAAAACATCTATAACCTTTTTACTATTTCTTCTGCTATACAATCTATATTTAGAACCTTATCGGCTATGCCTGCATCAACTACCGCTTTAGGCATACCATAAACAACACAAGAATCTTTATCCTGAGCAATAACGAATCCACCCTTTTCCTTTACCAACTTTACACCTTCTAAACCATCTTTACCCATACCGGTTAAAATAACTGCAATAGTATTTTTCCCCATCACCTCTGCTACCGAACTTATGGTTACATCGGCTGATGGTCTAACATTATTAACTAAAGCGGTATCATCTAATCTTAAAACAAACCCACTGTTCCTGTCAAGATTTATTCTCTCTAATAACATATTGTAACCTCCAGGAGCAAGATACCCCATCCCTATCAATACAAAATCTCCCTCCTCTGCTTCTTTGGTTTTAATTGGTGAATACCAAGAAATTCTTTCAGCAAAACTCTTGGTAAAACCTTTGGGCATATGTTGAACTATTAGAAAAGATGCTGAACAATGGGAAGGTATCTTTTTCATAATTTCTATAATAGCTCTTGGGCCACCTGTAGAAGCAGCAATTACTACAACCTTACCCACAGATAAACCTTCTTCAACTAAAGACATCCCCCTAAAATTAGCTAAATAACTTTTCAAATCTACTTGGGAAACAATCTTGATTTTTGAAATAATCTCCTCCTTAAAATTGTATAGGTCAAAGGATACCTCTCCTGAAGGTTTAGGGATAAAGTCTATTGCTCCTAACTCCAATGCTCTCATAGTAGTCTCTGCACCTTTTTGAGTATAAGCAGAAAGCATTACTATCTTCTTAGGAGACCTTACCATTATCTCTTTAAGAAGAGATAAACCATTCGTATCGGGTAAGTTTATATCCAAAGTAATTACATCTATATCAAGTTTATCTATCTTTTCCAAAGCCTCTTTACCAGAAGAAACTTTATCAACCACTTTGAATCTTAGTTCACTACTAAGAATATCGCAAATTATCTTCTGCATAAGGGGAGAATCTTCTACTACTAAAATATTAACCTTATCCATAACTATAATTCTTTTTCTCCATAGAAAATAGTTTTTACTTTCACTTTACCCGTATCCAAATAGAACTCTATAGTTCTGCCAAAATTACCTCCTACATCTTCAGCAGATATTCTTATCTTTAAGTTATTCAGAGACTCCTTAGCTTTCTCTATATTCTTAGTACCTACATTAAAAATACTATTACCAGAAACAGTGGTAAACATATGAGCACCACCAAATATCTTAGCTACTAAACTATTAACCGAACAACCTCTAAGCTTAAGTTCATCTACCATCTTTTCAATAACTGAATTAACAAATCTTGTAGGATTAGAATTAATTTGTGCTTTATCTATATCAGGAAGCATAGGGTGGGCTAAACCACCTATCTTTTTTGTATAATCGTAAAGGGTTATACCTAAACAAGAACCTAATCCTCTGGTTACAAGAATATGAGGGGAAGAAGAAATTTTAAATTCACCCATACCAACTTCGATTATTTTAATTTCCTCTACCACCATTTTGTATAATTCTAAGATGATTTCTGTTAACTATTTAGTTTTCTCTTAAAAAACATATAAATTTTGTTATTACAATTTTTATTTATAAAGGTTCCTAAGATACTATTTATCTTTTCCCAAAACTCTTCTTATTGCTTCCGCCACCCTTGAAGGTTGAAATGGTTTAACGATGAAATCTTTTGCCCCTGACTGTATAGCTTCTACAACCAAAGCATGTTGTCCCATCGCAGAAACCATAACAATCTTTGCCTTGGGATCTAACTTAATAATCTCTTTAACAGCAGATATACCATCAATTTCTTCCATCTTAGGCATAACTATATCCATAGTAACCAAATCAGGGCGCAATGTTTTATACTTCTCCACAGCTTCCTTACCATTCTCCGCTTCTCCTACTACCTCAAAACCTTCTTTCTTCAAAATGTCGGAAAGCATCTTTCTCATAAACAAAGCATCATCCACTATTAAAACTCTTGCCATATATTACCTCCCTTCTATGGAAACTTTCTGGAATATTTTATATTCACTACTAACTATAACACATAATTTCCTCAAAGAATATGGTAGAATTTCCGCATCTTGGATAAACAATTTTGAGAAAAGAAATCAAATACCTCCCGGTTACGAAAAAACTCTGAAACATTGATTGCTAAGCTCTTTAAAAATATATTCCACTCCTCAGGGCTATTCTCCAGCAACTTTTTATACTCACCGGTATTATTTATCCCGTATATTTATAAGAGGTTAAAATAGATTTATCCTCCTCATTTTTCTATAATGTTCTAAATTTATCTAATGACGAGGATTATTTTTTATATGCTCAATCGCCTTGGTTACTTCTCTTATTACATCTACACGAGACTGAATATTTATCTCCTGTAACTTTGTATAAACCCTTCCTTCATTAGTTACGATATAACGGGGAGATAATCTATTCAATGCCCAGGCCAACATATCCAATTTACACCTATCACATTTACATACATCCTCGCGAGATGAGAGTCCCTCATCTAAACATTCCTTAACCACTTCTTCCATATAATTATGTAATTCCATCTTCACCTCTCCACTTTCAAAATTGTTAATTTTTAAATATTATAATACTTTTACCTAATAAATCCGTCAACAAAAAAATCTATAACAGATTGACCATATCTAATATTAAAGCAACCTTACCATTACCTAAAATAGTAGCCCCACTAAATCCCTTTACCTTTTTAACTATATTACCTAACGGCTTTACTACTATATCCTGCTCGCCAATAATTTTATCTACAACTAACCCTAAACTCTTGTTTTTTCCTTCCACAACCACTACCGATAATCTATTATTTAATTCTTCCCGCTCTTTAATAGCTAACTCCCTACCTAACCAAATCAGAGGAATTATTTCATTGCGAAGCCTTATTACATCCATATTTTGAATAGTTTTTATCTCACCTCCTTCTATTTTTATGCTTTCTCTAATACTCATCAAGGGAATAGCAAATATCTCTTGTTCTACTTCTACCAACATTGCTTTTACAATAGCTAAAGTCAAAGGTAAAGTAATAATAAACTTTGTCCCTTTACCCAACTCACTCTCAAAATTAAGTCTTCCTCCCAAAGCATCTAATTTTACTTTTACCATATCCAAACCAACACCCCTGCCCGAGATATCACTTACCTTAGTACTCGTAGAAAAAGATGGCATAGTTATTATATCTAACACCTTTTGAGCATCTAAAGATGTAGCCTCTTTTTCGCTAATGATACCTTTTTCTAAAGCTTTTTTAGCTATCTCGTTAAAATCTATTCCTTTACCATCATCCATAATCTCCACGGTTACCTGTCCTTTTTCTCTGGACACATTTATAGTAATTTTACCCTTCCTATTCTTACCTAATTTTTCTCTTGTCTGTTCGTCTTCAATACCATGATCTATAGCGTTGCGTAATATGTGGATAAGTATGTCTCCTAACTCATCGAGTATAACCCTATCTAATTCTATTTCACTCCCCTTTATCTCTATATCCACACTTTTAGGTTTATCTGACCTCTTTACCAAATCACGCACGATTCTGGGGAAAGCATCTAAAATGTATGAAATTGGCAATAACCTAAGTTGAAGAACCTCATCCTGAAGGAAAGAAATCAATCTCTCTATCAGGGAAACCGTTCCTTCCAAAGGGGATTTATCATTTAGATTTATCACCTCTAAAAGCCTACTTTTGGCAATAGATAATTCTCCTACGTAATTCATTACTTTATCTAACCTTTCTACGGGTATCCTTATACTCTGTATCTTCTTAAAATAAGAAGTTGTTATGGGAGATTTTATCTTACTTTCTTTACGAGGGATTACTGAGAATGGTGTTATCTTTATTTCTTCTAATTCTGATATTTGAGAAAGCTCATCATAGATGACTTTTTCTTCCTCTTTAGTAGCCAATATAACTACAAAGTAAATAGAAAAATTCCCTTTCTTTAACTCTTCCTCAGGAGGAACTATTTTTATCACCTCTCCCATTTTCTTAAGTCTTACAATAACAAGAAAAGCTCTCGCTCCTTTCATCAAACATTCACTTACTAACTTTATCTTTAACTTATATATATCCCAACCTTCTTCTATTTTTCTTCCTAAAATCTCAGCCTCTTGGGGAGTAACATCTATTTCTGTTAAATCACCTTGCAAAGATAAATCCTCAGTTAATTCTTCTCTTTTATTAATGATATTTCTAATCCTACAGATATAATCTTTAACATCTATAGATATCTCTTTTTTTGCCTTACTCTCCTCTAACAGTATAGCAAAGGCATCTATACAAGAAAAAATCGTATCCATAATCTCCTGGGTTATTTTTTGCTTACCTGACCTTAAAATCTCAAATACATCCTCTATAGCATGGCTAAACTCTGCCAACTCGTTAAACCCCATCGTTGCCGACATACCTTTTATTGTGTGCATCAAGCGAAAAATTTCATTGAGAGCTTCTCTGTGGGAATAATCCTCTTCTAATTTCACCAAACAATTGTTTATCTGTCTCAAATACTCCTCAGACTCAGCAAAGAATAATTCCCAATAATTCTTATCCATCGTATTTCTATAAAATAAAAAAACTTCTGTATATTAAGATTATAAATACTCTATTTCGGTAATAAAAAATACAAAAGGAATGTTTTTGAAGAAAAGAATTTATTGACAATTTTTAATCGGGGAAAATCTGTTTTAGTAATTTTATCAACTCATCAGGTTTAAATGGTTTAATTAAAAAAGCTTTTGCTCCTTGATTAGATGCCTCCTTAACGAGGTGATCTTCTCCTATAGCAGAAATAACTATAATATTCGCTTGTGGATCTATATCAATTATCTTCTTTATCGCACCAACGCCATCCAACTCATCTATCCTTGGCATAATTATATCCATGGTCACCAAATCGGGCTTAAGTTGTTTATATTTTTCTACCGCCTCTATAGCATCTGAGGCTTCTCCACATACTTCAAAGTTAGAGTTATGAAGAATGCCTCTTATATAATTACGCATAAATATAGCATCATCTACTACAAGTACTTTCCTCTTCATGGCTTTATTATATTATATAATAACTTATCTCCAACTCAAGAATATTTTTTATTTAACCGATTGCAAAAATATTAAATAATCCCACAGTGAAAGTAAAAAATATTTTATTATTTCTATAAATCTTTGAATCTCTCAACTACGCATTTCTAATTTAAATCTATTCTTTACTATCCTCGCGTATACTTTCTGATGAGCTGTAGAGCAATTATATTCTTCTGGATCTGATTTGTTCCTTCATAGATCTGAGTAATTTTTGCATCACGCATAAATTTTTCTACGGGATAATCACGCATATATCCGTAACCACCAAATATCTGCACAGCATCGGTAGTAACTTCCATGGCTACATCAGAAGCAAATAATTTAGCTATTGCGCTTGCCCCACCTACATCCTTTGCTCCTCTATCAATCATAGAGGCTACACTATAAACCAAACTCCTTGCTGCTTCTACCTTAGTTGCCATATCCGCTAACATCCACTGTATACCCTGAAAAGAAATTATCTGTTTACCAAACTGTTGACGAGTATGTGCATAGTTAACGGCTAATTCTAAAGCTCCCTGAGCAATTCCTACTGCTTGAGCAGCAACACCAGGACGAGAGTAATCGAATGTTTTCATCGTAGCAATAAATCCTATGCCTTCCTTACCTCCCAATAAGTTCTCTTGGGGAATTTTAGCTTCGTTAAAAATTAATTCACGCGTAGAAGATGTTCTTATTCCCATTTTTTCTTCTTTCTTCCCGAAACTAAAACCTGCTGTAGGATGCTCAACGATAAATGCCGATATTCCTCTCGCTCCTTTAGTTTTATCCGTGACTGCTATAACCGTATAAATTTCTGCTTCTCCACCGTTGGTAATAAAATGTTTTGTGCCATTCAAAATATAGGAATCATTCTTCTTTGTGGCTGTTGTTTTCACATTAGAAGCATCCGAACCAGCTTCTGGTTCAGTTAAAGCAAATGCGGTGAGTTTCTTACCTGATGCGATTAAAGGTAAATATTTCTTTTTTTGTTCTTCTGTCCCAAAAAGTAGAATAGGAAACATCCCTAAAAAAGAGGCAGCATAACTGGAAGCTACTCCTCCGTCCACACGAGAAATTTCTTCTGTGGCTATACATAAATCTAAAAGTCCTCCTCCCACTCCTCCGTATTCTTCCGGTATACAGAGGGCGAAAAGGTCGGACTGAGCCAAAACTTTCATAATCTCAAAAGAGAATTCTTCTTTCTCGTCTAATTCTCGAGATAAAGGCCTTATTTTACTCTCAGCAATTTCTCTACACAAATCCTTAAGCATCTTTTGTTGTTCAGTTAAAGGATACTCTACCATCGTTTTACCTCCAAGTTTTATTTAATATTAGTTACTTCAATACCAATATCATTGCTTCCTCTTTACAGTTAGGAAAATACACACAATCTATACAATCACTCCATATCTTATGAGGTAACTTCTGCATAGGAATTTTTTTAAATCCTTTCTTTTTAAAGAAATTAGGAATAAAGGTTAAAGCAAAAATTTTCTTTACACCTAATGAGCTTGCTTCTTCTATACAAGCATCTATTAAAACTTTCCCAATTCCTCTACCCTGATATTTCTTATCAACAACTAAAGATTTTATCTCGCCCAAATCATCCCAACCTACAATATGAAGTGCACACGTTCCTACAATTTTCCCTCTCTCTTCAAATACCCAATAATCTCGTATATTCTCGTATATATAATTTAACGAACGGTCTAAAACTACACCCTTTCTTGCCCAACTATGGATAAGAGTGTAAATTTTATTAGCATCTCTTATATTAGCTTTCCTTAACATTTAGATAACTGGTAATATAATCTTCTATACCTTTCTCTAATGAATATTGAGGCGTAAATCCTAAGTGTTTTCTAAGAAGAGTGATATCCGCTTCCGTGCAATTCTGATAAACTCCCACAAAAGGATTATCAAAATATTCAGGTTTAAGATTTTTACCCAAAACTTTATTAATTATACTAATTATCTCGTTGAAACTACCTGCTCTACCCGAACCAATATTTAAGATTCCTCCTCTATTTAATTTTAAAGCCTCTACGGTAGCAAAAGCAACATCTTTAATATAAACAAAATCCCTCTTCTGTTCACCAAACTTAAAAACTCTTGGAGAACAATTATTTCTCATCTGCAAAAATAGTTGATAAATCATACTTGCTGAATTTTCTTTATGGGTCTCCTTTGGCCCATAAACATTAAAATAGCGTAATCCTACAATTAAAGGCACCCCTCTTTTATTAATAAATTTTAATGCCTTCATATCACATAGATATTTGGAATAAGCGTAAGTATTTAAAGGATACAACTTTTGATTTTCCTTCATAGGAGAAGAACCGTTACCATATACTCCTGCGCTGGAAGCGTAAATTAACTTTACTTTTTTCTTTAAACAGTAACTCAAAATATTTTCAAATCCCACATAGTTAACCATCATCATTAACCGATTATCTTTCAAAGTTGTATCGGTAATAGCTGCCTCATGGATAACTGCCTCCACTTGAGGCAGTTTCTTAAAAATACTCTTATCCAAAATATCTCCACAAATTATCTCACAATCTATACCTCTAAGATTTTTAAAATCACCTTTAGAGAAATCATCCCAAACATAAACTTTCGCTCCTCTATGAACTAAAAGTTCAACTACATTAGAACCAATAAAACCTGCTCCTCCTGTAACCAATACCTTCATAAATATTTTTCTAAAAACTAAGCTTCATTGCCCGATAAGGGCAAGCTAAAATACATATTCCACAAGCAATACATTTATCTTTAATAAAATTAACTTCAAAATTCTTTTCATCCTTTACGAATGCCTGCGTAGGACACAAAGGGATACACACTGTGCAACTTACACACCTATCTTTATCCATAGATATATCTTGAGAAAGGGGCTGAACTCTTACCCCCTCATTCTTTAAGTAATTAATACCCTTATTATAGTTTTCCTCCTCTCCCTTTAAAGACAAAACAAGTACACCTTCCTCACGAGGATTAACTTCTGCTTTCAAAATGTTAAACTCTAAGTCAAAATCCTTTACTAAACGAAATACTATTGGTTTGTCTACCATTTCCTTAGGAAAATGTAAAACTATTTTTTTCTCTATCATTTCTGTTTTATAACTCTATTCTCTAAGTTATCTAATCTTTGTTCAATATTCTGTAAAATTTCAATAAGGGGATCGGGCAGTTTATTATGTTCTAAATCTGTTCCTAATTTTTCTTTTATCCCATCAGTGATAACTCTTCCCGGGACTCCTACAACTGTAGAATTGGGAGGAACATCCTTTATTACCACTGATCCCGCACCAATCTTTGCTCCCTCTCCAATAACGATAGGACCTAAAACAATTGCTCCTGCACCGATAACTACATTATTCTTTACTGTGGGGTGTCTTTTAATTTTTTCACAAGAAACCCCTCCTAAAACCGTTCCCTGATACATCAATACATCATCGCCTATCTCAGTAGTCTCACCAATAACTACGCCCATACCATGATCAATAAAGAATCTGCGACCAATCTTTGCTCCTGGATGTATCTCTATACCTGTAAAAAAACGAGAAATATGAGAAATTAACCTTGCTAACGTTCTATAACCATTGGACCATAAATAATGTGCTATTCTATGTAACCAAATAGCATGTAATCCCGGGTAGCATAAAATTACTTCCATAGTAGTTCTTGCCGCAGGATCTTTCTTAAATACTGTATCAATATCTTCCTTTAATCTTTCTTTTATTCCCATAGGCTTATTTTTTTGTATTATGTAGTAACTAATCAACCTAAATTAGGTTTTCTTCCTTTATTTTTCCTTCTCCTTCTTCTCCACGATAATTTACCTTTCTTTTTTCTTGACATAATTTACCTCCCTACTCTTTTTACAAAAACACATTTTTAATAATTTACCACATAAAATTATAAAAATAAAGAACTATTTGAATCAATGGTGTTACAATGCCAATTTGTTAAAGTTAATTGACTTTAGCAAAAAGGAATACCCCTTACACCCGCCGGGTGTAATACACCCGGCGGGTGTAAGGGGGGGGTTATAGTTAGAATTTTTAAAAATAAAGATCTATCCGCTCTACTTTCCGCTCTCTAATGTCCACACTAAAAGGAGGCTTTATAATCCAAGAACCCAAGGAGTAATCTTTACTGT
This sequence comes from Candidatus Omnitrophota bacterium, assembly GCA_023819315.1. GTDB lineage: Bacteria > Omnitrophota > Gorgyraeia > Duberdicusellales > 4484-171 > JAMWBQ01. The sequence goes on from JAMWBQ010000008.1 coordinate 32,593, forward strand.
TACTTTTAATTACTATTCTATTTGCCTTTCTCTCAAAAATATCCTCTCTTTTAGGATTATGATACACTACTAAAATAGAAGAAAATAATTTAAAAGCAAACACGTTTGGTGGCAAAATTACCTCTATATTATTAAATACTATCTTTACCTCCTCCTTGGTAAAAAAATCTTTTTTTAAGATAGGAGAAAATACCATACATAACTTATTATCTTCATCCATAAAAAATGGTCTCCTTCCTAAACACATAATCATCCACATATGAAGAAGTTCTGCTGTAGAACCACTTAATCTAGCAACAAACCCTTTACCCCATAAGGCACTATCGTAGTAAGCACTACTAACGATAAACGAAGAGTTTTCCAGAATACTTCTCCCATAAACTTCTGGGTCAAAAAAACAAACTAAGCAATTGAATAAATCTTTGTAAAAATCGTTGTAGAAACCATTCTTAAGCAATTCCAATAGGTATTTATACTCCATATGTAACCAGATGGACTCATTCTCTAACCATCCTCGAGGGAAAACTCTACTTCTCCCAATCTCAAGAGGACAATTATACAAATTAGCATTCAAACGATACATTTTTAACTTACCATCGTAAAGCTCTGAATTTCTTATTGCCTCTACTATCTTATAATTATCCTTATCTGACAATTTCAACAGATGAACTGCTGTTTCTAAGAATAAGGGTAACTCCTTTTTTAAAAAAACTGTAGGTTTAAAATACCCCTCCCCAACAATCTGGTAATCCTTAACTTCATAATAAAAATACGTAGGATAAAACTCTTTAGTATCTTTAGCTTTATCTATCCCCATATCTATTTTGCTAACCAATCTTTCTAAAAAATTCCTTACTTCATCTAAACCTAACCCTTGGCAATCACCACTTATCCCCCAGAAAGTTTGTTCTCTAAACTCTTCTTTAAAATCATTTGTCTTATCCCACCATAAATAATCTTTATTATCTGCATAAAGAGAAAAATAGTAAGATAAGAATTCGTTAAGTTTTTTATAAAAATCGTATATTTCCTTAGGAACCATTAAAAAGTCCTTACTCCCTAATTTATCTATTGCATATAAAACCAACTTACAAGCTCTCTTCAATTCTATAGTTTCACAAAGAGAAGAACCAAATAGATAGGGTAATCCATTCAAAGAATCGCACCAACCAGGCTTATCTGCTTCCATCTCTATACCTAAACCATAAGGGTCAAAAGTAGAAGCTTTATTAAGTATCAAAGATAATAATTTTACAAAAAGATTCGTTCTGTAGATTTTCCCCTTACCGTTGTTATCGTGCAAGAAATTCTTAAATCTTTCTCTACTATTTATAAGCTCTATTTTCCCTTCCACGCACTCTACACTCTCCCCCTGATATACCTTCCCATCTTTTAGAATATACCTTAAGAATCTCTTTTTTACCCTATACTCGTCATCCCAAAACATAAATTCTGTTTCCCAGAACAACTCTTTTAACTTATCGGGATAAAAATAAAGAAAACTTTCTATCAAATCAAGATTGTAATACCAGTGGTCAATCCAATAACCTTCACCAAATTTAGCAATCGGCTCACGTTTAGCTAAAGATAAAACTTTACTAACCAATTTATCTCTATCTTCTATCTCTTTGTTTCTCTGGATAAACCAGTTAAACAACTCTCCTAAGTAAAAACCCCTCTTCATAAACTCTAATAGAGATGTCTCTATCTCAATATTAGAATCTTTCAAGACATCTTTTATACTCGCCTCATCATCAAAATAAAGTTTTTCTCCTTTCAACACTAAAGGATTATAACCATCCATCTTTAAGAAGTTCATAAAATAAACTATATTCTTTTTACCAAGAGAAGGATTAAAAAATAAATCTATTCTCCTATTTTGATTGAGGTCGCGGTAATTACTTTCTCCTTCGGAAAAATAAGAAGGTAAAATTTTGAACTTATTATAATCTCTCTCTAAATCACCATGTTTACGAGTAAAAATGTGGTAAAAGTTTTTACCATCATGATTATAAGGGTATCCCCCTCTTAGAACGTTATCTAAATAAGTTGCTCTAACATAATGATTAAAATTATTAAAAGCGGAAACGCATAAAGCATCATCCTTTATCTTTTTAATAATGAAGAGATTCTCCTCTCTCTTTTCCTCTAAAAACTTACCATTTATATCTTGCAATTTACTCAACATACCTTCATTAAATATACTACCAAAGAGATTGTATAACTTTTTCTCTTCCCCACCTTTTAATTCCCATTCAAACTCACTAAAAGAACAGGGTGTTCTGCCATATAAACCTATAGGATCCTTTGATTTTTTAGAGTATAGATTATCTAACTCTAAAGGGGTAATAAAAGAAGTATCCATACCAAACAATTTAAAAGGGTCAATTATAATAGAGGGGTAAACTAAACCATTATCTTCGTAGAAAGAGTAATTAAAGTGCGCTCCTTCTAAAAATTTAGTTTGCGGACCATCCTTAGGGTCAACCTTTAAACGAAATACAGCAACATTATCTTTAATTTCCGAGTACATCCATGCTTCTACTGTGCGGGATAAATTTTTTAGAAAAATATCCCTCTCTCCAAAAGGAATTATCCTTGGTGCTCCATCAATTACTTTTAAATTTATCTTACCTCTCTTTGCTAAATTCTTAATACTCAATGTGCGCACTAACATAGGTAGGGGATAATTGGGTAAAGTGAAATAATTAACAGAAATTTTTAAATTAAAAGATTTATTTTCCTCTTCCATAGTTAAATCATGGCTAGTTATTAAAAATCTATGTTTTCTATTATCTCCTTTCCATAAATTATAAATCGTATTAAAAGGTTCATAAAAGTATTTATTTTTATTCACTTTTAAAAATGTGCGAAAACCCATTGTAGAAACTAAACTGTAAGCTTTATCCGCGGGTAAAAATTCCATTATAGAGTTATCTTTATCTTGAATACCGAAACTAACCACTGCTTGTGCCCGATTAACATAAAAAACCCACATAGGTATTCCCCATTTTCCTGCAATAGCAGGAAGGAAATTGGAAAAGGGGTAAGCTTGATTATAATCATCTATTACAAATGTCCCATCATCTTTAAGATAAAATTTCTTATCTTGCATCCGGCCTCCTTAACTTCACAGTAATTATACTCGCTAAAAATGCTTTGAATATATCTCCTAATATAAATGGTAACATCCCCAACATTAATGCTTTTCTTAGGGAAAACCCTAAAATAAAACTTAACCATAGCACTCCAATGAAAAGAATAATCATACTCCCTAAAAAGAAAATTAAAAAATATCTATATAAATTAAAACCTTTAACATTACC
>JAMWBQ010000062.1 GCA_023819315.1 Candidatus Omnitrophota bacterium
AAGGGTAGGATATGGTTTGAATCTGAGTATAATAAAGGAACAACCTTCTATATAGAGTTACCTAAAAAAGGAGTAAAGAAAAGTATTAAATAGCTTATGTGGTTTTTAAGTAATAGATTTATATCTGAAGCTAAGGATATGTTAGAGGAGGTTAATTTACAACTTGAGCAAGGATTGGGTATTATTTGTGCGGATAGAATGAAACAGATAATAGGATTTTGTGAGAAAAAAAGCACAATAAAAGATAGCCAACTATTATGGGTGTATGGTATGGCTTGTTGTTTTTACGAGGAAAGTTTTTTTAGGTTTGGAGGTAAAAGTGATGGTAAATATTTAATTAAAGCAGAGCAAATAGGTAAAGATAATAATTTTTGGGATATTAATTTCTGGGTGAGCAAATGTAAACTGGAGAGTTTAGTATTTTCTGGTAGGAGTAGAAAGATAAACGAAGCTAAAGAGGAAGTTTTTTCCTGTATCGATAGGTTGGAGAAAAGAGAATTTTATCAATTAAATATCCTTCCTATTTTGGTTTGGAGTGCTTTAAACCAAGGTGATTTTAACTTAGCTAAAGAGTTGAATGATAAATTTTTAGATTTAGCAGTCAAGTTTAATTCTATAAATGGGCAGGTTAATGCTAAAAGGTTTTTTGGTAAAATAGCTTTTGAGAATGATAAATTAGATGAAGCTTTAGGTTATTTTCAAGAAGCTTTAGATTTAGGTAAGGATAGGAAAATAGAACAGATTGTCCCCGCTTTTTATAATATGGGAGAGTTTTATTTATTTAAAAATGATTTAGAGAAAGCCAAACAGTATTTGTCTTTAGCAAGGGATGCGTTGGATAAAGAGTTAAAGTTATTTAATGGTTTGTACCACATCCATATTGATAGATTAGAGGGAGTTTTATCAAAATTGAAGAAATCTTTTAGTGAGTCAGAGGATTATCTAAAACGCAGTATTACTCTTGCTCAAGATAACGATAATTTAATAGAAGAAGGTATAAGTTATTTAGAATTAGGTAAATTATACTTAGATATGGGTGATTATAGTAAAGCTACTTTAGCTTTAGAAGAGGCAGGTGCTAAATTTATCATAATAGATAATTCTTTTTGGTTATCGAAAGTTAAGATAACCCAGAAGGATATTGGAGAAAGGAGAAGAGCAATGATTACTGATGTTAAAGAGAATTCACCCGTAATTTCCTTCCATAACAAAGTTTTAGATGAATTTATTAGATTAGTTCTCAGCAGTTTAAATTTAGATGATGTTTTAAATAACATTATAGAATATACTATGAATATTACCAAAGCTGATAGAGGTTTCCTTATTCTTCATGATGAGAAAGGTCAGCTTTATTCACAGGTAGTGCGTATAAAAGGTAAATCGGAAGAGAAAGATAAAGTTATATTAGAGAATTTTAGTAGGTCTATTGTAAGGAAGGCTTTGGAGAATAAGAGCTCAATATTACTTACCGATGCTCAGAGTGACAGTAGGTTTTCCGCTTCTGTAAGTATTGCTGCATTGGATATTCGCTCGGTCATATGCGTTCCTTTGAAGACGGATAAATCAGAGATTATTGGTTTAATCTATATTGATAAGAAAAATATAGCCGAGGCTTTTAATTCTCAAGATTTGGCATTGGTGGAATTGTTAGGTAGTTATGCTTCTATTGCTTTAGTTAATGCTCGTTTACACGCTGGTGTACGTAGGAGATTGGAAACAGCAGAGGCACAACTTATTCAATCGGAGAAGATGGCTACATTAGGTGTATTAGCGGGTGGGGTTGCCCATGAGATAAATAATCCCTTAGGAGCGATATTACTTAATGCCGAGATGCTCCTTAAGGATATAGATAAAGGTCCTTATCGGGAAATGTTAGAAATAATAGGTGAAGGTGCACGTAGATGTAAGAATATCGTAGAGTTACTTCTTCAATATGCTCGTAAGACAAGTGGTAGATTTGAAAAGATAGATTTAAATCAAATAGTAGATAAAGTTTGTGCTTTTTTAGAATACCAATTATTACAGGATAAAATTGAAATAACTAAACATAAAGAGGATAATTTTATATATATAGACGGTAATTTTAACGAAATTATGCAGGTTTTTACTAATATTATAGTTAATGCCAAAGAGGCAATTAAGGCTCTGAAGGAATCAGGTAATATTAATTTGAGAACAAAAAAAGATAACGATTTGGCGGTAATAGAGATAAGCGATGATGGGATTGGTATACCTCCTGAAAATATTCCTAAGATATTTGACCCCTTCTTTACTACCAAAGAGGTTGGTAGAGGAACAGGTTTAGGGCTATCTATAGTTTATCGTATCATAGAAAATCATAGAGGTAGTATTGAAGTTTTCTCTAAAGTAAAAGAAGGAACTACCTTTGTTATAAGGTTACCTTTGAGTAAAAATTAGAAATTCGTAATTATTGTGGATTTCTGTTTAATTTTGAGATGTTTTAGTGTAACAAATCGCTTTAAAATTAAGTTAAAAATCAACTGTCAAAGTTGCCTTAAAAGGGTAGAAGGGGAACGGCGAAATCCTTCTACTGGTTTATGGCAGGATTTAACGTGAGAATCTTCTACCTTCGGAATGGCTTCTTTCTCTACCAAAATTTTCCCGGCGAGGACGCATCTTTTGTGCTTTACTAACTCTTAAAGTTCTACCCTTTACTTCTTGACCATTTAAGGCATCAATTGCCTTTTGAGCTTGCTCTTCAGTTTCAAATTCGGCAAAACCAAACCCTTTTGACCTTCCAGAAAATTTATCACTTATAATCTTTACTTCTTTAGCAGAAATTCCTTTTTCTATAAGTAGTTGTTGGACTTCGTTTTCTGTGATACCAAAATCTAAATTACCAATATATATTTTTTTCTCTTCTTCCATTTTCTTTATCTCCTTTTAAATTTTAAAATCTTCTAAATAACAAAATTCCCTTTTAAAAATTATTTTTTCCTTCTCTTCTTCTCATTTACCCCCTTTTTTGATTATGCCGTTCCCTGAACTACTTCTGACATTTAATATAACATATTTTATCCTTTTTGTAAAGGTAAAGCTAAAATTTTTATTTATACTTGGATAGGTTTTATTTTCCAAATTTCTTGAGCATATTCTTTAATCGTGCGATCACTGGAGAATTTGCCACAGTTTGCAACATTTATTATTGATTTTTTTGTCCATTCTTCTTTGTTCTGGTAGAGACGAGCTACTTCTTCTTGTTTATTTACATAGGAGGTAAAATCTGCGCAGATAAAGAATGTATCTATATTGTAGACTGTTTTAATTATAGGTTCAAAGATACCCGGATGATAGGGAGAAAAGAAGTTTCCCATTATTAGAGAGAATATTTCTTTTAAGATAGGAGACTTTTTTATATATTCTTGCGGGTCATAACCCCTATTTTTAATATCTTCTATTTCTTGGGCAGTATGTCCAAAAATAAAGATATTTTCTTTACCTACACTTTCCGCTATCTCAATGTTAGCGCCATCTAAAGTTCCAATAGTTAATGCTCCATTGAGAGCAAATTTCATATTACCTGTTCCAGAAGCTTCCATACCAGCTGTGGAGATCTGTTCGGATAATTCTCCTGCAGGTATTATTTTTTCTGCTAAAGATACACGGTAGTTTTCTATAAATACCACTTTAATTTTGTCATTAACCTTTTTGTCCCTGTTAACAATTTCTCCTACGCTGTTGATAAATTTGATGATTAGTTTTGCCATATAGTAACCAGGAGAGGCTTTACCTCCCAAAATAAAAGTTCTTGGTTGAATAAATCTATTTGGTTCGTTTTTGATAGTTAAGTATTGAGATATTATATAGAAGCAAAAAAGTAGTTGCCGTTTATATTCATGGATACGTTTAACTTGTATATCAAACATGCTCGCTGGGTCAACAATAATATTTGTGGTTCTGCTTATATATTTTGCTAATTCCTTTTTATTTTCAAGTTTTATCTCCTGCCATTTTTTTCTAAAAGAGGCTTCTTCTTTAAAAGGCAATATTTTTTTTATTTTTTCTAAATCGGTTATCCAACCTTTTCCTATAGTTTGATTTATTAAATGGGAAAGTAAAGGATTAGCTTTTAGTAACCATCGTCTTTGAGTTATTCCATTAGTTTTATTGTTAAATTTTTCTGGGAAGAATGTAGCAAAGTCTTTAAAAAATTTAGTTTTTAGTAGATGAGAGTGCAACTTAGATACACCGTTAACGGAAAAACTTCCTACAATAGCTAAATTTGCCATACGGACACTTTTAGGGTAGTTTTCTTCAATTATTGACATTCTACGAAGTTTTTCGTTAGCACCGGGAAACTGTTGGGAGACTTCGTTTAAGAAGCGAGCATTGATTTCATAAATTATTTGTAAATGTCGGGGAAGAACCTTCTCTAATAGAGATACAGGCCACAATTCTAATGCCTCAGGCATTAAGGTATGATTAGTGTAGGCAAATGTTTTTTGCACAATATCCCAGCTTGTATCCCAATCAAACTCATACTCATCAAGGAGGATACGCATTAACTCCACAATGGCTAAACAAGGGTGAGTATCATTAAGATGAATAACAACTTTATCAGGTAGTTTCCTTAAATCACTATTTTCTGCTTTAAATCTCCTTATAATGTCAGAAATAGAGGCAGCGGTAAAAAAGTATTCCTGTTTTAAACGCAATTCTTTACCTCTACTTACTTCATCGTTAGGATATAGAACTTTAGAGATACTTTCTGAGATAATCTTTTTTTGCATAGCTTGTTCGTAGTCACCGCTGTTAAAATACTCTAAATCAAATTCCTCTGTGCTTTTAGCTGACCATAATCTTAGAGTATTAACCGTATTATTTTTATAACCTGGTATAGGTAGATCGCAAGGCACAGCTAAAACATCTTCCGTGTCTACCCATTTTACCCGAAATTTACCTTGTTTGTCGTAAAAATTAATTGTTTTACCATAAAAGTGAACTTTTACGGGATACTCTGAACGGGCAAATTCCCAGGGAGTACCTGATTTTAGCCATTCATCAGGCATTTCCACTTGATAACCATCCTTAATTTTTTGATTAAATATACCGTACTCATAACGAATACCATAACCATGGCAGGGAATACCTAAAGTTGCCATAGAATCTAAAAAACATGCAGCTAATCTTCCTAATCCACCGTTACCCAAGCCAGCGTCCTGTTCTTGTTCTTCAATTTCCTTAAAGTTGTATCCCATCTCTTCTAAGGCAGAACTAACTTCCTTTTCTAATCCTAAATTGATAATGTAGTTATCCAAAAGCCTACCAATTAAGAATTCCATAGATAGGTAGTATACGCGTTTAACATTTTCCCGATGATACTTCTGTTGGGTAACAATCCACCGTTCTACAATTCTATCCCTGATAGCTAAAGCTAATGCCCAAAAGTGGTCGTTAGTAGTAGCGGTATATTGGTCCTTAGAGAGCGCATATTCACAGTTATCTCTGAACGCTAATTTGATGCCCTCTTTCGTCATCTCTTTATGGACAATTTTCCACTCTCTATCAACTTTTTTTGCCCTTTTCATAAATTTTCCTCCCTGGTATAGATTGGACCAACTTTTCTAATTAAACTTATAATTTCTTTACGGTTAGATTGCGAAGTGGGTATCCAAGTAGTCATAATTAAGCCCTTACCTCCTAATGAAAGTAATAGTTTCTTCCATTTTATCACTTGCTCAACTTCTTTACCAGGGGCAACCCATACTTCAAATTTTTTCTCCACTAATCGCTTAATAACCCTTGGTTGAAAATTATTATAGTCCCAGAGTATTTGTACAACATCTTTAGGAATATTATCTTCCGCATACATAACCTTCTCTGCGTGAACTAAAGCTCTTCCCGATTGTGCGGAGTCATTCCACATAAGAGCTTTTAGTTTTCTTTGTTTAAGATGATTCCTGAGAGTCTTTATAGCTTTTATGTATTGGGAAATTGCCCTATCGTGGTCTTCATCCATACCGATATGAAAATAGTGTTGAGGTTGACATATTTCTATTAATTCATCGATTATATCAAAAGCTATCTGCCAGTATTGGGGATTGTCAAAAAGTTCATTGTAAGGATAAAACCAATCGTTATGATGATGGTATCCGCTTTGAGAGAAATTTAATTTGGGAACCACCTCTATACCATTTTCTTGAGCATATTTTACCAATTTTTTTAGATAGCTAGGGGGGAGAGTATAACATCTGGCTAATTCAGGATGAGAATTATATCTTATCCCATCACCACAATCTATGATTAATAGATTTAATCCTACCTTTTTTATTTCCTCTACGATTTCTATCCCCAAATCTAAGTCAAATGGCTTCTCCTTAGATTTTAGTTTATACCACTCGGGGTCATAATGGGTAATATGAAGTAAAAATCCACATATAGGGACACTTTTTTTACCTTTCATACTTTGTATATCTTACATTAAAGGTTATCCCTTGACAAGATTTAATTTATTGGTATACTTCTTTATTCCTGTAAAATTCTTATTTATAAAATTAGAATTTTTTATGATGAAGAGAATTTATGCTATAACCAAGAAAGCCTTCCTTAATTTTTTAGAGAAACTTTCCTCTGTTTATAATGTAGTTATACCTTCTCAGATAGAGAATAATTATAGGTGGATAAATTTTAATGGTGAATTCAATTTTAACGATTATCGATGTATTAGTTCTATCCGTCAATTCTTTTTTCCTTGCCAAGAGTTAATCAGTATAAATTATAAAGATGTTGAGTTAAAAAAGAGACCATTTTGTATCGTAGGAGCAAAAAGTTGCGATATCCAATCTTTAAATATTCAGGATTACGTATTTCTAACAGATGAGATAGATGGAAGTTATAATTTCTTTCGTAAGAATAACATTATTATTTCCAGTGATTGCAGAAGTTTTAAAGAGGTTTGTTTCTGCCTGAATTTAAATATTAAACCTTATCCTGAAGCAAACTTTGATTTAAATTTATCTTTGGTAGATGATTTATATTTGATAGAAGTTGGTTCAGAGAAAGGAGAGAAGTTAATAAAAGAAAATAGTAATTTTTTTCAAGAGCCACCAGATACATGGTTAGAAAAGAATTTAAAGTTAAGAAAAAACGTAGAAGAACAGCTATCTAAACAGCTCATCTCTCAAGGATTGGTTAACAGAGAAGTCCTCTATCAGTTAGTAAAAAGTGGTTACGAAAATGATATATGGCAGGAGGAGGCAGAACATTGTGTGGAGTGTGGTGCTTGTATTATGAATTGTCCTACCTGTCATTGTTTTCTTATCTTTGATGATGAGAAAGATAAGAATTTATTAAGAGGAAGAACCTGGGACGGTTGTCAGTATAAGAATTTTGCTAAGGTAGCAGGAGGAGCAAATCCGCTTTTGTTTAGAAGTAAAAGATTACGCAATCGTTATCTAAAAAAATTTGAGTTCTTTCCTGATAGATTGGGTATTTACGCCTGTACAGGTTGTGGACGGTGTATTGAATGTTGTCCGGGGAAAATAGATTTACGAAATATTTTTAAAAGATTGGAAGAGGATAATAAGTTATCTAAATTGTAATTTAGTTCTGTTAAGATTATGCTGTATACTCCTTGGGAAGTAAAGGTTACCAAAGTAATTGAGGAGACACCTACTATAAAAACATTTGTTCTTAAGCCGGAGAGGAATTTCTCTTTTAAGACCGGCCAGTTTGTAGAGTTAACTTACCCTGGTAAAGGAGAAGCACCCTTTACTCCCTCTTCTGACCCAAATGTGAAGGATGAGTTTGAAATAACTATTATGAATGTAGGAAGAGTTACTTCCCTCTTTCACAAGTTAAGTTCCGGTGAAAAATTGGGTGTAAGGGGACCATACGGTAACGGTTATCCTGTAGATAGTTTTGTTAACAAAGAGATTCTTATTGTAGGAGGAGGTGTAGGATTAGCTCCTCTTCGTTCTTTAATTTTTACTCTGTTTAGCCGTATAGAACAATTTAAAAAGATAGTTATATGTTATGGGGCGAGAACACCTCAGGATATCGTTTATAAATACCAGATAGAGAGTTGGCTAAAATTTAAGAATGTTCACTTACGTCTCACTGTGGACAGAGGAGATGAGAACTGGCGTGGTAACGTAGGAGTGGTAACTACTATTCTAAACGATTTGCCTTTGTTAACTAAACAAGCAGTAGGAGTGGTATGTGGTCCACCAATAATGATGAAGTTTACTACTTTAAGACTCTTAGAGTTAGGGTTCTTGCCAGAGAATATATATCTTTCTATGGAGAAAAATATGAGTTGCGGTTTAGGTAAATGTGGTCACTGTAGATTAGGTAAATACTATGTATGTAAGGATGGTCCGGTGTTTAGATTTGCCGATATAAATGAGATAGAGGATATATGGGATTAGTAAAAATCCCCTTAGTTAAAATAGAGTTAATAAATAGCTGATTATGAAAAGGTTATTTGTTGATTTAGAAAAATGTGATAGTTGCCCTGAATGTGTAATAAAGTGTAGTTATATCTATCATTTTGAAAATGCTGGTATTACTTCTCTTAGAGAGTTTGTTACGTTTGCTTTGGTATGTAGGAGGTGTCAAGATTCTCCTTGTGTTAATTCTTGCTATCGTAAAGCTTTAAAGAAAGATGCTAATGGTATGGTTAAGAGGAGTAGTTTCTTATGCACTTCTTGTAAAACTTGTAGTATTGCTTGTCCGTTTGGAGTTATTCTCCCCGATTTCTTAACTTTTCTTGTTTCTAAATGTGATTTATGTATAGGTAGGGATAATATTTCCTGTATAGGAAGTTGCCCTTACAATGCGATTTCTCTTGAGAATATAGAAGGGGAGAGTGTAGAAGAGGGTATATATATAGTCTCTGATTATTTAGCGGTAAGGAGCAAGAATAAATGGTTATTTGATGATAGAGTTCTCTATAAGAAGAAATGAAAGGTGAGAATTTAATTCTTTTTGTGTTATTATTTTTCTCCTTCTTTATAGGAGGCTGGGGGTGGTGGTTAGAAAGAAAACTTACTGCCCGTTTCCAATATAGGGTAGGACCTCCGTGGTACCAGAATTTTATTGATATCTTAAAACTATTCTCTAAGGAACAGATAATACCTTCCCAAGCTAATAGAGTAATCTTTGTTCTTTCTCCTCTAGTAACTTTATCTTCGCTAATTTTAGTTACGATTATATTAGATAGAATTATTTTTTTAAGAGAAGGTTTTTTAGGAGATTTATTTGTTATTCTGTATCTATTAATTATTCCCTCACTTTTTATTATTTTAGGTGCTTTTTCTTCTTCTAATCCTTTAGCCACTGTGGGGGGGACAAGAGAGGTAAAGCTTATGCTTGCCTACGAGTTTGTTTTTATTTTGAGTTTACTAATTGTGATCATTAAGTCAGGAGGTGTTTTTTCTTTAGAAAAAATATTGGATAAACAGATGAGTACTTCTTACATTAATAGTGTTTCAGGAATAATAGGTTTTTTGTTAGCGTTGTTTTATCTACAGGCTAAATTAGGGATTGTCCCTTTTGATATAAGTGAGGCAGAGCAAGAGATAATGTCGGGTGTATTGATTGAGTACGGTGGGCCACTCTTAGGATTTTATAAAGTAGCAAGAGCACTCCTCTATTTTTCTCTACCAATGTTAGTTATCGCTTTATTTATGGGTAAAAATTTAGGTTGGCAAATTGTTTACAAATACCTTATAATAATTTTAATTATTTCTGTAATCAAAAATATCAATCCCCGCTTAAGGGTAAAAGATGTTCTTAGTTTATTTTGGTTTTTTTTGTTTCCCTTGGGAATGATAGGAATGTTTTTGTCAATTTTAGGTTACTAAGATGGGTTTAAGAGAGAAAATTTTAACCAAGTCCCTTTGGGTATACCATATAAGTGCAGGTTCCTGTAATAACTGTGATATAGAGATTCT
>JAMWBQ010000063.1 GCA_023819315.1 Candidatus Omnitrophota bacterium
AGAGTTAATAAGTAGATGGGAAAGGTATTATGGATAAATTTGTAGTATATCAATCTTCCTTAAAAGGAGAAGTTAAGGTAAGTGGGTCAAAGAATGCAACTTTACCTATCATGGCAGCAACGCTTCTTACCGATGAAGAGTGTAAGATAATAGGAGTCCCTGATTTAGCTGATGTGAGGACGATGATTAAAATATTAGATATTCTTGGGAAGGAAGTTATTTTTGAAGGTGGTGTTTTAATAATAAAGAGGAAACCTAAAAAATGGGGATACGTTGCTCCTTATAGATTGGTAAGAACTATGCGGGCTTCTTTCTGTGTATTGGGTCCGTTATTGGCGAGAAGAAAGAAGGCTAAAGTTTCTTTTCCCGGAGGATGTATAATTGGAGTTAGACCAGTGGATTTACATATTAAAGGTTTAAGAGAGTTAGGAGCACAACTAAATATTGAAAGAGGTTACTGTGTAGGTGAAGCTAAGAAGTTACGGGGTGCACACATCTTTTTAGGAGGAGCGTTTGGTTCTTCTGTGCTTGCTACCGATAATACTTTGATGGCAGCAACGTTAGCAGAAGGAGAAACTACCATCGAATATGCTGCTTGTGAGCCGGAAGTAGTGGATTTAGCTTTATTTTTAAAAAAGATGGGTGCAGATATTGAAGGGGAAGGAACACACTTAATAAGAGTGAGAGGGGTAAAGTCTTTAGGAGGAGCGGAATTTAAAGTCATTCCTGACCGTATAGAAGCAGGGACATTTATTGCCGTCGCTTTAGCTACAGGTTCTTCTTTAACTATTTCGGGGATTAATCCTCTTCATCTTACAGCAGTAATAGAAACAGCAAAGAAGATTGGAGCAAATATTACTGTGAGCGATTCCAAGATACATATAGATGTTTTTAAGAAACTAAGTCCAACAAATATTACTACTTTACCCTATCCCGGTTTTCCTACGGATTTACAAGCCCAGTTTATGGTTGCTTTATGTTTAGCTGAGGGAATCTCTTTAGTTAATGAGAAAATATACCCTGATAGGTTTATGCATGTTTCTGAATTGAACCGTATGGGAGCACGTATACAACGTAGTGGTCCTTATGCTATAATAGAAGGTAATAGAAATCTTGTAGGTGCAGAAGTTATGGCTTCTGATTTAAGGGCTTCAGCAGCTTTAGTCATTGCTGGATTAGTAGCTAAAGGTAAAACAGAAATCTTAAGAATTTACCACTTAGATCGTGGTTATGAGAAACTGGACGAGAAACTTAAAATTTTGGGAGCAAAAATAAAGAGAGAAAAAAGTTAGAAATTAACTTATGGTCCTAATTATTGATAACTACGATTCTTTTACTTATAATCTCGTTCAGTATGTAGAAGAATTAGGTTCAGATACTTGTGTTTATAGGAATGATAAGATTACTATTTCTCAGATAGAAAAGATAAATCCTGAGAGAATAATCATTTCTCCCGGTCCAGGTAGACCGGATACTTTGGGAGGGATTAGTTGTGAAGTAATTGCTCGTTTTTATAAGAAGGTTCCTATTTTAGGGGTATGTTTAGGACATCAGTGTATTGGTTATTTTATGGGAGGTAAAATAGTTAAAGCTCCTAAGGTAATGCATGGTAAAGTATCTTTGATATACCATAATAATAAATATATCTTTAGAGGTATACCTAATCCCTTTCTTGCTACCCGCTACCATTCTTTAATTATAGAAAGAAAAGATTTACCTAAAAACTTAATAATAAATGCTGAAACCGATGATGGTATAATAATGGGAGTAAAATTAAAAGGTTACCCTGTGTTTGGTGTGCAGTTTCATCCCGAATCTATTCTTACATCAGAGGGAAGAGCCATTTTAAAAAATTTTTTATGTTTATGATTGAAGAGGCGATAAAGAAGATTGTAGCAGGTAAAGATTTAACCTTAGAAGAGGCAAAGAAAGTTTTTTTAGAGATATTAGAAAACAAAGTATCAGGTGTTCTTATAGCTTCCTTTCTAATAGGATTAAAGATGAAAGGGGAAAAAGAAGAGGAGATTTTAGGAGCTTCCCTTGTAGCCAGAGAAAAAGCCCGGAAAATAAACGTAAGAGAAGGGTTGTTAGGGGGTAAGTTGGATGATGAACCAGTTGTAGATACTTGTGGTACAGGAGGTTCGGGAGTAGAAAAATTTAATATTTCAACTGCTGTGGCATTTGTAGTAAGTAGTGCTAATATAAGGGTGGTTAAACATGGTAATAGAGCTATTTCTTCTTCTTCAGGAAGTGCTGATGTTTTAGAAGCTTTAGGGATAGATATAAACGCTTCTAAAGAAGTTATGAAGGAAGCGATAAAAAAATTGGGGATAGGGTTTCTTTATGCTCCTTTATATCACGAGGCATTTAAATCTGTAGCCTCTATAAGAAAAGAGATAGGTATAAGAACCATTTTTAATATATTAGGACCGTTATGTAATCCTGCCTTACCCGATTATCAACTTTTGGGTGTATCAGGGAGAGATTTGGTCTATAAGATGGTTAGAGTGTTAAAAAGATTAGATTTAAAAAGAGCTTTTGTAGTTTTTGGTGATAAGGTTAAAGATGAAGTTTCGATTATGGGTAGAACGGAGGTAGCTTTTTTAGATAAAAGAAAAATTAATAAATTTAATATTTTCCCTTCCCATTTTGGTTTAAAACGTTGTAAATTAAAGGATATTGAAGCAAAAACCGTTCAAGATAGCGCTAAGATAATTATGGATATATTCAATAGTAAGAGAGGTCCTTGTAGAGATATTGTTTTAGCTAATGCCAGTTGTTGTTTTTATCTTCTTGGTAAAGTAGGTAACTTTAAGGAAGGGGTAGAGTTAGCCTCTCAGCTTATAGATAGTGGTAAAGTTAAAGATAAGTATATTAAGTTTAGAGATTTTTTAGAGAAGAACAAAATTAAGGGTTATTTAAATGCATAATATCCTTTCTCTTATTTTAGAGAGTAGGAAAAAAAAAGTAGAGATACTAAGGAAAAACAGAGATAATCTTTCAATTTTAGCTAAGAAGTCGCCTCCCCCTAAGTCTTTTAAAAGAGCAATACATAGAGAAGGTAAAATTTCCTTTATAGCTGAATTAAAGCAAGCATCTCTATCAAGTGGTGTATTGCGTAAAGACTTTGATATAAAAGAGATAGCCAGAACATTTATAGATTGTAAAGTAAATGCCATTTCTGTTCTTACGGAAGAAGAGTTTTTTTTAGGTAAAACAAGCTTTCTTGCCCAAATCAGAGAGTTAACCGATATACCAATTTTAAGGAAAGATTTTATTATTGACGAGGTTCAGGTCTTAGAATCAAGAGTTGCCGGTGCTGATGCAATTTTACTTATTGCAAGAATCCTTGACAATAGAAGATTGACACATCTCTATGAAATGTCAAAAGATTTGGGGATGGATGTGTTAGTAGAGATACATACTTCAAAAGAATTAAAAAGAATATTACCTTTTAAATTTGATATTATTGGTATAAATAATAGGAGTTTAGATACATTAGAAGTGGATTTGAACACAACTAACAAGTTGGTTTCCTTCATACCTAACGATGTGGTTAAAGTAAGTGAGAGTGGTATAAAAGAGCGTAAGGATATGTTGTGGTTAAAAGGGTTGGGAATAGATGCTGCGTTAGTAGGTGAGACATTGATGAAAGCTTTTGACATAGCCAATAAGATAAGAGAGCTAATGATCGATGGTTAAAGTAAAAATTTGTGGGATAACTAATTTGGAAGATGCTCTCTTTGCCAATGACTCTGGAGCAGATGCTTTAGGGTTCATTTTCTGGAGGAAGTCCCCTCGCTATATTTCCCCTAAATTGGCTAAAAGTATAGTAAAAAATTTAGGTCCTTTTATCTCCAAAGTAGGTGTTTTTGTAGATGAAGAAAAAGATAAAGTATATAGACTTGCCTCTTTTATAGGATTAGACACATTACAATTCCATGGTAAGGAGAAACCAATTTATTGTAATTTTTTTATGTCAAGATTTAGAGTAATAAAAACATTTTTTTCTTACGAAGATTTTTTAAAAAACTCAAAGTTTTATCGAGTTAGTGCATATCTTTTTGATGTTTCTTGGGAAGATAAACAAAGGGGTAAGAAAACTTTGGATGAGATATTCTTAAATAGGTTAGCGAATGTAAAAGATAGAATAATTATTTCCGGTGGGCTTACTGTGGAGAATGTAACTCATTTTATAGAGAAGGTTAAACCATACGCCGTAGATGTAAGTAGCGGGGTAGAAAGATTACCAGGAGAGAAAGATAGAGAATTAGTGAGAGCTTTTATAAGAAAAGTTAAAGAACATTATTTTGCTAAATTTGTTTGTAATGAAGGGGATTAATAACCGACAGTATAAATTGTCTCAGATAAAACCATCGAATGTTTTTAAAAATATAAAAGCCAAGTTGAATATTAAAAGAGGTAAAAGATACGATGGTAAATTAGACAGAAGAAGTGCCAATTAGTTTTCAATAAAAAATTGTAAAAATTTAAAACAAGAAAATTATGATAAGATTTATGAGGAATTTAGTAATTATTGTATTTATTTTCTTTTGTGGTTATTTTTATGGCACTCACAGAGATTATATAGATACCTTAATAAAAGAAAAATTTCCCATCGTTAAAAAGATTGGACAAGATACTTTTATAAAAGTAAAAAGTTATATTCAAATGATAACAGAGAGATTTAAGAAATGGAAAAGCAAAGATAAAAGTTTGCTCACAACTTACCAATCCTAGTTTAACTTTTCTAATCATCTTCTTACATTAGCTTAAATATTACTTATAACAATTTTAATTTCCTTGTTTGAAAAATCAGAGTTATAATTAACTTAAGTCATTATTAGATATGGGAGAATCAGTTAAACAAAGAAATTTTGGGGTAGAGGTATTTTTGCGTCTTTTAGGCAGGGAAGATATTATAGTTACTCTATATAAATTTTATAAACGTCTTCCCAGAGTTATTTTTTCATTCCAGCCTTCTTTAATTAAGATTATAGAAAAGAGTTTTTATAGAGTTACCTTTGCTGCCCTTGGGCAGAATAAGGGTGGACAAATTGATATTATTTTTCCAATTGAGAAGGATAAAGGGGGATATTTCTTTCCTCTACCGGAGTTAGATATTAGCAGTAAGTTATCTTCCCTTAATGGAAGGATAGATCAGAAATTGGTTTTGCAAGATATAATATCAAGATTTCATAAAGGTATAGATGTATTTGTTAACTTACCTATATTTTCTCAGCTGGTTTCTCTATCACAAAATTTATCTCAAGGATTTAGTTTAGAAGATTATATAAAGAATTTTACAAAAACAATTTTATCTCAACAGGTATCCCAGTATAAACAAGTAGATATCTTTAAAAACATTTTAATTTATGAGAGAAAACTTTTACCATTAATGCGAATATCAGCACTGTTTATTGATGGTTTGTATTTTGATGTTAACAATCTTTTTTTGGGAGAATTTACTAACAGTTATATAAAAAAAGTTATTATGGAAAGGATAGGCGGTCTATTGAGCGAGGAAACTAAAATTGGATTTTTTATAGCTTTATTTGAACCTCATCTTTATTCCATCATTAAGAGAGAGAAATCATCGTATTTAGAGTCGCGTATACCGATTATAGACAATAATCTTTATTTGCCTTTAGCATTATGGGTTTATCGTCAAAGAATTATGCTCGATTATCGTATGGATAGAAAGGGATTTAAATATTTTACTGATATTAAACAGGAAGAATTTCTTTCTTATATCAATGATGAAAAATATAGAAATTATATAGATATGGTTAAAGAGAGGAAAGATATAAGGTCAATTCTTTATCCAGTTATTTTTGAAATTAAAAAGTTCTCCCCTAACCCATTAGCTATTGTTAATTATCTTGAATTTATTAGTTTATGTAAAGATAAAGGGGAGACATATATGAAAAGAGTATCAACTAAAGAATTCCTCTCTCTTTGGTTACATGCTTTTGAATTAGGTTGGGATAAAGAGCTGGTAAAATACTTGTCTACAGTTTTAGAATTAATCAAGTATCCACATATAGTAAGTTTAATGATGAAACAAAAGTCTGTCCATCTTATTTTACTCTTCGAACATAGTGGTTTTGTTAATTACTTTAAGAATCATAGTATAGACGATTGTGATTTTGATTCTTTATATAAGATTTTTTCTCGCGATAAAGGATTATTTGAGCAAATTTTTCCTTACTTACATCTTAAAGAAGAAAAATTTATTTATAGGATGGCAAAGTTGTTAGAAGATGCCGATGTAGTAAATAGTGGTATATTACTTAATAGTGGGGTGAAGAAATTTATTAATTCTTTGGAGATTTATGAAAGTTGGCAGGCAAAAAATATCGTTTGTTTACTTCAGAATTTTCCTTTTGCTCAAGATGTCATTAAGTACGGCTATGCATCTTTTAGCGGTAATATCGAAGATATAGAAGATAAATTGGGTTTCTCTTTATGGTTCTGCCATAATAAAGAAGAATTAATTAAGAAAATTTCTTTGGCGCGAATATCAGATTTCTACTTAGGTGGATTAAGTGATATTAAACTTAGAGAGGCATTTATAAAATTTATCCAAAAATATGGACAGGAAGTTTGTAATAAAATTATGGAAGATATTAAGTATGTTAGAGGAGAAGGTGAAATTAAAAAAGATAGTTATTTGAGGATAATAGATCTTCTTGTTTCTATAGACCATGCTCATAGATTGTGTAGAAGGAGAGAAGTAGTAGAGTTTATCCAGTTCGTTGCGGAAACTTTTCTTGAGAAAGATTGGGAGGAGTTCT
This sequence comes from Candidatus Omnitrophota bacterium, assembly GCA_023819315.1. Classification (GTDB taxonomy): domain Bacteria; phylum Omnitrophota; class Gorgyraeia; order Duberdicusellales; family 4484-171; genus JAMWBQ01. Next base: position 6,798 of record JAMWBQ010000063.1, read on the forward strand.
TTAAAAAGTTCGTTCATATTAATGGAAGTAGTTGGGAAGATTACCAAGAATTTTTTAAAGCTTACAATGTTAATATTATACTAAAAGCTATGCGGACTAAATGTGATATTAGTCAAATTAAGATTATAGTCGATACTTATTCAAATTTAAAGGAAGAGAGGCAGATAGTTCTTTGTGAACGTCTTCTAAATTTATTGAAGAATAAAAAGTTATGTTTAGAATTGGTAGAGAAGATGTGTGCACATATTATTAAAAAAAATTACGCTATTACAGAATTTGGAATTGTTCAGATAGAAAATGAAAAGTCACCAACGACGATTATCGATTTACTTAATAGATATGAAAACGATGATGATTTCCAAAAAAAATTTTTACAGATTTAGTCCTAGGGAATTTTAGCTTACAAGAATAAAAAATTTACCTTCCTATTTATTTATAGCGTAACTTTTTAGGCAAAAAGTTTGTCTAATTTATTGAGAAGAGATGGAAGAGATATGCGAAGAAATTATAAAATTAGCTAAAGAAGGAGATATTTCTGCTTTTGAGATTATCTATCGCAGAATGAGTGGGTTCGTATATACCGTAGCCAAAGGCGTAGTTAACGAACAGCAAATTGCTGAAGAGATTACTCAGGAGGTATTCTTAAAAATCTATCAGAATATAAAAAATTTTAAACTTTACTCTTCTTTAAAAACTTGGGTATACCGTATAACTTTGAATACATCTTTTAATACTTATAGGAAGCTTAAAAGAGAAAATAATCACAGGCTTGCAATAGAAAATTATCTGTCTGATAGGTATAGCCAGGAAGATAAAGATGCGATTGATAGGAGGTATTTGGTATCATATATTTTGGATAAACTCAATCCTCAACAGAGAGCAGTTATTGTTTTAAGAGAAAAGTTAGGATTAAGTTATAAGGAGATAGCCACATCTTTGAAGGTCAATACTAATGTTGTGCGTTCTCGCTTAAGGCGTGCACGGCAAACTTTATTGAAGATAGTTAAAGATATGGAAAGATAACAAGGGGGTAGTAATGAATTGTAGAAGAATACGTAAGATAATTTTGGCAGATTATATTGATAATGAAATTAGTAGGGGATTAAAAGAGAAAGTGGATAAGCATCTATCTCTATGTTTAGATTGCCGTAGTTTTTTTGAGTCATTGGTTAAAGAAATCAGAGAACCCTTAAGAGAAGAGGAAGAAATTAAACCACCTGAGTTAGTATGGGTAAAAATTAAGAATTATATACTTTCCAGGAATAAAGAGAGGGGTTTGAGTATAAAATATATTTTAGGTTTTATTAGTAATGGGATATTAAAATATAGGGTAGCTTTTACTTTGTGTGCAATAATTGTTTTCTTAATTATAGGTTTAACTATAAATCTATCCTATAGTAAACAAAAACTTGTAAGTGAATATTTATTTGAGCAGGTAAGTTTCTTTTACAACGGCAATAGTTATGGTGAATTAGATTTTTAATTTAGTAACTTTTTTATATTTAATATTGTCTAAGATAAGTGAAGGAGGTGATAGAGATGAGAAAAATACAGCCTAAATTTTTTGTAATATTAGGGATAATTATCTTTAGTCAATATTTATCTTTAGATAAGTTATTAGTTTATTCGCAAACCCACAAGAAAGATTATGGATTTTATAAGAAACGTTGGGAAGAGGTAATTTCTCAGTTGAATCTTACTCCTGAGCAGAAGGATAAGATAAGTAAATTAAGAGAAGATAGACAAAGGGCTTTAAGAGAATTAAGAGAACAATTCCGTAATAAAAGAACACAGTTAAAAGAAGAGTTAGATAAGGATAGTATAGATAAGGTTAAAGTTGAAAGAATCGTTTCAGATATAAAGGATTTAATGGGAAAGATGCTTGATAAAAGAATTGAGGAAATAATAGCGATTAGAAATATACTTTCTTTAGAGCAATTTCGTTTGTTGAATGAGAGAATGGAAGGATTTTATGATTTGGATAGAGAGAAGGGATTTAAAGGAGGTAAGCTTAGATGAAAAAGATATTTTTATTAACATTTATTTTAATTTTTATATTTGTGGTTATTGGTAGAATTTATGCCAGTGATTGGGATAAAGCAGAGCGCTTACAGTTATTATTGTAGGAAATTTTGTTATGGGAAGAAAATATGGATTCCCCATTACGTTTGTAAGAGAGAGTATGTACCCGCACATAGAGAGTATCGTCAAGATTATGAGGAGATAATAGTAGAAGCTCATTATATTAAATACAAAGTATAAGATGGTGGGCACTGGGAGACAAAAAACTATTGCCGTTGAGTTTGTTTGTCTATCAGTTAGCTATATGTCTTTTAGTGGATTTTCATCATTTGGAAATTTTTTCACTTCTTTCAGATTTTATCCTTTTCTCTAAGAATTTTTTTGCTAGTTTATTTAACTGGCTGTAAGTAATTTCTTTTTTAATATACATTTTTACCTTTTCTTTAGCTTTTTTCATTTTTTTATGATGGATGCGCTTCATTTCTTCTTTTTTCCTCCCCATGGTTCTAACCTCCTTTATAAAAATGACTATAATCTTAGCTATACTCGAACAATGAGTTAATTTATTTATAATATCAAAAACGTTAGTTTTTGTATACAGGGAATTTTTGAGAAACTTTAGAGTACTAAAGAGTTTACTGTATGCTACCTTATAAGATTATTGGGCTAACTTACTAAAATCTTTTTATTGGTTTAACTTGACAAGATAGATAAAAGGTTGTGTAATATAAGGTGATATCTATGAGTATAGAGATTTTTGCGATAGGATTTAGTGACCAGCCTCTGGGAGAGGAAGCGATAAAGGAAATCTCCTTAGAGATAAAGTCTATTATTTTGAATAAACCAATAGATTTACTACTAATTTTTTTTACGCCGCATTATAGACCGATAAATTTGAAAGAAAATTTAGAGATTACTTTGAAACCAAAGAATATTTTTGGCATACAATCTCCCATCGTAATTTTTGAAAA
>JAMWBQ010000064.1 GCA_023819315.1 Candidatus Omnitrophota bacterium
GCCTCTCTGCTAACCCTTCATCTCCAATAACAGGATCATTTATATTATCAATAGTGCAACCTATAAATGGAATTTTAGAAAGACTTACAACCATTAATGCTATAATCTTAATAAAATCCCTACGATTCATCCCTCTTTCCATAGATTGCTTTAATAATCTTGCTAAATCCAACATCTTATGCGCACTATGATTAAATATGTACATCACTATTCTACCTAACCAATTAGGGTTATTAGATTTTAACCTCTCTAACTTTTCTGCTAACCATCCCCCTATCCTTCTACCTAAAATTCTTGGTAAAGCATCAAAGTTCGCATCTGAGGGAATACGTACGCGTATCAAATCTCTTAGTAATCTTAGTAATCCTAAAATAGCGATAATAATAAGTGGGTGAATAAATTTACTTACTCTTGAATCAATATCCTTACTTTTTATTATTTTATTTATCATCTTACTATAGAATAAACCAATATCTAGGGAAACAATTTTATGATGAAGTCGAGTAATAAACATTCGTAAATTATTCAAAATCCTCCTTACAAAGTTCGGTACTCTGCGCCACCATGGCATTATTGTGAACCACGGTATTATTGTAGGGTTTTCACCACTTATTCTCGTATTTCTTCTCTCTCTATTATTTAAATTTAATAATAAATGTTCTAAATCTGAATGTATCTGCAAAGCGGGGTCTAAGTGTAAGAGAATACACCTCGGCTCCATCCTAAGTAAGGGAGACTCACTAGTCCTTATTATATTCCATATTATATTTCTATCATCAGGAAATAAGGATTCAATACCTATCCCCCTCAAATCTTCACTAATATCCGTTAAATTCTTGCGTTCGCGCTTTACCTCTTGAGTTAATCTTTTAATAATAGATAAATTTCTTATTAAATTGATATCAGCAGGTATGACTACCAGTTCCGGTAATTTATTGAGTATATCCTCTATCTCATCTAATGCCTTTTGGCGTATTTCCTTTATTCTCTTAACAAGTTTGGGGTTATCTACTCGTAATTTTATAATATTAATCAAATTGCCATCGCAACTACTAAACCAATTAGTCTTTTCAAAAATATTCTTTAAATCATCATCGGAAGCAATAACCTCATCTATAGTACTCACAAACTCATCAACTACCTTAATAAGTTTCTGCTCAAAAAGGTTAAATTTTGGATTGGCGCTTCTTACTAACCTCAGTGTCACAATTACCGCTAAAATCATTAAGCCATGAAAAACTTGCACTGTTTCTAATGAATCTCTATAAGAAGAATTGCTTTCTCTCCCTGTAACCACGTCTCCTGAGCGATACTCTATACGTATAATACTCCCATCTTTTTCATCAACCTGATATTGTGATTTATTGCCATTTGTTACTTTTACATTGTCTTCCCCCTCTTTCCTCGCTATAGGATTCCACCTGCACTTTGCAAAATAAATAATCCGCTCATCAGAAGTAGAAAGTAACAATTTTATTAACTCAATATATTTAACAATTTTGGAAAGTAACTTAAACTTATCTAAACCCTCTGAGTATACTCCACTAATATGTAAACTGAACCAACCACTAATAGGTAATAAACCTAAATTAATCATTGAGTTTATAATTTCTGCCTGTGTTTTCCACGAAAAAGAAGGCTCAAAGGCAAACTCAATTAAAGGATCTCTACCCAAGGACATTCCCAACATATCTGCGTAAATATACCTTACTGTATTTATCGAGTAGGAAGAAGAGATCTGGTCTTCTAAAGATAAAACTTCAATTTCCGTGCCTATACTCCTAAATATGCTATACCTATGTTCATCTAAGGAAGGAAGGAAGGAATTACAGATGTAGTCAACTGTTTCCTCAACAGAATATCCTATCTTTATATATTCTAAACCTTTAAGAATAACTGCTTGCATTGCGCCTTCTGAGAAAGAAGCTGAATCAGTTAATATAGCAGAAATCCTTTCATCTTCTAAGAAGTTTTGCATATTTGCTAATGTATCTTTACCTAAAAACTGAACAACATCTGGCCTTTGTTGAGCTTTCCCTATGGAAGATATTAATTTGCTTATCTTCTCCTCTTCTGCTGCTACATCCACCGCCACGATATCTCCGTTAGGAGCTCTTACCTGAATGGAGTGTTTGAGAAGTTCTTGAAGGAAGGTTCTGAATAACTCTATGCCATAGAGTTCATAGACTTTTTCTAAGATAACATTAACTTTATGAGGTAAACTTTCTGCCGCACCTAATTCATGAGCGAATGTGGCTTGAATATCTTTACCAGAACGCACATAGATAGTTACTTTATTTCCTTCTCTTTCCGCATGACCACGGGCAGAGAAATCACCTTCTACTACCTTTACTTCTACTTTTAAACCTAAACTTTGAGCTAAATTTATTAAATGTTGTAGCTGAACTTGTTCTTCCGGCTTAATTATTCTGATCCTACCTTCATATTTGGCTCGTTCTAACTGGGCACGAACTACCTCTTTTCTCCCCAAGAAAATAGCAATAATTCTTGAGAGTAATTTATTAAGCCAATCTCTTAATTTAACAAATAATGAAGCTCTTATAGTTAATTCTGCTTTTTCTCTCCTTAAACCTTTTTTGATTGGATTTTCTTGATGGGATTTATGGGGATTTAACACTGCCCAGATCTCATGGGCAATTTCTTGGGAAGTAGCATTAGAAGGTAGGATAATGTAGGTTATGCCGTTTTCCACATAGTTAGCAACACCTAAGTTCCAAGAAGGTGGTGCACGAATAAATCTAACTCCTTTTTGTTGTAGTTGCTTCTTTATATCTATAGGTTTACCTAATAAAGCCGGGGCATCATTAATTAAATCTAATTCAAAAACATCTCTAATCACTAAAAATCTCTCAATTCCACCACATCTTCTAACTTCAGTATTAATTGCTTCTCTTGACAATCCTCTTGCAGAGGCATCTTGGGGAGTTTGTTCTTCGATGATTATACCATTTATCCTTGCAATTATGGCAGAAATCTCAAAATCATTTAATTGTTTTTGATTAGCGGGTTTAATCTCAACCGCTTCTTCTCCAACTTTAATATCCTCCAAACTAACTTCGTTGCTTTCTGTCCATTTTAGTAGTAGTGAAGAAAATTTATTTCTTAATTCTTGGTCTTCATCGCTTAATAGAGATAATAAGGTAACAATATCTGAAAGGGTAATGAATTTAATATTATTCTCAGCAATTTTCGCTATTACATCCATCGCTTTGTTTCTAATTCCCTTATCTAAATTATTATCTAATACTATTTCTATTAATGTATTCAAAGGATTATGAAATTCGCAGACAAATTCTACCGAACCTAAAAGCATATCTAATGCTTTTTCCATGTTAAAGTTATCTTTCTTATCCCAATATTGCTTTAGTTTTTCTTCATAATAATCGGTAGGGAAGGTGAAAAGCACTTCTTCATTAACATTTTCTGTATTAAAATCAACATCTATTTTGGTATAAATATTCTCAAAATCAATCCTCTTTATTGCCTTAGTAAGGGTTTTTTCCTCCCCATTCCATTCAATTTTTAACTGCTTAAATACCCATTTTACATATTTCCAATCATCAATTGCTATAGTATCAAAAAGTAAATGAAGAAAAGCAAGCTTCCTTACACCTTCAGTTTGCTTGTTATCGCCGATAATAATCAAGTCAATGATCCTTTCTTCCCAAAGAGGATTTTTGTCTGCACACCCATTGATTTGTCTTTGCTGTTTTATAATCTCCCCCTGGTGTATAAATTCCTCTATTTCCTGAAATTCAACCTTTGATAACCTTCTTAGGATTGCCCTTTTATTCTTATCTTTTGTTTGCCTTAGATGTTCTTTGCGCCACTGTTCAGCTTTCCTTTTCACTACGTCCTCAAAGATATAAATCTCATCACCATTTCTTGCTGAGAGGGGTAATTCTATTTCTTCCTCCACATCTTTTATTTCTTTATCTTCCAGATTTTTCTTAAGATGATAAACTCTCTTACCATTGAATTCTTCTGTAGAATCCACTACATATGCTCTCAATAACCCATTAAGATACAAGATATACACCTCTTTATTATTTATATTTAATTTTTTACCTTTTATCTTATTTATTTCATCTTCTATCTCCTCTTCTTTTAGATGACTTACCCTAAGTTCTTCTGATAGAAGAGATAAATAATAATTCAAATTATCAAAATCTATATTGTTACTATTGTTATTCAATAAATCTTCTAATTTATTGAATACTACCTCTATAGAAATCTCTTCTTTAGAAAGAAGCCAGGGTGAATATTTTTTAATTATCTCTCTTTCCTTTCTTCCCAGTAAGTCCTCTTCTAATTCTAATGGAGTAAATTGAAGAATACCTGTTACTTTATTTTTCCTCATCCATTTTGTATCATTATCTTCGACCTCAAATAATTGAATAGGTGAATACGCAGTAAATTCACCATCGATAGGTTCCGTGGTTTTAACCTCTCCTTTCTCATCAAGAACAAGCCAATATATTGAAATATTTTGGGAAGAAGAATTATTGTTAATAGAAGGAGTTGCATCAAGAAGAATGAAAATCTTACCTTCTTTATTCATTATTAATAAAGGTTTATTGGGATTATTATAATTTGGATTGGCGTAGTAGGATAAGATTTTCCTATTATCTGCTCTATAGGCATAAACAACTTTATTTAACTTATTAATTATTCTTCCAAGATTTAATTCGTATTCCCCATTTGTATCTTTTCTTATTTTACCTTTTAATATCAATCCAATTATGTGTTGTGTGGTCTTACTTTTCTCAATTTCAAAGGTTACGGCTAAAGATTCAATAACATAAGTTAAAGCGCCTTTTTTGTTTGTTTCTAAGTCATTTATTAGGTCATCAAGTTTACCTATAATAACTTTCTTTTCACTCTCAGATTTAGGCAATAAATATTTTGACAACTCGGAAAGGTCTTTTTCTTCTAAAAATTTCTTAGCCTTATTTATTTCCTCCTTATTATTCTTCTTATTTAAATTTAAACGGGATAATTCATCTTTGTATTCTCTAAGGTTATCAATATATTTATCTAATATCAACTTACCTCGACTGTACTGTGCATTTTCATCGGTAAATTCAACATCCTCCTTCTCGTGTATATCATACTTACCTTTTAATTCTTCATAATTCATCCTCCAGACTTCTTCCCCTATCTCGGAGAAGGGGATCTTTCCTTTTTCTCCCAAGCGTAAAAGATAGAGGAATTTATTTAAGTTTTCTTCTGTATTTTCTATTACAAACTTATCATCCAATTTATTAAATACAGCCTTAACTGCTTGGGATAAGCCTTCAATAGTAACATTACCATCTTCATCTATAACTACCTTTAAGACTACTGGTACATTATATAAGAATAATAGTGTCCTGCGATAATACTCGTATTCAGCAACTTTTCTCTTTATATCGTAGTCTTTATTGATCAACTCTGTCTGACTCCCCCTATTTCTAATTCTAACAATATCCTCAGCTTCCTTCATTACCTCATTTATTGCCTCAACTTTTTCTTGAATAAGTTTAACCACTTTCTGTGCCTCACTCTTTTGAGCTAATTCTAAAATTGATTTAAGGCAAACTAAAGCTGGCTGGTTTTTATCTTCTATTGGTTCTATTGCATCTATTAATCCTTTAAGTAGTTCTTTCAATGTAATAGAATTACCATTAACTTCAACTTTAATCGCTTGATCAGTTACTTCTTTTTCATCCCAATTATTTAACTGACTTATCATCGCATTTATCTCTTCCATTCTACGAGTATTATTTTCTTTCCATTCTTCAGGAGTTCTATTATCATTATTCCAAGCTGTAAGCAAGTTCCTATAGGCAATAAGTAATTCTCTTATTTCCTCTTTTGCCTCACCTAATTTTTTATTAAGTAAATCATTTATCACTTCTCCTGCTTCTTTTAATCCCACCCCAAAATTAACACCTTGATTATCCCTATCAGTATCTTCTAAATCCTTAATAATCTCTTCTATTTGCTTAATAACTGAGGAGTAATCTCTGTAATTTCCTTGCTCTGTTTGTCCCTCTATACTTTTGAGTCCTGCAATCAAGGTTTTAATATTTTCGAAAGTCTTGGTAAATACATCCTTAACATCTTCATCTTCTATTTTCTGCCAATAGCCTACTTTTCCTTCTCTTTCCACCTCTGCATCTGCCCATCTTTCAATCATAGAAACTAAATTAGTCATCATCTTTTCTAATTCTTCCTTTACTTTATTCTTGGTATTCTCATCTTTAATCTTACTTAAAATTAATTCCATAAACTGATTAGTAATGCCCTCAAAAATAAATCCTGATAATATGTCCTCTTCATCTCCTAATAACTCCTTTAACTTATCTTTTCCTCTAAGATGAACCTTTAAATCCCTCTCTGTGGTGTGACAAAGAGATTCTATTGCCATTACTTTATCTTCAGGAGTCTTATTATTATCCTCTAAAATTTTTCTTATGGTGTAGGAGAAATCTTCTTTTATCTCATCTTCTCTATCCCTACTATCTAAATTAAAACCTGTAGCAATCCCTTTATTTTCCTTAAAACCAAAGTGTTTTTCTGCCTCATCTATTGCTTCAAGAATCTCTGTGGCAAGTTCTTCTGCATATATTTGTAGAAACTTATATATCTTATTATTTGTATCATCTTCACCAAATAAGAATTTCATAACTTCCTTGTTTTCAGAGATAAGTGCATCTGAAATTCTTTTCAAACGTTCAGATTGAGAATTGGGATTTTTAAGAGAAGCAATAGATTTTCTTATTTTTTCTACTTCTTTATTTGCCACTTCGCTTCTTATCACTTCATTTAGAATTCTACGGGCTACTGATCTCTTAGCCTCTTCTTTAAAATATTCAATATTTTTCTCATTTCGTGGATCAACTAAGAAACTAAGAGATAGATACCTATTATATTTGTTTTGGTCTTCTTCCGGCAATAGCTTTATAGTAGCCTGAATACTCTCGGATAAATTGTCCAATTCTCCAACTAACGCCTTTACTGCCTCAATATTTACTTTTCCATCATTACCTATTATTGCGTATTCCTTATCCTCTATTTTTGCTGTTCTACGACGAAAAGATGAGAACCATAAAATCATCCCTAAAACCTGATAATATTTATCTTCGTTCTTTGTGTGGGGAGCGATCTTTTCAGCAATTTTCTTAGCCATTTCAAGGGTAAGTTGTACTTGCTCTTTTTCCTGGGGATTATTTCTCTGCGTCTTTTCTTGTTCAATTGCTTTGTGCATCGCGTTAAGAATCTTCTTCTCTTTTCTTAAAGGTAGCTGAGCAAATTTATTAACCAACCATTTACCCAAAAAAAACAAAATTCCTACCCCCATAAATAAAAGTATACGTGCAAAAATTTGGTGAATACCTGTAGCTGAACTAAACCAATCAATTAAACCAAATAGATCAGCGCCTAAATTAATTAGAAAATTAACAATCAGTGGAATTCTTAATTTCTTAGCCATAACTTTCGGATTGGCTAAATCTGTTTTTCTTTCTCTATCATTAAAGTGCTCTTGCAAAAACTTGGGATTATTATTTTCTCTAACCATCTCTAACACACTTTTAAATTTAGCGCGTTTGCTCACTCTTTTCTCTATTCGTGTCTTGGAATCGTTCATTATCCAATACCATGCCTCTTTTACCTGACCAAAATCAGGAAGCCCGGCTAAGTTATAAAAGAACTCCTCAGGGTCAAAATTGGGTATATTTAATGATGCCCAAGACTCAACCAGTTTTTTAGCCTGCGATATTCTCTCCCAGTTACTTAACTTCGTGGGATGAGTATAAGAAAGATAGGCAAAGGTAAAACGAAGAGCATCTTTATCAATACTATTACTATCTACTCTTAAAAGCTTGCTCAATCTTTCTATAGCTTCATCAAACTTATGGGGTAACTTATTGCCTCTATAATCCTCGTATTTACGGATAAATCTGTTTAACCTACGCACATCTCTATTACCTTTTAGGGGATGATCTAAAATGAAGGATGTGAGTTCATCCAAAATGGGTTTTTGTTTTTTGTCACTGCGTCGTGCCCACCAATTAGGAGACACAATAGGAACTCTCCTTCTACTCAACTCTAAATGCAAAGTAAAATATCCTGGATTATTCATCAATGCATCTAATACCTCACTCTTTGTCCATCCCTCAGTATCCTTCTGCTCAACTCCCCCTTGTGGTAAGCCTCCGCCATAAATACTAAATTCACCATTTACTATTTTCCCTCTAATGGTAGGATTAGAGGAATCAAACCAATCACCTGTTTTGGGATCATACTTGTAATTATCAGGAACTTTTGCTAATAAACCACAATATATCTCTCCTATACTTACCGCAAGGGTTAATTTATCAGTATAATTAGAGAAAGGTGTTATTTGAGGAATAGCTAAGAAAGCAAGTGTATCGGCAAGGTCTTTCTTTTGAGAATCTGTAAGGTCTTCTTGATTATAAACTTCCTTGATAACATATTGATAAACAGCTTTAATGTAAGCTAATTTTTTATCCGATGGGAGAGCGATTATAGGAGTATTTTCATCCTTTTCAGAAGATAATTTTTTATATAAATCTAAGATCAGTTTAGGCAATTGTGATTCTTTTTCTCCTTGAGGCGGGCCAGTAGCAGGATGAGATTTTAACATTTGGGCAATTGGGGTCAAAATCTCATCTCCCCTAAGTAGTCTATGATGAATATCTTTATAGAAATCCTCTTCGCTTTTTTTATCAAAAGGCTCTTTCCCCCCTTCAACGCTTAATTTCTTCACTTCCTCAACCACCTTAGCTATCTTTGGATTCCTGCTCACATCACCAGGAACGCGCACAGCTTCGGGCAAAATTCTCTCCTCAAAACTACGCGCAGTGATAACAATATCCTCAAAACTACGCGCTTTCTGAAAACACATACTATCCTGTATAGTGTTATTCTTAAATGAATCGTAATTCCTTATTGTGTTTCTTGCCGAATCCCTTAATCTCCTTGCTTCTAAGCGTGATAAGTTAGAAACATTTTCATTTCTGGCAATCTCATCAAAGATTTTTTCTGCCTGATGCAACACACCCATAATATTTTGACGTAAAACATCTTCTCCTTCCAGAGAATAGGGAGAAAGGGCTAAATCACCATCTTTAACCTCGTATCTATTCCTGATTGCCTCACGGAGCTTTGCCTCAAGAAACTTAGATTCCTTTGATTTCTCACTATCTACCTTATCCTTATCACCATTAAACTCTTCTGCACGATGTAACATAATCTTTATGGATTCAATAATTAATGAGTGCAGTGCTTCCCGGCTATTATGAAGCAACGCCTCAGAAATATTGATAATATCCCGATAATGAGTATTAGTAAGAAGATCTTTTAATAAATTATTGCCACTATTAAATGGGGAGGAACTTAACGTGCCACTTATTATGTCATTACGTGTTTTCCCTTCCTGTGACAATAAAGGTCTATTCATCTCCTTTTCTATTTTCTCCTTTACCTCTTTTGGTAGTCTATATTGTATAAAGTTATTGCTATCACAAAAGACTGTCCGCGATGCCTTTTCACCTTGACGGTTATTTCTATATATTGCCTGTAATAAGTCTGAGTATGTCCAATTCTCTCCATCCACAACAAGAAGGTCA
>JAMWBQ010000065.1 GCA_023819315.1 Candidatus Omnitrophota bacterium
GAGAAGATAAAGGAAGATTTAAATGTTTTGCAGATAGAGAAAGTCAATCGTGAAGGTGTTCTAAAGGTTTTGGAAGAAGAGAGGGGTAGGCTTATAAAGGATTTAGGTAATCGTGATGAGGAGATAACTCAGCTAAAGGATAAGATTCAGGAATTTAGATATAAGATAGGTTTACAGGAATTAGAGTTACGTCATAGAGAAGATGAGCTTAAAAGAATAGAAAAAGATAAGGATAATCTTGTAAAAGAGAAAGAAAATTTTATTAATGAAATCAATATTTTGAAAGAAAAGATAGCCCAATGGAAAATAGAAAATGTGGAACTCCGTATAGAGAATAAGATATTGTTGGATAAAACAAAGGAATTAGAAGAGATGCGGATGATTAAAATTAATCTCGAAGAACGGATTTTAAATTTAAGTAAAGAGATAGAATCCCTAAATAATCGGTTAAGAGAAAATGTTATAAGATTAAAAGAGAGGGAAGATTCTATATTTGAAAAGGATAAATTAATAGAGAGCATAAATGTTCAGATAAAAGATTACAGAGTAAAATTGGATGAGTTTGCTAAAAGCTTGTCTGGTAAAGATGAAGATATATTGAGATTAAATAGAGAATTGGAGAGTAAAAACCGTATTATCGAAGAGAAGGATTTGTTTATAAATAGGATATTCAATTCTCGCACCTACCGTTATTTAGCCCGGCCATTATGGTTGATTGCTGATTTTATTAAAGGAATATTAAAATTAAATAAGAGAAAACGTATATTGGTGATAAAACCTTATTATGTTTCTCTATCTAATGCAGAGAATGCATTGAGAGAGATAAGAGATAGCTTTAAAGATGCAGAAATTATCTTATTGGCAAATCTTTTTAAGTTAGATTACGAGCGGATAAAGATTAATCAGTCAGTGGATAGAAAGATTCTTTTTACTCCCGATTATAAAGATAAGCGATTATCAAAGTGGAGATTATTGAACTTACTGTTTAGACTTTCTTTTTGTCATATTGATGAGACGATTATTTTAATCGGCCCACCTATTTATCATGGTTATAGGAAGGCAAAATTATTGGCATTTTTTTCAGGAGCAAAAACCATAAAACTTTTTTTTACCGAGAACAATAATTTAGTTCCTTTCTATTATTATCGTAACCTTTTTAATATAATTAAAGTTGTATTTCAATTCTTGTGGAGAACAATAGTTTTCTGGCTGATAATTTTATTTTTTATTATATTTGTTATTTTACCGATTAAAATAAAAAGATTGTTTCAGAAATGAATATTCTCTTTTTATCCCAAGATTATCTTCCTTATTTAATAGGAGGGGTAGGGGTTTATGTATATGAGATGTCGAGAGCACTCGTTCGTGCTGGACACAATGTTTATATTATTACCAAGACCGATGATGTGCCTGTAGATTATATTGATGAAGGGGTACGAGTATTTCGTGTAAGACCAAAGAGGATTAAAATTTGGGAGCCTCTTAGAGAGGAAATAAGAGGAGTGTTAGAACGCTTAGAATACAGTTTAGCCGTTTCCGAGAAGATAAGGCAAATATTGAAGATTTATCCTATAGATATTGTTGAATCTATTGAAGCCAGAGCAGAGGGTTTTTGGTATTATTTATTTAAAAATAAACCACCTTTGGTGATTAAATTGCATACACCGGAAGGGATAATTTTTAAATGGAATAATACTTTCCCTTCTTTAGATGTAAAATTAATCACTAAATTGGAGGAATTTTGGTTAATGCGTGCTAAAAAATTAATTGGAGTTACCTCTGCTATAAACGAAATGATGAAACATTTATATGGAGTTGATTCCATTCCTGTAATTTATAACCCCTTGGATGTAAATAGATTTAACAAGTTTGATAATAGCTTTGTATCAGAAGCAAAAGGGGATATTAATATTCTCTATGTGGGAAGATTAGAATTTCGCAAAGGAGTGCATATTCTGGTGAGAGCAATTCCTAAAGTTTTGGAAAGAATTCCTCAGGCTAAATTTATTTTTATTGGAGATGATTGTGGGATGAAATGGTATTTGGAGAAAAAGATAGATGAATTTAGAATCCAGAAAAATGTCAATTTTATTTCTCACATTACCCGTGATAAATTGATTAATTTTTATCTTCGTACCACTGTTTGTGTAGTCCCTTCTTTGTGGGAGAATTTCCCTTACTCTTGTCTTGAACCTATGGCTTTAGGAAGAGTAGTGATTGCTGCAGATGTAGGAGGAATAAAAGAGATAATTGAAGATGGAATAAATGGAATTTTATTTAAAACAGGAAGTCATTTAAACTTAGCAGAGAGGATTATTTCATTATGTTTAGATGATGGATTGAGAGAAAAGATAGAGTATAATGCAAGGAAAAGGATTGAATTCTTATGTAATCCTGAAAAAATTGTCCTTGAAACAATTAAACTCTATAAAAATTGTCTGAAATAATAATGATATTGAGTAAAGGTCCGAGAATCGTAGTATTTTTTATAACTTACAGATGTAACGCGCATTGTATTATGTGCCATATCTGGGAGAAGCAGAATAATGTAAGGGAAATGAATCTCCCGCAGATTGAGAGATTATTTCGTGACCATTTATTTAGGAATTCTTTAGAGATTATTAATTTAACTGGTGGAGAACCGACTTTGCTTGCGGATTTGAGAGAGATTGTTAAAATTGTTCTTAATAACTGCTTAAATTTGAAAAGGATAGATATTCCCACCAATGGAATTAATACGGATTTAGTTATAGATAAAATAGAACAAATTGGGGCACTTTTATTCCCCTATCAAAAAGTAAAATTGACTATTACAGTATCTCTTGATGGTATCAACAGCATTTATGAAAAAGTAAGAAATGTCCCAGATGGTTTTAAAAAAGTTGAGCGTACAATAAAAGCACTCAAAGAATTAACCGAGCTTTATTCATTTCTATCATTAGCCCTAAATACGGTAATTACTAAAGAAAATTATAACCATCTTGAGGAGATATTAGATTTTGCCCAAGGATTGGGGTTGAGTTTAAATTTTACCTTAGGAGCAATATCAGAGATTGGAGTGGAGAGCGTTTGGTTAAAAGAAAGGTTTATATTGGGTAAAGATCAAAAAAAAGAAGTAGTCACTTTTATTAATAATCTTCAGAGAAACCGATTAATCTCACACAGATATGCAATGTTTGTGAAGAATTTATTAATTGAGGGGAAGCGTATTCTTAATTGTAGTTTTAGACAAAAAAAGGCAGTGCTTATTGAACCTAATGGGGATGCCTATCTCTGCGGTAATTTTAAAAGATTCTTATTAGGCAATATTACTCAAGATAATTTTTCAAATCTCTGGCGAAAGAGAAGATTTTCATGGACCGATTGGAAAATTTGTAAGAATTGTGAAAGCAATTGCTATATTTAATAAAACAAGAAAATGATAGAACAGGAGAAAATAGCTTTAAGATTGTTACAATGGATGAAGAAGGGATATGCACCTCCTTTCAAGATTTCCATTTTTCCCACCGATAGATGTAACCTTAGATGTGGAATGTGTTGGCAGAGATCTATTGACCAACAAAGAAATAATAAAAAACTTAAAGAATATGAAATATCAGAAAAGCGATTAATAGAGATTGTTAGAGAAGGGTATAAGTTGGGTATTAAATCTTGGGATTTCATTGGTGGCGGTGAACCATTTATTAGAACACATACGATGGTACGATTGATTAAAGAAATTAAAAAATTAGGGATGGAACTATTAATTGTTACCAACGGCACTTTCTTAAATTATCTGGCAAAAATATTAGTAGAAACCCAATGCGATAATTTGGTTGTAAGTTTAGACGCTCCTTTTTCGGAATTGAATGATTTTCTTAGACCTCCGCAAGGGACTTTTAAAAAGGTAATATGTGGAATTACTGCCATAAATAAATTAAAAGATAAATTAAAAAGAAAAAAACCAGAAATAAAAAATAATTCCACTGTAACTAAATACAACTATCATACAGTTTTTGATATGGTAAAACTTGCCCATCAACTAAGAATCCAGGGTATTACCTTTGAGATGCTTCAAGAAAATTGCTGTACGCAACCTGATAAATTTAAGCTAAACTATCCTGAGCATTACTGTTTTCTTATAGACGAAATGAATAAAGCATATGATTTCGCAAAGCAAAATGGTTTAATAACTAATTTAGATAGTTTTATTCAAAAATTGAAGACTGCATTAAACAAAGAGGATGAGTCTATGTGCCAAACAATTGATAATATAGATAATGGTATGGATTATTATGATTTATGGAATGTAAAATGTTACGATCCTTGGTATAAAATGCATATTCATGTTGCCGGAGGGGTTTCTCCCTGTTGTTTTATTCTTCCCACTGGCGATAATGTTAAAGATAAGTCCATCTTTGAAATCTGGAATGGTGATATTTTTAATAACTTTAGAAAAAATTTCCTAGAAGGAAGATTATCCGACGAATGCAAAAATTGTTGTTTGGCTCATAGAAATAATACAGTAAGTATTAAAAAATTTATTCAGCAATATAAACATAAGTCTGTTCAAAGGCTACACATCTGTTTTGTTTCCCGCGAATATCCACCTGAAACCGGTTGGGGAGGTATTGGCACCTATACTTATCAATTAGCCCACGGTTTAGTAAACCAAGGACATAATGTCCATGTTATAACTCAGAGTTTAGATGTAGAAAAAGATTATATAGATGATGGGGTATTTGTCCATAGAATCTCTCATAAGACAATTTTCCCTTTTAAGGCAAGATTTAGAGAATTTGGTTTGCGTTGGGAGTATAGTTTGAGTGTTTATAGAAAATTAATAGAAATTATAGATAAATACAATATAGATATTGTGGAAGCACCCAATCTTTCCGGAGAAGGTTTTATATATAGCTTTCATAAAAGAACGCCTTTGGTAACGCGTTTACATACCCATTATTCCGAGGTGATAAATTTTTTAAATTGGGATAGAACCTTGGATAGACGTTTGAGTTGCTGGTTTGAAAATATTGCTATTTTAAGAAGTGATTTGATTACTTGTTCTACAAGAGCACATTTAGAATTAGTGGCAAGAGAAGTAGGTATAAGAGCAGAGAAGATAAAGATAATTCCTTTAGGAGTCCCTCTTCCCAAGATTAACATAAATTATAAGGAGAATACAACCCCTATAGTCCTTTTTGTGGGTAGATTAGAAAAGAGAAAAGGTATCCATACGCTTATTCAGAGTGTCCCTTATATTTTAAAAGAGATACCAAAAGCGCAATTTATTATTATAGGAAGGGATACCTTTGTTAGTGATAAAGAGGTTAGTTTCTGGGGAGAAAAGGAATACTCCTACAAGGAGTATCTTATAAATATACTTCCTTGGGAATATAGGGAGAATGTAAAGTTCTTAGGATATGTTAGTAAAGATGAGTTAGATAGATACTATAGAGTTTGTGATATATTTGTTGCCCCCTCTCTTTATGAGTCATTTGGTCTTATCTATATTGAAGCAATGTCTTATGGTAAACCAGTTATTGGATGTGGTGTAGGAGGTGTTCCTGAAGTTATAAAAGATGGAGTAAATGGTATTTTGGTTCCTCCTCAAGAGCCAGAGAGATTAGCCGAGGCAATCATTAGATTACTTAAAAACCAAAGTTATGCACAAAAGATAGGTAATTCTGCCAGAGAATATGTGGGAAAATTCTTCAGTATAGATAAAATGGTAGAAAATACCCTTAATGCCTATTTTGAAGTTTGTGGGAAATAACTTATGGATATATCTTTAATTATACCTGTTTATAACGAAGAGGGTAATTTGAGATTACTATATCAAGAATTAAAACCTCCTATGGATTCTTTAGGTAAGGAATATGAGATTATTTTTGTTGATGATGGTAGCAATGATAATAGTCCTATTATTTTGGATGATTTAGCGAAGAAAGATAAGAGAGTTAAAGTAATACATTTTGATAGAAATTATGGAAAGACTTCTGCATTATCTTTAGGTTTCTCTTATGCAAAAGGAGATTTTATTTTAACTATGGATGCAGATTTACAGTATGATTGTAGAGAATTAGTGAGGATTATTCAAGAACTAAAAGATAACGATGTAGTTATTTGTTCAAGGATAAATAGAGTTAAAGCTGATGGTTTTATTAAAGTATTATCTTCTAAAATAGCTAATTATGTGAGGAATAAAGTTTTGGGAGAAAATTTCAAAGATGTAGGCTGTCCGCTAAAGGGTTTTAGAAAAGATTGTGTTAAGGATTTAGTTTTATATAGGGGATTTCAAGTTTTTATTCCTTCCTTGATGAATATGAGGGGATTTAAAATTAAGGAGATAGAGGTAGAGACTTATTCACGTAGATGGGGTAAGTCAAAATTTAATATAAGAAATAGGCTATGGAAAACACTAATAGCATTATTGGTTATTAAATGGATACAGAAAAATAGACTTAATTACAAGATTAAAAATGAGAGCCTATAAATTTGATTACATTCGTTTAATCGTTATTTTATTTACTCTTTTTATCTTGTTTCAGACATTACCTGTTCATTTTTTTGCTGATAATGCTGAGTATTTATACTTAGCAAAATATTATTCACATCATCCTCTAAAGATATTCTCTGTGGTTCCCTTTGCTTTAGAGAATAGAGGATATATTCACCATCTTTTCTTTTATCGGCCAATGGAGAGACTCTTTTTTACTGTTAACTACATAATAGGTAAGTTAAATCCTATCCCTTACAATATCACCCAAGGTTTGCTTTTTCTTATTCTTGTTGTATCAATTTATAATATTGTGCATTTAATCGCTAATAATAGAGTATCAGCGCTTTTATCGGTTACGTTTTTTCTCCTCATTCCCACAAATTATAGGATTGTCCATTGGTTAGGTAATTCTGATATTTTAAGTAGTTCTTTACTCTGCCTTTCTTTATACTTTTTATTTAGTGCCCTTAAGAATAATAGCTTTATTCATTTCTTTTTGGGTATTTTGGTTACTTTTTTTGCCTTTTTAACAAAAGTGTCTACAGCATTTACATTGCCACTTTTGTTCTATACATTTTATCTGTTTTATAGAAAAGAATATAAATTAAATAAAAAATTATTCTATATTAGTTTAGTCTATATTTTGATATTAATGGGGTGTGATTCTATTTTTCAGTACATTGCTAATAAAGATGTAAAAACTTATCAATATGCTCAATATTTGCTTTATGAAATTAATCCTAAATATATACTGAGGAATATTAATTTGTTTTATGGTATGTTTTATAAGAGTGGTTTTTATCCCCTTTTAGTATGTTGTTTAATTATAACTTGTTTAAGACCTAATAAGAATGCTCTTTTTTTTATTTTATGGATAATATTCTCCTCTTTACCTTATCTTCCCCTGCACTGTTGCTCTAAGAGATATTTTGTATATATGGCGATAGGTCTCTGTATGTTTTTAGGTTTTGTTTTATCTCATTATGCAAAAAAACCAAAAAATTGGAGTTATTGGATAGGGGTAATATTAGTTTGTATAGGAGTTATGGGGAGTATTAAGGGATTAAGTAATAATATAAAGAGAATAAGATATACATTTGAATTAAGGAAAACTCACTATATAAAGCAAAAAAATAATATGAATAGGCTATTTAAACTACCTACGAATGCCACTATATATGTGGATGATGGTTACACCCGCCATTTTTATAGTTATATGTTATCCTTAATAAATAGAGATGATATAAAGATAGAATTAGCCTCTCCAGATAATATGGTTAAAGAATTCTTTTTTGAGGGCGAGGTGAAAACAGTTAAGACTGATTTTAAACCTTATTTCACATTTGTTGATAAATTAGGTGACTGGAGATTCTGAGCAATTATGGATGAAAATACTTAAGGTTGTTCATAGTTTTATCCCTTATACTACCGCGGGGACAGAGGTATACACCTATAATTTAGCAAGAGAGCTATCCAAAAGGAATAATATTTTTATATTTTTTAGGATCAATGAACCTAAGAAAAAAGAGTATGTATTGAGAAATAGTATTTTAGGAGAGATAAATTTATACTCTATAAATAATACCTTTAGGAAATGTGATGATTTTAGACAAACGTACGCTAATCCCATAATAGATAAGATTTTTGGTAGTTTACTTGATGAAATTGAACCAGATATTGTTCATATCCAGCATCTTTTATTTCTTTCTTTTGGGCTTATATTAGAAGCGAAGAAAAGAGGAATCCCTGTTATTTTTACCTTGAATGATTATTGGTTATTCTGTCATCGTGGTCAGTTGATAAAGGATGATTTAAGTCTATGTGATTATCCCAGTGTAGATAATTGTAAGGTTTGTATAGGAGGGCAGTTGTATATTAGAAAAAATACAATGTTATTCTATAATCTTCTTAGAAAAAATTTACCTAATTGTCTCTTACAAACAATAAAGAAGCTATACCTATCTTATGCCCGAGCCTCATTTTTTACCGAAGATAAAGTAGCTAAAGAAGTAGAAGATAGATTTAACTATGTAAAAGAAGTAATCTCCATCGTAGATAAATTTATTGCTCCCTCCAATTTTATAAAAGATAAATTTGTAATTTTAGGAATTCCTCCTGAGAGAATCATTTTCTCTCATTACGGTTTAGACTATAAAAGATTTCTTTCTATTTTAAAAACACCTTGTAAAAAATTAAGATTCGGTTATATTGGCACTTTGTTGCCAACAAAAGGGGTTGATGTTTTAATTACTGCTTTTAAATTGATTAAGAATCAATCCTGTGAACTTTTGATATACGGTAGATTGATAAGATACGCTGGATACGAGTTTTATCCTAAGTATTTAAAAAATATAGCTAAAGATGAGCGACGAATAAAATTTATGGGTGGTTTTGATAATGAAAACATAGCTAATATTATGGCTAATATTGATACATTAGTTATTCCTTCTATTTGGTATGAGAATTCTCCTCTGGTTATATACGAAGCATTCTTATCTAAAACTCCTGTGATAGCCTCTCGTATTGGCGGTATACCTGAGTTAGTGAAAGATAGAATAAATGGACTTCTCTTTAAACCTAACAACCCTAAAGATTTATATGAGAAGATGACGCTAATCGTAGATAATCCTTATTTAATAGAAAGGATGAAAGAGAATATAAGACC
>JAMWBQ010000066.1 GCA_023819315.1 Candidatus Omnitrophota bacterium
TATAAAGGAAGGAAGTTAAACTATAAAAAGATACCTGAATACAATAAACGAAGAGAGATTACTTTAGAAGAATTTCTTTCAAAAAGATGACATTTTTATTTTGCAAAAAAGATGACATTTTTATGTTGCATTAACAAATTTTAAAGTTTCCGTTGATTTTTTTCTATCAATCTGGTATCATTGTTCATAACAGCCTCCTTTTTTGGGTAAAAAGTTTACCCATTTTTTAAATCAAAAATAGTATATCCCACAGGAGGCTCCATTTCCAGATTTTAATTTTCTTATCTTATTTAATTAGATGAAGTTAGAAAAAATTAAGCTTAATTTTTGGGTAATGTCCCCAAAAGAGTCCATTACAGTTATTGTAAGAGAAAACACCTGATGTTGATGAGGGGATACTTAATTTACCACCGATTTGGCTTTAAGATACTGCTTGATGAAGGGGTTAACTATATACCATGATGTAGCGGTTCAATTCATATTCACCCCTTATTTTTATTTGAAAATTAACCTCAAAATATGTTATAATTTAAATGGAAACAAAAACCTGAATTTGTCGCTGGGAGGCGATGAGTTCAGGTATTTTTTTTTATATATCGATATGAATAAAAATATAAATTTAGCAATACCTCTACAATACAATAAGAATAAATCATCTTTTCAAAAAACTGCACTTATGGAATCTATCTCTTCTCACAGGATAAAAGTTTTAACTAACGAACCAGCAAAAAAGGGAGAGTTAGTAGATTTAAATATTTATTTTCCTCATTTAGAGCCTCTTAGTATTCAAGGTGAGATTAAAGAAGCAAAAGATATTAAAGAATCTATGGTGGCAGAAAATTTTAGTCACGAATGGGAGATAGATTTAGATAAAAATTCTAATCTTTATCAACGTTTGAGTAGGATACTATTTTCCTTATAGCCCCTTCTTTTTTAACCACAAAATTAATAATCGCAATCTCTAATTAACTCTTGTATAATAATATGGAGTTTTATTATTTTAAATGATTAATATGGTAAATGATTTTTTACCTATATCCATGAAAGATTTAAAAAAAAGGGGTTGGAAGGAGTTAGATATTATTCTAATTAGTGGGGATGCTTACGTAGATCATCCTAGTTACGGGATAGCTGTGATTAGTAGATTTTTAGAGAGTAAAGGTTATAAAGTAGGGATTATCGCTCAACCTGATTGGTGTAGCACAAGAGATTTTTTAAAACTTGGTAGACCAAGATTATTCTTTGGAGTTACCTCGGGGAATGTAGATTCTATGGTAGCCAATTACACCGCTAATAAAAAACCTCGTAAGAAAGATGATTATTCCCCGGGAGGTAAAATTGGGTTAAGACCGGATAGAGCGATTATAGTGTATACCAATAGATTGAGAGAAGTTTTTGGTAGGGTACCGATAGTAATTGGTGGGTTAGAGGCAAGTTTAAGAAGATTGGCACATTACGATTACTGGGATAATAGAGTTAGACGCTCTATACTTGTAGATTCTAAAGCAGATATTTTAGTTTATGGTATGGGAGAAAGGCAGGTTTTAGAGATTGCGGAGCATTTTAAAAGAGGTGGCAATTTAGAAACATTACCGCTAATAAGAGGAACTGTTTTGGTAAAGAATGATTATCCTTTAGAGAAGGATACTATTGTTTTACCATCTTTTGAAGAGGTAAGGATAAACAAAGATAAGTTTATGGAAGCATTTAGAATTATATATTCTAATATCTGCCCTAAAACAGCAAAAACTTTAGTCCAGAGAAATAATGGTTGTTCAGTAATTCAATTTCCTCCTCAGTTTCCTTTAACTCCTCAAGAGATGGATTATATATACGATCTACCCTATACACGGCGAGCTCACCCTATATACAATAAGTACGGTGGAGTTAAAGGTTTAGAAACAGTAAAATTTTCTATTGTTTCTCATCGCGGTTGTTGTGGAGAGTGTGCTTTTTGTAGTCTTTATATTCATCAGGGTAGAATAGTTCAGAGTAGGAGTTGGGAGTCAATTTTAAAAGAAGCAGAGATTATTTCTCAAGAAAAGGATTTTAAAGGAACGATTACAGATATTGGTGGTCCTACAGCAAATCTTTATAGAGCTAATTGTTTGTTATGGGAGAAAGGAGATTTCTGTAAAGATAAGGGATGTGTAGTCCCTAAAAAATGTAGTAAGCTTAATTTAGGATATGAAGAGAGTTTAGAGTTGTATAGAAAGATACGGGAACTACCGAGGATAAAACATATATTTATTAATAGTGGATTTAGATACGATTTACTTATAGAAGATTATGCGAAGGATTATTTAAGGGAGATATGCAAGTTTCATATAAGCGGACAGATGAAAGTAGCTCCCGAACATATTGTTGATGATGTTTTGAAAATAATGAACAAACCTCCTTTTAAGGTTTACCAAAGGTTTGTTAAAATATTTAAGGAAGTAGTAAAAGAAATTTCTTTACCCCTATATTTAGTTAACTATTTTATTAGTGCACATCCCGGTTCTAATTTGACCGATACTTTAAAATTAGCTCTTTATTTATTTAAGAGAAGATTGCACCCTGAACAAGTACAAGATTTTATTCCTTTACCTATGACTTTGTCCGCTTGTATATACTACACAGGTAAACACCCTTTTACCGGCGAAAATATTTATGTGCCACGCACTTTTAGAGAGAGAAAAATTCAGAGAGCACTTATTCAATACTATAATCCCAAAAGTAAGCGATTGATTCTAAAAGCTTTAAATATTTGGCAATACAAAAATTTAATAAAAATTCTAAGCAAGAAACAGGGCTAAAAAATAAATATAAACTTATTTTGTATCTTGCTTTTTTGTATTTTGATATTAGAATAAAATTGAATTAAAAAAAATTTTAGAAAGGAGTCTAAAATGACGGTAAAGGAAATATTTGATAAGATGATAGAAAAAGAAGCATCAGATGTATTTATAAGAGTTGGTAGCCGGTTACATGGAAGAATATTTACCGAAGTGAAAGAGATGGATGGTAATGAATTTACCTCTGCGGATGTAGAGAGAATAGTTTCTGAGATGCTTAAGCCTGAGGAGATAGATATTTTGCAGAGAAATAGAAGTTATGAGTTCGCCTGTTGGTATAGTAAGGAATGGAGGTTTCGTGTAGGTGTTTTTTATCAGAGGAATACCTTATCTTTGGTTATAAGAAAAGTTAATTTGAGGATTCCTACATTTAAGGAGCTAAATTTACCTGACAAGGTATTAGAAAATTTTTGTGGTCAGCGTCGCGGGCTTATTCTACTTACAGGTACAACAGGGAGTGGTAAATCTACCACTATAGCGAGTATGATTGAGTTTATTAATCAGAACTTTTATCGCCACATCCTTACTATTGAGGAGCCAATAGAGTTTACGTTCGAAGATAAGAAATCTATAATAAACCAAAGAGAGATAGGCAAAGATGTTTCTAATTACGAGGACGCTTTAAGACAATTCACTGTTCATTCTCCCGATGTTATATATATAGGTAATATTCGGGATTACGAGACTTGTAAAGCAGCATTAACTGCCGCTGAGACAGGGGTTCTGGTAATATCTTCCTTGCATACTGTTAATGCATCTTCTACAGTAGAAAGGATCGTTAATTTCTTCCCTCCTCATCAGCACGCTTCGGTAATGTCACAGCTTTCTTCTCTCCTAAAAGGAGTGATATCCTTGAGATTAATTCCTCGAGTAGATAAAGAAGGATTGATCCCTGCTTATGAAATTATTGCTTTGAGTCCTACTATAGCAAGACTTTTAAGAGAGAACAAGTTATGGGAGATGCCTAAGTACATAGTTAGTGGAGATATTTATGGAATGAAGAGTTTTAATCAGTGTTTATTTGAGTTGGTGAAAGAAAAGAAAATATCACCTATGTTAGCCTTAGATAACTCTGATAAGAAAGAAGAGTTAGAATTAAATTTAAGAAATAACGGATTGTTATAGATATGTTTGAAGATATCGTTAGGAAGTTAGATACGATAGATAATGATTTTAGAGAGTTGAAGTCTCTTCTTCGCATAGAAGATAAAAGAAGGGAGATAGATTCTCTTCAATTGAAGATGGGAGAAGCCTCTTTTTGGGATAATCCTAAGATGGTTAACGAGGTGGTTAGTAGAGTTAAACAGCTCAAGGAGGATGTGGAAACTTCTGAAATATTGGAGAAGAAAATTGAAGATGTAAAAGATATGATTAATGTTTTGGATAGTTCTTACCAGGGGCAACTTTTAAAGGAAGTTAACGAAATAGAGAATTTATTGGATAGTTTCAAAATGAGAGTTTTTTTGAATGGTCAATTTGATGAAGCTAACGCTATAGTGGAGATAAATTCAGGAGCAGGTGGCACGGAGGCTTGCGATTGGGCACAGATGCTTTTTAGGATGTACCTGCGATGGGCGGAAGAAAAGAGATTTGATGTTAAAGTGGTTAATGAGGTAAGGGGAGAAGAGGTAGGATTTAAGAATATTAGTTTTTTTGTAGAAGGTAGATACGCCTATGGATTTTTGAAGTCAGAGAAAGGTGTGCATAGATTAGTAAGAATTTCTCCCTTTGATGCTAATAAACGCCGTCATACTTCTTTTGCTTCTGTGGATGTTGTTCCCGAAGTAGAGGATATAAGTATGGAGATAAAACAGGAGGATTTAAAGATAGAAACCTATAGAGCAAGTGGACATGGTGGTCAGCATGTTAATGTTACAGATTCTGCAGTGAGAATAACTCATATTCCTACGGGTATAGTAGTTAGTTGTCAGAACGAAAGGTCTCAGTATCAGAATAAACAAACAGCATTGAGAGTTCTTCGGGCAAAAATATACGAACATAAGAGAGAAGAACAAAAAAAATCTTTAGAGAAACTATCAGGAGACAAGAAAAAAATAGAGTGGGGGTCGCAGATACGTTCTTATGTTCTTTTTCCCTATCTTTTGGTTAAAGACCACCGCACAGATTTTGAAGATACCGATGCTAAAGGTGTCTTGGATGGTAAATTGGATGGGTTTATTCTAAGTTATCTTAAGTATAATTTAAACGAGCTCGATGCTTCCAAACGATGATAAAAAGTTTTATTCTTTCTAAGTATACTAAAAAGATTAAGAAGAATTTTTCAGGAGTGAATGTTGTTTTTAATCGCGAGATACCCACTCCTTCTATTAGAGAGATTTATCAACTCTGCGGGATTGTGAGTAAAGTTAATTCTTTTGAAAAAGAACTTTTAGGGAAGGATGAGGTATTTTTTAAAGAAAAAACCTTAGAATTTAAAAGAATGATTAAAGGGAAAACACAGGGACTTAACGAAGAGGAAGCATTTTTAGTTATCGAAGATCTACTGGAGGATATTTTACCGTTCTATTTTGCTATGGTTAGAGAGGCAGCTCGTCGCACTATAAGGATGCGACATTTTGATGTGCAGATTTTAGGAGGTATTATTCTTCATAGAAATAAGATTGCCGAAATGGCCACCGGTGAGGGTAAAACCTTAGTAGCTACATTAGCAGCCTCTTTGAATGCTTTAATAGATAGCGGTGTACATATCGTTACGGTTAACGATTATTTGGCTAAAAGAGACTGGGAATGGATGGGGCCTGTTTATCGTTTCTTGGGTCTCAGTGTGGGTGTAATTCAGCAGGATATGGGGAAAGATGAAAGGAAACAGGCTTATAGTTGTGATATAACTTATGGAACCAATAACGAGTTTGGGTTTGATTATCTACGTGATAATATGGCTACATCTTTAGATGAGGTTGTTCAACGTGGGCATTTCTACGCTATCGTTGATGAAGTTGATTCTATCCTCATAGATGAAGCAAGAACACCATTGATAATTTCCGGTCCTTCCGAGTTATCCGTGGATAAATACTATATAGCTGACCGCATAACGAGACAGCTTAAGATAAATAAAATTATCTCTGCCCACGATACAAAAGAAGGAACGGTGATCGTTAAACTTTTGGATGGAAGTGAAAGGGTTATTTCTCGTGATGAGTTGGAGAATAATTGGGATGCGATTGTAGAGGAAAAAAATCATAATAGTTATCTTACCAAAAGAGGTGAGGAGAAATGTGAGGCATTGTTGAGAGTTAATAGTATTTCCGAAGATGCTCCTGACCAATTTTCCAATACTTGGGTTCATTATATTACCAATGCCATTAAAGCACATAATTTATTTACTCACGATAAAGATTATATCGTAAAGGATGGAAAAGTTATAATTGTAGATGAGTTCACTGGTAGACTTATGCCGGGAAGAAGATGGTCAGAAGGGATACATCAGGCAATAGAAGCTAAAGAACATTTGGAAATTCAGCAGGAATCACAAACTTTAGCTACCATTACTTTACAGAATTATTTCCGTATGTATAAAAAATTAGCTGGCATGACAGGAACAGCGTATACAGAAGCTAACGAATTTAAACACATATATAAGTTGGATGTGGTAACTATACCTACCAACAAACCTCTTATTCGCACAAATTTTTCTGACAGGATATATAAGACGAAAAAGGCAAAGTTTAAAGCGATTATCTCTGAAATTGAGGAGTTATATAGGTTGAGACGACCGGTTTTAGTAGGAACTACCTCCATAGAGGATTCCGAGGAGTTATCCTTTATTTTGAAGAAAAAAGGTATTCCCCATAACGTTTTAAATGCTAAATACCATGAGAGGGAAGCTTATATCGTTGCTCAGGCAGGTCGTCTGGGTCAGGTTACCATCGCTACAAATATGGCTGGAAGGGGAACGGATATAATTCTGGGGGGTAATATTGATTATTTTATCAAAGAGATGCTTATGCGGGAAGAGATTTATCCTGAAGATAATAGATACACTAGTAAGTATAATGAGCTTTACTATAAATATAAAGATAAATTTGAAGAGGAACATAGAAAAGTAGTAGAGTTGGGAGGATTACACGTTATCGGTGCACAGAGACACGAGGCAAGGAGGATAGATAACCAATTAAAAGGAAGAGCAGGTAGACAAGGAGATCCTGGTTCGTCTCGTTTCTACATATCTTTAGATGATGAGCTTATGAGGTTGTTTGGTTCAGAGAGGATTTATTTCTTGATGGATAAGTTAGGGTTTCCTGAAGATGAACCCATAGAACATCCTTTAGTAACTCGTTCCATAGAGACAGCTCAGAAGAGAGTAGAAGCACATAATTTTGAGATAAGAAAAAATCTTCTTCAGTTTGATGATGTGATGAACCGCCAGAGAGAAACTATATATAAACAGCGTAGAGAAATCTTGGAAAAGGATAATATAAAAGAAGAGATATACTCTATGATGGAGGAATTGATTGAAAATAATATTAATATTTACTATGAAGGGGAACCTGACTTGGGTGGATTAGTCCATTGGTTAAAGATAAAATTCGCAATTGAAATAGATGTTAAAGAGATAACTTCTACTACTATTCAGCAAACAAGTGAATTTATTATACAAAAATTAAAGAGCGCTTATGAGGAGAGAGAAAAGATTGTTGGTTCTCCCCAGATGCGTATTATGGAAAAAATGATAGCTCTCTTTGTGATAGATTCGCGGTGGAAAGAGCACCTTTTAGTTATAGATTCTCTGAAAGAGGGGATATCTTTAAGAGGTTATGCTCACGTTGACCCTATAGTGGAGTACCAGAAGGAATCTTATTTAGCCTTTTCTGAGATGATGGATTCCATTAAGGAAGGTATTGTAGAGCTTTTGTTTAGAACAAAATTAGCTCCCTTAACTCAGACATTAAGAGTTTTTCCCTCCTCAGAACAAACTTCTAAATTACACTCTTCTCCTCAAAATCCTCTCTCCACGGCCAAAGGTAAAATAGATAAGAGGGATAAGGATAAAGTTGGGAGAAATGACCCTTGTCCTTGTGGTAGTGGGAAAAAATATAAAAAATGCTGTGGAGCATAAAAGCAATTTGTTTTTGAAATGATATAGTAATTTATGTTAGCTAATACATTTGTTGCTTCCCTCAGTGGATTATTGACCTCGGCAAGTTTTAACTTCTCTTACCTTTCTTTTTTTATTTGGTTTGGATTATTTCCACTCTTCACTCTTTTATATAGAACAAAAAATGCCCCTCTTTATTTTTTTATAGCCGGTTTTGTTCATTATCTTACAATTCTATTTTGGATAAGTTTTGTTAGTAAATTGGGTTTTATTTTACTTGCTATCTATTTAGCAATTTATTGGTTTATCTTTGGGCAGTTATCTCTTTATTTTATTAGAAGTAAATATGCGATTTTTGTTTTGCCTGCTCTATGGGTAATCTTAGAATTTATCAAAGAGAATATTTTAGGTGGCTTTGGTTGGGTAAATTTCGCCTATTCTCAGTATAAAAATTTGTTCCTTATCCAAATATCAGATTTGTTAGGAGCGAAATCAATCTCCTTTTTAATAGTTATGGTTAATTTTCTTATATTTTTTTCTTTACATAATAAAAAAATAGTGTTAAAAGAATTTCTATATACTATTTTTATTTTAATCATAGTTATAATTTACTCTTTATTCAGATTAAAAACTTTAGATTCTTCTTGTACGGTTAAATTAACGGTTATTCAACCCAATATTCTTCAGGAAATCAAATGGGATATTAAGTCACAGGATTTTATAATTGAACGGTTAAAAGAGTTAGGGAAGAAAGCTATAAATGATACATTACTATTGTATCCCGAAGCCAGTTGGCCTAAAATAATCGATATCAGAGAAGATTACCAAATAGGAGAGATAATTGATAATTTAGATAGAGATGTTTTAATAGGAGCAGTGATTGAGGATGATGGGTATCTTTATAATTCAGCACTACTTATAGATAAAGAGGGGAATATTAAAGGTTTATACCGTAAGATTAAGTTAGTCCCTTTTGGTGAATATGTTCCTTTTAGAAAACTGTTAGGCTTTATCGATGTGTTGAACACTTTAGGAGATATGTCTGCTGGTAAAGAGTTGTATATTTTTAATTACAAAGATAGGAAATTTGGCACGATAATTTGTTTTGAAGATACTTTCCCTCTACTTGTTTTGGCATTTTCTAAAAGAAGCGATTTTCTTGTAAATATTACCAACGATGCTTGGTTTAGAGGTGAACCAGAGGCTAGTCAGCATTTCTCCATAATGACATTTAGAGCCATAGA
>JAMWBQ010000067.1 GCA_023819315.1 Candidatus Omnitrophota bacterium
CTGTTAAAGATAAGAAAGAAATTGCTCAGGTAGCTACTATTTCTGCTAACGGTGATACTAAGATAGGAGAGCTTATTGCCGATGCTATGGATAAGGTTGGTAAGGATGGAGTAATTACCGTGGAAGAAGCAAAATCTATGGCTACAACTTTAGAGGTAGTGGAAGGAATGCAGTTTGACCAGGGTTATTTATCTCCTTATTTTGTTACCGATGCCGAAAAGATGGAGTGTATTTTAGAGAATCCCTATATTTTGATTCATGAAAAGAAGATATCTAATGTTAAGGATATGCTACCTTTGTTAGAAAAGATTGCTCAAGCAGGTAAACCCCTTTTGATTATTGCCGAAGATGTAGAAGGTGAGGCTTTGGCAACTTTGGTAGTTAATAAGATTCGTGGAACACTCTCCTGTTGTGCGGTAAAGGCTCCTGGATACGGTGATAGAAGAAAAGCAATGTTAGAGGATATAGCTATTCTTACGGGAGGAAGGGCAATTACTGAGGATTTAGGGATAAAATTAGAGAAGGTTTCTATTGAAGATTTAGGGAGAGCTAAACGCGTAAGGGTTGATAAGGAAAATACAACCATTATTGAGGGAGCCGGCAAAACAGAGGCAATTCAAGGTAGGATCAAACAGATAAAGAAGCAGATAGAGGAAACTGATTCTGATTATGATAGAGAGAAATTACAAGAGCGTTTGGCAAAATTAGCAGGAGGAGTAGCAGTAATCAACGTGGGGGCAGCAACAGAGACGGAAATGAAAGAAAGGAAAGCAAGGGTTGAAGACGCTCTTCATGCTACCCGTGCTGCTGTTGAAGAGGGAATTATTCCTGGCGGAGAAGTAGGTTTGTTGAGAAGTATACCTTCTCTGGAAAATATGAAGTTGGAAGGTGATGAACAGATAGGAGTTGGTATAATCAAAAGAGCGTTGGAAGAACCACTCCGTCAGTTAGTTTCTAATGCTGGTTTTGAAGGTTCGGTAATTGTGGAGAAGTTGAAAAAAGAGAAAACTAACGTAGGATTTGATGCTGAGAAGAACGAAATTACTGATATGTTTGAGGCAGGAATAATAGACCCAACAAAGGTAGCAAGATTAGCCTTACAGAATGCTGCCTCAATTGCTTCTTTACTGATTACTACCGAAGCGGTTGTTGCTGAGAAACCAGAAAAGAAAAAGAATGCCCCTCAACCACCAGCATACCCTGAAGAATATTAATTAGTCTAAATAGGCTGTCCCCTCTTATTTTTAGAGGGGACAGCTCCCTTTCTATTTCCCAAAAATTTATATAATTTATCTTTGTAGTTATTAGCTATAATAGTTAAATTTATAATTTTTACCTTTTAAAATAAATGGTAAAATATATTAAAATGAGAAAAAGAAATTTATTATTTATCTTTATTATTTTTCTTTTGGTATTCCTCGCTTTATTATTTATAGAGCCTCTTATCATTCATTTAGCTAAAACTCGCATAGAAAAAATTTTACCTAACTGCTCAGTTAAAATTGGCGATTGTAAGTTTGAGCTTTTTGATCGTTTAAATTTCTCAAGTATAGAAATTAGCAAACTCCCCCATTACGAGTTAAGGATAGATAATTTAAATATCTTTTATAACTTAGATTCAATTGTTAATAAGAAGTTATTAAAAGTTTCTTTACATGGTGGATACATTAATATTAATCTTCCTCAGAGAAATTTATTGTTCATCCCCAATGTTACTTCAACTTCACCCAAAAAATCTTTTTTATTTTTAGATTTTTTAGAGTTAACTAACATAGAAATTAATCTTGATTTTTCTGATTGCAAAATAAATGGTAAGATTTCTACAATTTTATCTTTAAAAGATATTAATAGATTATTTAAATTTTTAGATTTGAATATTGATTATGGGGAAATAGGTAATTTTAAAATAGAGTATGGTAATATAAATATAAATGAAGATTCTTCAGGATTATTTAAGCTCAATAAATTAAAATATAATGATTTGCTATTAAGAAATATCTACGGGAATATTAGATTGGGTTATAGAGAGGTATATTTACCTTACTTTTCAGGAGAACTATTTGGTGGTCATCTATCAGGAAATCTTGGTTTTCTCTATAAAAACAACCCTATTTACTCTTTTGAGTTTAAATTTTTTAATATAGATACATCAAGGGTAGTAAAAGCCTTTAAATTTATGGATAAAGTGTGGATTAAAGGAAGGGTAGATGGGGAGCTTGTCTTTAAAATAGAGGATAATAATCTTAATGTTATAAATGGTTATTTTTCTGCTATTGAGCCAGGGGGTAATCTCACTATAAAGGATAAAAGATTGTTAGAAAAATTGCCAGGGGTCTCTTCTAAACAGCTTGATTTATTAGTAGAAAGTTTTAAAGATTATAGTTATAATAGAGGAGTAGTAAAATTAGGTTTGCAAGGTAATGACCTTTTAGTGGAGATTAACTTAGATGGGGATAAAGGGAAAAGGAATTTAAATATTAACTTCTATGATTTTAATAGGGCCATTTTGTCTTTTAAAGATTTGATAACACAAGGAGGTAAGAGATGAAGAGAAAATTTTTTATAATGGCAATATTGGGGGTTTTTTTAGGTTGTGCAAGGGTTCGTGTAGAGGCTCCTCAACAACCAATAAAGGTGGATATTACGATGCGTTTGGATATATACCAACATGTTCAGAAAGATATAGATAGTATAGAAGACCTAATAAAAGGGAGAGGAAATAACAGCGAAGATAATCAAAGTTTTATATGGAAATTTGTCCCTAATGTTTATGCTCAGGAGAGTTTTTTGGTGAGTAAAGAAATAGAAGGTGCTGTTTTAAGGAGAAAAGAGAGATTAAAAGAATTAATCCCTTTACAGAGTAAAGGCATTATCGGAGAGAATAGCTTAGGTTTGTTAGAGTTAAGATTACCTCAGACACCAAATACTTCATTAAAAGAATTGGTTAAATCTGAAAATGATGATCGGATGATAATTTATAGTTATATTGCCAAAAAAGATAACGTTCCTTTGATAGAGGTTCAAAAAATGTATGCTTTGCGTCATCAACAGGATGCTCCCCAAGGAACGCCCATAGAAGTTTTAGTTGAGCCACCATCCGTTTATGAATGGAGAGTTAAATGAATTTGTTTAGTCCCCTGCTTTTCCCCGTTAGGTTAGAAAATAAGAAGATAATTGTTTTAGACGAAACAAAATTACCTTTTGTAGAAGATTATATAGAGATAGATAGTTTGGATAAGGCATTATGGGTTTTAGAGAGTATGAAAACACGTTCTTTTGGACAGGTGTTAATTTTTTTTTATTCCTGTGTTATGTTTAGCGATAGTTTCCCTTTAGATTATATTACAGATGAATTCGTTCGTAGAAGACCAACTTTTGATTTCCCTAAGTTAAGTAATATTCTTAGAGGTGGTTTAAAAGAAGGTAAAAATTTGGAAGAAGTCGTGAATGAATTCATAGAAAGATTTGATTTATTAAGAAAGAAGAGAGCTAAAGAATTAGCTAAGATTTTACCTTTATCAGCAAATATATTAACCATATGTAATGTTAATGGTGAGTTAATCTATCTTTACCAAGCATTAAAGGAGTGTGGTAAAGAGGCGGTTTTTTTTATCTCAGAGACTCGTCCCTACTTACAGGGGACAAGACTTACCTTTTGGGAATTAAGTAGAAATTCAATACCATGTAAGTTGTTATGCGATAACCAAGTAGCTTACTTGCTGTTAAAAGGAGAGATTAATTGTATAGTTAGCGGTGCGGATAGAGCCAATTTAAGAGGAGATATTATCAACAAGATAGGAACTTATGCTTTAGCAAGGTTAGCTAAATACTTTCGTATCCCCCTATACGTTTTTACTTGTTACCCTTCGGATATTGATATAAAAAACATAATAATTGAGGAAAGACCAGAAGAGGAAGTGTTTATGTTTATACCTAAGAAGCAAATTTTTATAGATTCTATTTATCCTTCTTTTGATATAGTTGAGGCAGAGTATATTACAAAGAAGTTGGAGATTAGTAAGTATCAATGAAGTTAAAAGATATAGGGAATTCTTTCTTTGTATGGGGAGCTATTTCTGAGGATGGTCTAAATTATATAAAGGATAAAAATAAAATAGTAATTGTTCCTGAGAATAGACCTTATCTTATAGGTTTGAATTGGAATGTTCCTCTCTTAGAGTCTAAAAGGATAAAGTTTGTATACTGTACAGATAATATGTTAGGTATACTATTATTTAAGAGGAAAGTAGACGAGTTGGTTATATTTTATAGAGAGATTAAAGATAATGGTATGGTTGGTATTTGTGGTTCTCTTTACGTGAGTATTTTAAGTAAACTTCATAATGTAAATATGACAACTTTCCCTCAAGGTAGGATTGATTTATCTTATTTTGACCAGAATGCTTCTACCTTAGGAGGTAGAAAGTTTATTAACCAAGAGAACGATAACTCTGTAGTGATTGCTGAAGATGAGTTTATCCCTTGGGAAATTTTACGATGAGTTATAGTAAAGAGAAAAAAGAATTATTATATTGGGCACATCTATTAGGTGAAAAAAATTTCACCACAGGAAGTAGTGGGAATATTTCTTATAGAATAGATGACGATAGAATTCTTATCACTTGCCACGGAAGTTATCTGCGTTTTTTAGAAGATAGAGATATCCTTGTTGTGGATAAGAAAGGTAAACTTTTAGAAGGTGAATCAGAGATTACTATGGAGAGGTTACTTCATCTATCTATTCACAGTGCATTACCGCAAATAAAAGCAGTTATTCACGCTCACCCTATATACACTATAGCTTTTTTTCATTATTTTGCGAGAATGGAAATATTTTCTTTTGAAGCTAAGTTGTACTTAGGTGACATAAAACCAATTCCTCAGGATACCCCGAATGTAACTGATGTGGAACCTGTTTTGAAAGCTTTAGAAAATACCAATATTGTAGTTCTTAAAAATCATGGTGTTGTATCTGTAGGAGAAGATTTTAAGAAAGCTTTTAGTTTAATTGAGCTTTTAGAAGAGCAAGCAAAGATAAATATTTTAATGAGAAAGATTAGCGAGAAAGAGATTAACGAGGAGGATAGGTCTAAAGAAAATTCGTACAAATATAAACTTCTATCTAAAGAACATATATCAAAATTAATAGATTTGGTGAATAATGATAATGAGGCTCAACAGTTAGGGAGAAAGTATAATTTAACTTGCACATTAGCTGTTAAGAATCAGGATACAAATTGTGCTGTTCGTTTTTATTACAGTTTAGGTAAAATCATTAACGTGGACGATAGCGATGATGCCGAGTTTGTGATTATAGGTAAAGAGGAAGTGCTAAAGAAGATATTTAATCGCCAGATAGACCCGTTCGTTGCTTCTACTCAGGGCAAAGTTAAGACTAAAGGTGATTTTTCTAAGATGAGTCAATGGTATCCCGTTTTAGTAAGAACATTTAAACTTTGGGAAAAAGCCCCTGTGGAGTAGATTTATGGAGAGTTATTATTATTACGTAGGTGGAGAATTTAGATGTGGTAAGCAGAAATACGAAGTGGTTAATCCTGCTAATGAAGATAAATTTGCTTTCTTTTTTGAGACTGAGAGGGAAGATTTATCCTACACTTTAGAAAAAGCTAAGCTTGCCCAAAAGGAATTCTCATTATTTAGTTTTAAAGAGAGAGCTAAAGTTTTAAGAGATATCGCTAACGTTATATTTGATAATGTTAGCAAGTTAGCTGAATTAGAAACGAAACAGATAGGTAAGCCTTTAAAGGAATCTTTGCTCGTGGATATTCCTTTAGGAGCGGATTGTTTTAATTATTACGCCTCGTTTGTGGAGAGTTTAGAAGAAAAATATGTGTATACCCTTACAGGTATTGATTTAATTAAATACGAACCTTTAGGATTAGTGGGAGTTTATCTACCTTACAATGTGCCATTGATGATTTTTGGATTTAGCTGTGCTCCAGCATTGGCAGGAGGTAATGCTTTAATCGTTAAACCTTCAGAGTATGGTTGTTTATCCATACTAGAGTTAGCTAAATACCTAGATAGATTGGATATACCTAAAGGATTGATAAATATAGTCTCAGGTAGAGGAGAAGAAATTGGTAGATTGATCGCCCAAAGCGATATAGAGCTTATCTCCTTTACCGGTTCAAGAAAAACTTTTGAAAAGATAAGTAAAGAGATGGTAGATTCTCCTAAGAAAACGATATGTGAGTTGAGTGGGTGTAATTTAGCATTGGTTTTTTCTGACGCTGATATAGAAAAGGCTTTAAAGAATATTTTAGCATCAAGTTTTATTAAACAAGGACAGATGTGTATTGGGACAAGTTTGATTTTGGTAGAGGAGAGAATATACGATAGTTTTATTAGAAAATTTGTAGATGATACCAAGAGGCTAAATTTATCAGATCCATCTTTAGCGGAAACTAATATAGGGCCATTACCTACTTTAGAGCACCTTCGTAATATCCATAATAAAGTTAAGGATATGGAGAGTAAATCAGGTAAGATTTTATGGGGAGGAGAGATTTTGAATAAGAAAGGTTATTTTTATCCACCTACGGTTATAGAAGTAAAAGAGATAGTGTACGAAGAATTTTTTGGTCCAGTTGTTTTGGTTAAGAGTTTTAAAGAGAGGAGAGAGATAGAAGAGATTATTCAGCTTAATCCTACAGGGTTAGTTTTGCAGATTTGGACAAAAGATTTGATTTATGCTTATAAGCTTTCTCAA
The DNA here is from genome assembly GCA_023819315.1 of Candidatus Omnitrophota bacterium. Classification (GTDB taxonomy): domain Bacteria; phylum Omnitrophota; class Gorgyraeia; order Duberdicusellales; family 4484-171; genus JAMWBQ01. Next base: position 6,734 of record JAMWBQ010000067.1, read on the forward strand.
TTAGCTAAATATGGAACAGTTTGGATTAATTCTTTTGCTCAGATGGATGCTTCTACACCTTTTGGTGGTATGAAAAAGAGTGGTTGGGGAAGGAATTTAGGTAAATGGGGATTTTTTGAATACATTCAACCCAAACATATTGGTATAGGCTTAAAAGATACTCCTGTCTCAGGATGGTTTGGAACATAAAAAATAGGAGGTTATATGGATTGGGGGATAAAGAATAGGTTAAGTCAACTTATACCCGCCGATGGGCGCTGTTTCTTTCTACCTATAGATCACGGTTACTTTCAGGGTCCTACTAGTGGTTTAGAAAGACCACAGGAAACAATTAAACCGATTCTTTCTTACTGTGATGCTTTATTTGTGACGAGAGGAATTTTGCGTTCAGCAATTAACCCGGTAGGTAGTAAACCGATAATTCTTAGAGTTTCAGGGGGAACGAGTATGGTTGGTAAGGATTTGGCTAATGAAGGGATAACTACTTCTATAGAAGAGATAATCCGCCTTAATGCCTCTGCTGTAGGAGTATCTATATTTGTAGGTAGTGACTATGAGCACCAGACACTTATGAATTTGGCAAGATTAGTTAACGAATGTGAGAATTACGGTATTCCTGTAATGGCTGTAACTGCCGTAGGTAAAGAGTTAGAGAAAAGGGATGCTCGATATTTAGCCTTAAGTTGTCGTATAGCTGCTGAGTTAGGGGCAAGAGTTGTTAAAACTTACTGGTGCAAAGATGGATTTGAAAAAGTAGTAAAAGGGTGTCCTGTGCCGGTAGTTATGGCAGGAGGTCCGAAGTGTGAAAGTGAAAGAGAAGTTTTTGAGTTTGTTTACGATGGTATACAAAAAGGAGCAATTGGAATAAATTTAGGTAGAAATGTATGGCAGAGTGCTTATCCTGTAGCTATGGCAAAAGCCTTAAGAGCAATTGTTCACGAAGGAGCTAATGTAGAAAAAGCAAGGGAAATTTTTAATGAAACAAAGATTTCTCTATAATTTCTATTTTAAATTAGTCTAATTATGTTGGTAGGTATGTACTATAATAATTCTGATGTTCGCGTAGAAGAGATGCCTATACCTAAAGTTAATAAGGGGGAAATATTAGTTAAAGTATTGGCAAGCGGTATATGCGGTAGTGATGTTATGGAATGGTATAGGATAAAAAGAGCACCTTTAGTATTAGGACATGAAGTAACCGGAGAAATAGTTACTCTGGGAGAAGGTGTAAAAAATTATAATTTGGGTGATAGAGTATTTGTTTCTCATCATGTTCCTTGTAATAGTTGTAGATATTGTTTAAGTGGCAATCATACGGTATGTAAAACTCTTCATACCACAAATTTTTATCCGGGAGGGTTCTCAGAATATATTCTCGTTCCTTCTATAAATGTTGAGATAGGGACATTCATTTTACCTGATGAAGTGAGCTTTGAGGAAGGGACATTTATTGAACCATTAGCGTGTGTAATTAGAGGTCAGAGGGAGGCAATAGTATCCTATGGACAAAATATTCTTATATTAGGAGGTGGTATCTCTGGACTTCTTCATTTACTCCTTGCTCGTGTTAGTTGTGTAGGTAGGATTTTTGTTACCGATATAAATGATTATCGTCTAAAATTAGCTAAGCAGTTAGGTGCCGATGAAGTTTTTCATGCTAAGGAGGATATAGAAAAGCGTTTAAGAGAAGTTAATGATAATAAGTTAGCAGATTTGGTTATCGTTTGCACTACCGCTATAACTGCTTTTATGCAGGCGCTAAAATGCGTTGAGCCGGCAGGAACAATTTTGTGTTTTGCTCCTACAGAACCAGGGGTTAGCTTACCTTTACCCGTAAATGAGTTCTGGCGTAATAGTATAAAGATTATACACTCTTATGCTAATAGTCCACAGGATGCTATAATTGCTATAGAACTTATACGTAGTCGTAAAGTTCCTGTAGCAAAACTTATTACTCACCTTTTACCATTATCTAAGATTCAGGAAGGATTTAAATTGGTAGCCCAAGGTAAAGAATCAATAAAAGTCATTATTCAACCTCATCGTAAAGAGTAAATTCAAATTCCCTACAAAATAAAGAGAAAGGTAAAAATTACAGAATAAAGTTTTAATATGTTATTACTAAGACAAGATGTTAAATTTTTACCGAGCAAAAACATTAAATTTTAGTAGTGGCACCATTCCTGCTAATTTTACACCCTCCGGGTGTATTACACCCGGAGGGTGTAAGGGGAGTAACAAATTGGCATTGTAACATCAATATGTCACCGCAATATAATAATGTCACCTTATTGCAAAGTAGAAATGTCAGGGTAACTTGATGTAA
>JAMWBQ010000009.1:0-32723 GCA_023819315.1 Candidatus Omnitrophota bacterium
CATCGTCAGGGTAATTACTTCTTCCATAATACCACCTCCTTTTTGCTTCTAAGAGGTGGTATTTTACATCAAGTTACCCTGACATTTCTACTTTGCAATAAGGTGACATTATTATATTGCGGTGACAAATCAAAATTAATTTTACTTATATAACCTCTTTAAGCTTATTTAATTCTTCTTCTTTCATTAAGAAACTCTCTTCTTTTAGAGGAAAACGAGCTTCTCTTACATCAACTACAAATTTCTTTACTGTATCTAAAATAACCTGTGACAAATCTACATAAACACGCACAAATTTAGGTTTAAATATCCTATACAAACCTAACAAATCGTAGAGAACAAGTACTTGCCCATCGCAGTATGGTCCTGCTCCAATACCTATAGTAGGGATAAATAACTTATCGGTTATCAGTTTTGCTAACTGAGCAGGTATACATTCTAAAACTAAACTAAAACTACCCCAATCCTGAAATAGCTTAGCCTGCTCTATCAATTTATGTGCTCGTTGATAATCTCTACCCTGCACCCTGAATCCACCAAGCTTATCAACAGTTTGAGGAGTAAGCCCTATATGCCCGATAAAAGGAATACTATTTTGGGCAAACTGTAAACCAATCTCTTGACAACCATCAAACCACTCTATCTTTACTGCATCTGCTCCTGCTTCCTCTAAGAATCTTTTTGCAAAATATATAGCTTTCTTTTTATTCTTTTGATAGCTAACGTAAGGCATATCTGCTACAACTAACGCTCTCTTTACTCCTCTTCTTACCGCTTGTGTGTGATTAAACATCTCCTTAAAGCTTATATCCTTTGTTCTCTCCATCCCTAAAACTACGTTAGCCATAGAATCTCCCACAAGAATTATATCTACTCCTGCCTCATCTATAATTTGAGCAAAAGAAGTATCGTAACAGGTAAGCATAGTAATTTTTTCTTTGTTCTTCTTGCTTATAATATTTTTTACGGTTATCTTAGAGGATATAGATTCTTTTTCCCTTTCCATCTCGCATTACTAAAAAAACTTTTATTCCTTGACTCTCTTTCGCTAAGAATTCCTTTATTTTCTCATAACCCATAACAAAAAAAGCAGTAGCTAAAGCATCGGCAGTTGTACAATTCTTTGCTATAACAGTCACACTTATAATTTTATCATCTAAGGGATAACCTGTCTTAGGGTTAACTATATGTGTGTAGTTTTGGGAATCGTAAGTAAAGAATTGTTCGTAACTACCTGAAGTAGCTATTGCTCGATCAACCACAGGTATAACATCAATAATCCCATCCTTTATCAGAGGGTCCCTTATACCTACTTTCCAGGAAGTATCGTAATTGTAACCCAAACAGTAGATATCACCACCGGCATCAACAATTGCACTATATATACCTTTCTTCCTTAACTTCTCTACTGCTTTATCTACCATATACCCTTTAGCTATACCTGATAGATCTATCATTAATCCTTCTTTTTTTATCGTTACCGTTTGGGAATCCTTATCTACCAATATAAATTCCATCCCTCCTAATTTAACTAAATCTTCTATCTCTTCTCTATCAGGGAACTTATTTATTATTTTACCTTTAATAAAATTTTTCCAAAACTTATACAATACACCTTTACTCACATCAAAACTCCCCTCGGTTAGCTGGTATGTTTCACGAGCTAATTCTAAAACCTCTATAAGCTCAGAAGACACTTTTATAGGTACATTGTAAGTAGAATTAACTCTGGATATTTCTGAATTAGGATCGTAGATATTAAAAACCTTATCTAATCGTTTAAACTCTTGATAAACGATTTTCCCTGCGTAAGGGGAGGAAGAATTAACTGTAAGGTAGGTACCAGCAACAATAAATCTATGTTTATAAACTCTACGTGTTAACTTGTAAAATCTATCAAATATTGAAGATAATACTCTTAAATTACTTTCTTTCCAAGAAAAGTTATCATTTGCTTTCATAAAAAATAAGCAAAAACTTAGGAAAGTCAAAATAACAATAAATTTAATTACTATTTTTTTAGCCATTTTCTTAATTCCTCTAAACTCATACAGTTCAATAAGTTATCTTTACCTAACCAAGCCCGTCTTGCTAAACTTACTCCTAAATTTATTAAATGTAACTGTTCTAATATATGCGCATCTGTACCTAAAGCTAATTTAATACCTGCTTCCTTTGCTCTCAAAGCATCTATATCGTTCAAATCTAATCTTTGATGATAACAATTAATCTCTAAAGCTACACGGTAATCTCTGGCTACCTTGAAAATTTCATCTAAATCTACATCGTAAGGTTCTCTTACCCCCCATAATCTTCCTGTGGGATGAGCAATAATATTGACATACTTATTCTTACACGCAGAAATAATCCTTTTAGTAATAACCTCTTTTGACTGTTTAAACCCGGTATGAATAGCAGCAATGACTATATCTAATTCCTTAAGAATGCTATCAGGATAATCTAACTTACCATCACTAAGTATATCTACCTCTGCTCCACAAAGAACAGTTACTGTTTTCAACTTCCGGTTAATCTTCCTTATCGTATCTATCTTTTCATAGAGTTTTTCTTTATCTACTCCATGAGCAACCTTTAAAGATTGTGAATGGTCACTGATACCTATATACTGATAACCTAAATCTTTAGCTTTTTCTCCAATCGCCTCTAAGGAAGAAGCACCATCGCTGTATATAGAATGGACGTGAAAATCACCTTTAATTTGTCCCATCTCTACCAAGTGAGGCAAAGCTTTCTCTAAAGCTAACTCTATCTCTCCTCTATCTTCTCTTAATTCAGGGGGTATAAACTGCATCTTAAAAAATTCAAATATCTCATCTTCGCTCTTACTAACTAATTTTCTTTCTCCCTTAAATACTCCATATTCGTTTATCTTATAACCCTTCTTTATCGCATACTGTCGCACTTTGATATTGAACTGTTTAGAACCGGTAAAATACATTAATGCTGAGCCAAAACTATCCTCTTCCACTACTCTCAAATCTACTTGGATATTACTCTCTTTAGCCAAAACGCTCGATTTTGTCTCCCCTTTAGCTAAAACCTCTTTCACTAAATCTAAATTTACAAATTTATCCATAACTTTTTGAGGATTAGAAGAAACCACAAGAATATCTATATCTCTTATTGTATCCTTGCGTCTCCTTAAGGAGCCGGCTACCTCAATTTCTTTAAACCCTACAATTTTTTTTAACTCTTCTATAAACCTATTAGCTGTATTCAATGCCAAATATAGAGGAAGTCGTTCCTTACCTTTTCTAATAATCTCTATACCACGAAGGATGTTTTCTTCTGTTTTCTCCTTTATCCTTTCCAAATAATGCAATTTACCATTCTTAGCTGCCTTTTCCAAATCATCTATATTGTCTATCTTAAGTTTCTCATAGATCAACTTCACGGTTTTAGGACCTAAACCAGGTATTTCCATCATCTGTAAAATACCTGGGGGAACTTTTTTCTTTAACTCTTCATACTGAGATAATGTTCCCGTGGTAATAATCTCACCTATCTTATTAGCTAAATCTTTACCAATACCGGAAATTTCTGTCAATCGATTCTCCTTCCATAGAAGCTCTATATCTTCAGGAATACTTTCAATATTTTGGGAAGCTCTTTCGTAGGCTCTGATACGAAAAGGATTATCACCTTGAAAATCAAGTATCTTGGCAATGTCACGAAAAATTTTAGCGACTTCTTGATTCTTCATTTAATTCCCTTTTTACGATAAGATAAAGATACTCTATTCTTTATCCCCCCGCGAGTGGTAAAATCTGCATCCACACTAAGATAGTAAGGAGAAATTAATTTTTTTAAATCCTCCAAAATTTTATTTACTACATTCTCGTTATATATCTTAACGTTACGGAAAGCATAAAAATAATATTTCAAAGACTTTAGTTCAACGATTTTCTTATAGGGAATATATCTTATAGTTATACGAGCAAAATCGGGTAATCCTGAAAATGGGCATAAACAGGTAAACTCATCGGTAACCAACTCAATTAAGATTCTCTTCCCTGTATAATCTATAGATTTAAGGATATCTTTATCTATATCTTCGGGCAAAAAAGTTTTTCCTTGCGTTTTCTTAGCCCTTATCTCTGGTGAAGTTACTTTCCTATCTTCGTAGATCATATTGCCTCCTAATTTCTTATGCTATTAAACCTAACTTATCTACTAGGGGAGTAAAAGGAGCAATATTAAGATGGTATCTTAAAAATTCTTCCAACACAAAGATGATTTCATTCTCACAATCTGAAGTAGGATTTATTCTTAGAACTAAAGGGAAATCCTCTCTCTGTATATAACTTATCGTTGAAGATGTTTCTATACTTATAGGATATAGCGATGACTTAGTCTTTCCACATTTCTCGCAAAGCAAACCACCACTTACTGTACTAAAAAAAATCTTCTCCCCGTAAGGTCTATGACAATCTATACACAGATTAATCTCGGGTTTTATCCCCGAAATGGTAAGAAATTTTATAAGAAAAATATAAAGCATCTTTTTTTCATCATTGTTAGACAAACTATCTAAAGATTTATCTAAAAGCCAAAAAATATCTTCGTTACTATCAAAGAACAATGTGCCCTTATTGATAACCTTCGTAAATATATAAGCTACTATACTCTTATAAAAATTATCTCTTAAAAAACTGTAATCCTTAATCAAATCAACATAGGAAATTAACCAAATTTGACTTATCTTAGGGTAAAGAACAAATTCGTTAAGGGTACATATATCCAATGTAGAAGTAAATTCTTTTTTCCTCGTATAGAATCCTTTAAATATACCATTAATTTTACCAAATTTTTTTGTATAAATAGTTGCCATAACGCTACTCTCTCTAAAATTCCATCGGTTTATAATGAATCCTAAATCCTTATCAATCATAGTCTTATCTTAATTGTTTTGAGTTATATAAACTATGCAATAATTCCCTTTGTTTAGCCTCCATTATTTTTTTATTTTTTATACTATTATCATCATAACCTAAAATGTGTAGGAGACCATGAATAATGTAAAGGATAATCTCTTCCTTCCAATCCGTTCCATAAACTTTACTGTTTACCAAAGCTTCTTCTACAGAAACAATAACTTCTCCCAAATAATTAGGATTAAATTTATCTTGGAGATTAAAAGAGATTACATCCGTAGGTAAATCTTTACCAAAATATAGATAATTTAGCTTTTTAATAAAACGGTTATCACAAAAAACCAAAGAGATATATTTATCCTCAATACTTAAAAGATTAAGTAGTCTTTCTACTATTAAACTTATTTCACTTTGATTTATTCTCTTGAGGTTTTGTAGATTCTTTATCTCCATTATCCTGAGGATAATTTATGCGTGTATGAAATATAGCATTGAGCATCCTTATAAAACTATCGGTAATTTTTTCTAAGTCTTTTAAAGTCAAATCACTCTCATCGAGTTCACCTTCCATAATTTTCTTTCTTACAACATCTTTCACCAGATCTCTAATCCTCGAAGGAGTAGGCTCATCCAACGTGCGCGATAAAGCTTCAATGGTATCTGCTATAGATACTATGGCTACTTCTTTTGACTGCGGACGCGGACCGGGATAACGGTATTCTTCCTCACATCCACTCTCCGGCTCTAATTCTTTAGCTCGCTGATAGAAATAATAAACTAAACTTCTTCCATGATGTTGAACAATAAAATCTATTATTTTAGGATTAAGATGATACTTTTTAGCTAACTCTACTCCTTCTTTTACATGGTTAATGATAATTAACTTACTCATTGATGGTTTAAGAGACTTGTGGATATCCCGATAAGGTATCTGATTCTCTACAAAGTATTGAGCTTTAGGGATCTTACCTACATCATGATAGTAGGCTCCCACTCTAACCAAAAGTGCATTTGCTCCTATAGACTCAGCTGATGTTTCCCCTAAGTTAGCGACCACTAAAGAGTGCTGATATGTCCCTGGTGCTTCTAAAAGCATCCTTTTAAGAAGGGGATGATTGAAATCCATCAATTCTAAGAGTGAGATGTTGGTCAATACCTTAAAAACAACCTCAAAGACAGGAAGCAATCCTAAAACTACTATAGCGGAGAGAACACCATTTAACATACATATTCTCAACAATTCCCAGGAAAATAAAGAAAATTTACTCCCTCCCACATTACTTCCTATCACAGCAACAGAAAATTGCACCACCCCTCCCATCAATCCTGCTTTTATAATTTTAAATCTTGTCCTCACCCTGTAACTTAAAATCGCTGATACAAAAGAAGCGCTCAACAAAGATACCATCACAGGAAAACTCATCTCATCCCTAATACTTCCACTCGCTAATATAGAAATAAATAGAGAAAAGAGTAGGGATAATTGTAAATCGTTAAAAAGAATAGTAATTAAAATTATATAACCTATCGCAGGGAAACTATAGATAGATAAAGCAAAGCTCTCCTTAGTTAACACTAAAATTAAAATACCCAATACTACTAAAATACCTAAATCAAAAAATGATGGTAAATCTTTGCTCTTATAGAAATCTCTTAAATATATACCAAGGATAGCTAACAAGACTAAAGGTGATAAATCTATAGTATAAATGGAGAAAATGAAAGATAAGAAGATAAAGAATCCTGCTACAGATAAAATAATCTTAAATTTACTTTTCTTCTTTACGGTAGAAATTTTCATAAGCCTTAATTATCTTTTGAATCAAAGGGTGTCTAACCACATCTTTATTACTTAAGTAGACAAATTTTATACCTCTTATCGATTTTAATATCTCTATAGTAGTAATAAGTCCATGAGGCTTACCTCCCGGCAAGTCACTCTGGGTAATATCTCCTGTAATCACTGTCCGAGAATGGAAACCTAATCTTGTAAGAAACATCTTCAACTGTTCAGTAGTACAGTTCTGTGCTTCATCAAGAATTATAAATGCATTGTTCAAAGTTCTACCACGCATATAAGCCAAAGGGGCAATCTCAATAATTCCTCTATCAAGATACTCTTCAATTACTTCTACTTCTAACATATCGTATAGAGCATCGTATAGGGGTCTTAAGTAAGGTGCTAATTTCTCTTCCATATCGCCTGGTAAAAACCCTAAAGATTCTCCTGCTTCTATAGCTGGACGAGTAAGAATGATTCTTCTCATCTTACCTTGTAAGAGATAATTTACTGCCATTGCCATAGCTAAATACGTCTTACCTGTTCCCGCAGGACCAATAGAAAAAGTTATATCGTATTTTTCTATAGAACTAATATACTTCTTTTGTCCTTCGGTGAGAGGAACAACAAACTTCCTCTTAGAATTTACCTTTATCTTCATAAACATATCCGAAGATGAAACTTCTTGAGAAATACTCTTAGAGTATTGAGATAATTCTTCCCCCGTAAATACAAGACCTTCTTTAGAAAGTTTGATAAGCCTATGTAAAAAAGATACTGCTCTTTCTAAATTCTTAGATTCTCCTTTAACTAAAATACCCTGTTCTCTTAGACCTAAAGTAACGCCAAATTCCTTCTCCATAAACTTCTTTTTCCTATCGCCACTGCCAAAAATTTCTCTTATTAAGGCACTATCAGAAACCTCTATTATTTTCTCCATATCTTAAAAATATTTATAGATTGGGAATTTTTATCTTTTGTCCGGGATAAACCTTATCTGGTCCCTTTAAAACATCTTTATTTTCTTCGTAAAGTAAATACCATTTCTTCGTTGTCCCATAAAATTTAGAAGATATCTTTTGGAGTGTATCTCCTTCTGCAACAGTATAGTAAGTGTAATTCATTTTAGGTGTCTCTAAATTAATATTGCTATCCTGAAGTTCTTTTACAGAGATTTCCTCTTCTATGGGGGAAGAATATATAGTTTCTTCCTTGGGGATTTCTAATTCTTCCTCTTTAATAGTTTTACTTGTATCTACCTCTTTAGGTCTATGTGAACCCAATTCTACTTCTACAACTGTGATCGTCCTTGTGTTTTTCAATTTTGGTTTATGGGAATCACTCTCCCCTACCACGTAACCTTGATTACCTTCCATAGCTATATCCTTTCTTGGCTTCTCTGTATTATAAATCCTTATCAAACAACCTGAAAAAAATATCACTCCTAAGATAATTAAAAAACTTCTCATTATCCCCCCTTTCTTATCTATTCTTATCTTCCCCTACCTTTATAGATAATTCATTAAGTTGTCTTACTTCTACCATAGAAGGAGCAGAGGTCAACGGACATATCCCTTTTTGTGTCTTAGGAAAAGCTATTACCTCTCGTATACTCTCCGAACGAGTAATAATAGTATACAATCTATCTAACCCAAAAGCAATCCCTCCGTGTGGTGGCACACCATATTTAAAAGCTCTTAGAAGAAAACCAAATTTTTCTTCTGCTTCCAAATCAGATATACCTAAAATAGAAAAAACTTTCTTCTGTAAATAAGGAGAGTGTATCCTTATAGAACCACCAGCAACCTCTTCACCATTTAAAATAAGGTCGTAAGCACGTGCTCTGATATTTTTTAAAATTTTATCTTTATCTTGTTCAATTGGCCGATCACCTATTTTTTCTAAGAGGAGTATATCTTCCTCCTTAGGAGAAGTAAAAGGGTGGTGACAAGCCTGCCATCTTTTCTCCTCTTCGTTATATTCAAACATAGGGAAATTTACTACCCATAAAAACCTATAATCGCCTTCACCCACATCGGGTTTATCCGTTCCATATTTTGCTAATGCTTCTTGATAATCTAAACGTAAAAATGGTCTCACAATATTTATCCCCAAAACTTTTCTAAACACATAATCGATCATCTCCTCTACCAAAAAGATAATATCTTCCTCATCTATAAAGGACATCTCTATATCAAGCTGGGTAAATTCTGGCTGACGGTCCTTTCTCAAATCCTCATCTCTAAAACATCGCACAATCTGAAAGTATCTTTCTATACCTGAAGCCATAAGTATCTGTTTAAAAAGTTGTGGTGATTGAGGTAAAGCGTAAAACTTAGAAGGATTAAGCCGAGAGGGGACTAAAAAATCTCTTGCTCCTTCAGGAGTAGATTTGGTAAGAAAAGGTGTCTCTATCTCTAAGAAACCTTTATCATTCAAAAACTCACGAAAGAAATAATTACACTTATGTCTTATTAACAATTTCTCTAACATAACTCTTCTACGTAAATCCAAATAACGATGAAAAAGTCTAATTTCCTCTCCCACTTCTATATTATCCTCCACAAGAAAAGGCAGTTCCTCTGAAGAACTCAAAATCTCTAACTCTTTACCAAACAACTCTATATTACCCGTGGATATATTGGGATTCTCTGTGCCTTTTGGTCTTAGGTTTATCTCTCCTTTAATCTTCACCACATACTCGTTATGCACCTGTTTAGCTAAATTATACGTATCATTATAAGGCTTAGGAGTAAAAACAACTTGAATTTTACCCCACCGATCTCTAACATCTATAAATATCAACTTCCCATGGTCCCTACGACTATCCACCCAGCCACAAACTTCTACTTCCTTACCTACTAAAGTCTCATTTAACTCTATAGAGGTATGTGTTCTTAACATCTTTTTCTCCTTTTAATTATGCTTAGTAAATCTTCCTTTCTTACTTTCTCCTGCAAAGATTTTTCCATATCCCTAACCAAAATATACCCTTCTTTAAACTCCTCATCCCCCACAATAATAACTATAGGGATACCCAGTTTATTGGCGTATTTAAGTTGCGCTTTCAAAGTTCTATCTTTGTAATCAATCTCTGATGGTATATTGTTCTCTCTCAATAATCTTGCTATTCTATAAGCCTCTTTATACATCTCTAAAGAGGAACTAGCTACGAATACTTCTAAGCGATTAATCTGTGTAGGTGTATCTAATAAAAGTAATATCCTCTCTAAACCCAAAGCAAACCCTACTGCCCCTACCCTATCCCCCCCTAAATTACTAATAAGTTCGTTATATCTCCCCCCTGCTCCTAATGCATCTTGAGATCCAAGCAAAGAGGTAATTATCTCAAAAACGGTATTCGTATAGTAATCTAAACCTCTAACCAATAGAGGATCGTAGTGATAAGCAATAGCAAACTCATCTAATAAATTTAACACACCAGAAAAATGTTCATTACAATCAGAACATAAATAATTAGTTCTATCTAAATTTAACGAATGAATTATAACCCTACAACCTTCATTTTTACAGTCGAGTATACGTAAAGGATTATAGTTAAATCTTTTCTGACAATCGGGACAAAAAGTATTCTTATAAACAGCTAATTTATCCTTAATTAACTGTGCTAAACGATTCTTATCTTTTATACATCCTAAACTATTCAACTTCAAAGAGAAATCTTTTATCCCTATTTCTCTAACTATCTTCACTGCTAATTCTATGATTTCCGCATCTAAATAGAAACTGTTTGAACCAATTGCTTCCGCACCGATATGGTTAAATTCTCTTAATCTACCTTTCTGTGGCCTTTCTCCTCGAAACATTGCTCCCAAGTAGTAGAATTTATGGAAATCACGTAATTTGGAGAGATTGTTTTCTATATAAAAACGTGCTACCTGGGCTGTTCCTTCTGGCCTAAGCACTATATCTTTAGACTCTATTTTAAACATTTGTTTCTCTACAATATCGGTTATTGTTCCTACACTCTTTTTAAATAAACCCTCCTCCTCTAAATGTGGTAAAATAATTGGCTCATAACCAAAATTTTGGAAAATAGCTTTGACTTTCTCTATTATCTCTTCAATAACAAATGACTGGGGAGGATAAAAATCCGTTGTTCCCCTTATGCTACGAAAAATTTGTTTCATCTTAGAATTAAGAATGAGGGAGTATAGAATTACATATAGAAAGAATTAGAGGTGATTTACTTTATCTCTCTCTTCATTTCTAAACCAGGCTTAAAAACCACTATGTTCTTCTCGGGTAGAGGAATGGTCTCGCCTGTCTTGATATTACGTCCTACTTTAGAACCTCTCTTTTTTACTTTAAAAACCCCAAAATTTCTTATCTCCACCCTTTTACCTTCTTTTAGAAATTCAAAAATAGTATTAAAAACCTCCTGAACCACCTCTTTGACTATAGCTTGTTTTATCCCTGTTTTCTCCTTTATCTTAACTACGATATCCTTCTTGGTCATCACCAAAATTTATACCATTGCTAAATTAAAGTGTCAAGAGAAAGTTTCCCTCCCCTATAGCATCACCAATTTCTTTAAGTAAAGATTCATTTATACTAATTTGGAAATCTTGCGATGTCTTAATCTTCAAACCTTTATTATTATTCAAAACGAAATAAATGGGAACGGTACCTTTATTTCTAAGGAAAATTTCCTTAATCCTTTTCAAATCTATCTTACCATTAACTTTTATTTCTAAACCTTTAACCTTGGAAAACACATTCTCGGCGAGGAAAATATCGTTAGCAATAAAATTTATACTTGTATCCTTAAACTGTGGCACACCTTTTACCAATACAACTTTTGTCTCACTAAGATAAGGATAAACTGTCTCATAAACCTTAGGGAAAACTACTATCTCTATTGAACCACTCTCGTCCTCCAATTTAACAAAAGCCATACGTTCATTCTTACATGTAGTAATCAATTTTATCTCAGAGATTACTCCCATAACTAGACTCTCCTTAATTATCTTATTCTCACATATGCTACTTATAGTTTTAACAGGTAAATATTCTCTAAGTTTATCATATAAATGTAAAGGGTGCGCACTTACGTATATTCCTAACAGACTCTTTTCAAAATTCAAAAGTTGAACTATTGGCCACTCTTCCATATCAGGGATATCTTCCTTAAAGGAGGTGTTGAAAAAACACAACTGTTGTTTACCTACTACTTTTTTATAGTTTCTATCGAGGAGTTTATCTAATAGAACCATCATCTGAGACCGTTTAATACCAAAACTATCCATTGCTCCTGATTTAATGAGACTCTCACTTACTTTTCTATTTACTGTCTTTGGGTCTACTCTTTCATAAAAATCAAAAAAACTCTCAAATTTCTTTTGTTTACGCACAGTTATAATATTTTCTAAAGCCGATTCTCCTACATTTTTTATTGCTAAAAGGCCAAATCTTATATTACCATCATTAGTAACGGTGAAATGGGCGAAACTCTCATTAATATCAGGAGGAAGAACCTTTATACCCATACGCCTAGCTTCGTTAACATACTCTACTATTTTATCAGTATTATTCCTCTCACTGGTAAGTAATGCTGCCATAAACTCTACTTTAAAATTTGCCTTTAAATAAGCTGTGCGATAGGAAATAAGTGCATAAGCTGTAGAATGTGATTTATTAAAACCATAACCAGAAAAATAATCAATAAGGTCAAAGATAACGTTAGCTATGTTAACAGGAATTTTATTCTTTTTACACCCTTCTATAAAAAGACTCTTCTGTTCTTCCATTATCTCAGGTATCTTTTTACCAATAGCTTTACGTAAAAGGTCCGATTGAGCGAGACTAAATCCAGCTAATTCTGAAGCTATCTGCATAGTTTGCTCTTGATATAAAATAATCCCATAAGTTTCTCTAAGTATTGACTCCAACTTAGGATGGATATAAGAGATTGGCTTTTTACCCTGTTTCCTTTCAATATAATCTTCCACCATACCACTCCCTAAAGGTCCCGGCCTATACAAAGCTAAAATTGCTATCAAATCCTCAAACTTTCTTGGAGCTATCCTCTTCAACAACTCGCGCATACCCCGGCTTTCTAACTGGAACACTCCGATAGTTTCACCTTTACATAATAAATCGTAAGTATTGTGATCATCCAAAGATACACTATTAATATCTATATCTATATTACGCGTGCGTTTTATTATCTCCAAAGTACTATTAATAACCGTTAAAGTCTTCAAACCTAAGAAATCCATCTTCAATAAACCTATCTTCTCTAAAGAATCCATTTCAAATCCAGTAATAATTTCATCGTTACTACCTTTTATCAACGGTATTCTTTCTATAAGAGGGATATCAGAGATAACTACTCCTGCAGCATGGGTAGAAGAATGGCGAGAAAGGCCTTCTAATTGTATAGCTACATCTATTAACTTTTTTACTGTTTGGTCATTGTTATAAGCATCGTTAAGTTCTGGGCTCACCTTCAAAGCCTCATTTAAATTGATAGAATGTCCTACACCAGAAGGTATCATCTTGGCTATTCTATCCACTTCCGAATAGCTTAAACCCATTACTCTTCCTACATCCCTTACCACTGCTCTCGCTAACATCGTTCCAAAAGTGATTATTTGCGCTACGTTATCTTTACCGTATTTCTTAATTACATAATCAAGGATATAACCCCTCTTCTCATAACAAAAATCAAGGTCTATATCGGGCATACTCACTCTTTCAGGATTAATAAACCTTTCAAATAAAAGTCGGTATCTCAAAGGATCGATATCGGTGATACCTAAAATATAACTCACTATACTACCGGCTACCGAACCCCTACCCGGTCCGGTTGGTATTCTATTTTTCTTAGCAAACTCCACTAAATCCCAAATAATAAGGAAATAACTAGAGAAACCTACTTTTTCTATCATTTTCAATTCGTAATTCAATCTTTCGTAAACTTCTTTAGTGGGATGGGGATAACGTTTTCTTAAATTCTCCTCGCATAATTTCCTTAAATACTCGTAATCGTTTTTTTCCCCTAAAGGTAAAGGGAAACGGGGAAGATAAACTTTAGAGAAATCAAGGATAAGATTACACTTCTGCATAATCTCTAAGGAATTTTTTAATGCTAAAGGTATATCTTTAAAAATATCTTTCATCTCCCAAGGAGAACGAAAATAAAAAGTATCACTACCAAATTTTAAACGTTTAGGGTCATCTAAGGTAGTTTGAGTTTGAATGCACAAAAGCACCTCATGAGCAAAAGCCTCAATCCTATCAATATAGTGCACATCGTTACTAGCTACGATTGGTATATCTAAATCTTTAGATAACTCCAGAAGGCAATTATTAACTACCTTTTGTTCTTCTAAACCATTATCCATAATTTCTAAATAAAAATTCCCTTTACCAAAAATATTAAGGTAATCATCAGCACATCGGTAAGCTCCTTTTATATTATCACTCAAGATGTTAGTAGCAATCTCTCCATTAAGACATGCACTTAATCCTATCAACCCTTTATTATAAAGGGAAAGCAATTCTTTATCTATCCTCGGCTTATAATAGAACCCCTCTAAATAACCAAAACTTGTAAGCTTAAGTAAATTCCTATACCCCTCCTCATTCTTCGCCAAAAGTATAAGGTGATAATTGGAATCTTCCGATTGCTTATAATCTTTCTTAAATCTTGATTCAGGAGCAACGTAAACCTCACAACCAATAATTGGTTTTATACCTTTGCTTATGCACTGAGTATAAAATTTAATTGCTCCAAATAAATTTCCATGGTCAGTTATAGCTAACCCTGGTAACTTATACTGGGTAGCTTTATCGATTAGTCTATCTAAATGGCAGGCTCCATCTAAAAGACTATACTGGGTATGAATATGTAAATGGACAAACTCAGAATGTAACATATCTCACCAAAAGGTTATACTTTAAGTTTCTGGAAGAAAAAGCTCCCAAATATTTGAGGTTAAAAATGAAGTGTTAGATATAAAACTTACTAAATCTCTCCTTTTGTCAATTTATCAAAAACACTCTCTTCTACAAAAATAGGTGATTTCATCCTTACTGCTAAAGCGACACTATCTGAAGGACGCGCATCTACTATCTTTATCTCATCATCTTTAGAACGAATATATAACTTAGCATGAAAAGTGCCATCAACTAATTTATCTACAACAACTTTATCTACTTTCGCTTCCAAACTATCAAGGATAGATTTTATAAGATCATGGGTAAGTGGTCGGGGAGAAACAAAACCACTTAAATGTATCCTTATGGCGGAAGCTTCATTTAAACCGATAACGATAGGCAGAATTCTGGTATCGGTTTTATCCTTGAGAACAATTATCTGTTCTCTCTTCTCTTCATCAATTATTATTTTTGATAATTCTACCTCAATCATTGCAATTAACCCCTCTAAAATTATCCCTGGTGAGATTGGAATCTCTTACTTAATATTTCTCTTGACTCCTTAACGAATTGGCTAACATCTTTAAATTGACGGTACACAGAAGCAAATCTAACGTAGGCAACATCGTCCAACTTAGAAAGCTTATCTATTACTAACTCTCCAATATAGCGTGATTCTACTTCTCGGTCAAACTTCTTCTGTAGGGCCATCTCTACTTCTGAAACCAAACTCTCCAATTTATCTATACTTATAGGTCGCTTTTCGCAAGCTTTAAGTAAACCTGACAGTATTTTACTACGATTAAACGGCTCCCTTCGTCCATCCTTTTTTATAACCATTAAAGGTATTTTTTCTATATACTCGTAGGTAGTATACCTTTTACCGCAGTTAATGCATTCCCTCCTTCTCCTTACCGAGGTGCCATCCATAGTTTCCCGAGAATCTATTACCTTATCCTGATTGTAATTACAGTAAGGACACTTCATCTTTAAAAATTTAATATTCTTAAGCTAATACCTGCTTCTTTAAAAAATTCCTCAGCCATAGGATCAGGGTAGTATTCTTTACAAATCACCTCTTTTATACCAGCATTGATAATCATCTTAGCACATATAATACAAGGCGTACATGTAAGATATAACACACTATCTTTGGTAGAAACACCATGTAAAGCAGCCTGTACTAAAACATTCTGTTCAGCATGAAGACCTCTACAAAGTTCATGTCTTTGTCCAGAAGGAATATTAAGCTCATCTCTCAAACACCCTTTTGTTTCACAATGAACTATCCCTGAAGGAGCACCATTGTAACCAGTGGCTAAAATTCTTTTATCTTTTACCAAAACCGCTCCTACTCTTCTTCTTAAACAAGTTGACCGTTCACTTACCAAATATGCTACCTTCATAAAATAATCATCCCAGCTTGGTCTACTCATATATTTTCTATCTCTCTATACAGAGGATACCTCATAATGAAATTTATTACATCTCTTTTAATTTTACCTAACTCCTCAGAATTATCTTGGTAATCCAAGGCTAAAGATATAAACTCAGTTATAGCTTTTATCCCTTCTCTATTTATTCCCCGCGTAGTTATTGCCGGTGTCCCTATACGAATACCACTGGTCACAATAGGTGGTTGGGGATCAAAAGGTATCAAATTTTTATTTACAGTTATATTAACTTCTTCCAAGATTAATGCTACCTTTTTACCTGTAAGATCTTTTGGTCTTAAATCTACGAGGAAAAGATGAGTATCCGTTCCTCCACTGACTATACGGTAACCTTTCTCCTCCATACAGTGAGCAAAATACTTTGCGTTACTGACAATATTTTTCTGATACTCTCTAAATGAGGGTTGTAAAGCTAAACCAAAAGCAACTGCTTTACCGGCAATTATATGCATAAGTGGTCCTCCCTGTATACCAGGGAAAACAGCGGTATCTATCTTTTTCGCAAACTCTTTTTTACAAAGGATAAATCCTCCCCGTGGACCACGTAAAGTTTTATGAGTAGTAGAAGTAACGAATTCAGCATAGAGACAGGGATTAGGATGAATCTTAGCCGCTACTAATCCAGCAAAATGTGCCATATCCACCATAAGATAAGCTCCTACTCTATCACAAATTTCTCTAAATCTCTTAAAATCAATTATTCGCGGATAAGCACTGGCTCCGGCAATAATAAGTTTTGGTTTATGCTCTTTAGCTAAAAACTCTATCTCATCGTAATCAAGCTGTTCTGTGTTTCTATTAACTCCGTAGGAGATAACCTTATAAAACTTACCAGTAAAATTTAAAGGATGACCATGAGAAAGATGTCCACCACAAGCTAAATCCATTGCCATTATAGTATCACCTGCGTTCAACACTGCCATCAATACAGCCATATTTGCCTGCGTCCCTGAATGAGGTTGAACATTAGCATGTTCACCACCAAACAACTCTTTAGCACGTTGACGAGCTAATTCTTCAACTTCATCCACATAACTACAACCACCATACCAACGAGCCTTAGGATACCCTTCGGCATACTTATTTGTTAAAGGTGTTCCGCAAGCTTCTAATACAGCTAAAGGAGCAAAATTTTCACTGGCGATAAGTTCTATCTGCTCTCTCTGCCTTTGAATCTCTTTTTTAATACTCTCCCATGCTAAATGGTCTACTTTTTTCAACTCCTCAAACATTCTCTTTCTCCTCTATCTCCTTAATCTTTTTTAATCTTCTTAGATGCCGTCCACCTTCAAAATCTGTATTAAGCCACTTACTTACTATCTTCTTTGCCTCCTCCTGTTTAATAAAGCCTGCTCCCAGGACTAAAACATTGCTATCGTTATGCTTTCTTGAGAGAACAGCCATCTTTGTATTTAAAACTAAAGCTGCTCTTATGCCTTTAATTCGATTAGCTACAATAGAACTACCTATACCTGTGTAACAGATAACTATTGCTCTTTCTACTCTTCTTTCCTCCACTGCCTTTACCGCAGGATAAACTAAATCAGGATAATCGCACGGTTCTAAAGAATATGTCCCAAAATCAACAGTCTCCATACATTTATCTTTTAAATAATCGATAAGAATTTTCTTTAACTTAAATCCTCTATGGTCACTAGCTAAAGCAATCTTCATCTGGTATCTTGGTTTTGAGTTTACTTTAAAATTTATGCTTTTAATTTGCTTATCCATTATCTCTATAAATAAATTTCCTCCTTAATATTTCAAATTTTTATTATACCACTTTTTATATATTAAAAAATATGGAGATAAACAAAATATAATTCTAACATAACCATTCTAAGAGTTCATCTATAGCATCTTTCAATAGGTAATAAACTCTTTCGTATATCTCGTAAGGTTTACCAATAGGATCAAAAATATCCACTTCTCTTCCTTGGGACATAAATTTCCGTAGAGGAAAAACTCTTGACTCCGCGGTAGGCTCTAATTTTACTATATAATCCTTATGCATCTCTTCCATTACAAAAATAAGATCACTAGAAAGGATCGTATACCTATCAATCTTTTTAGAACGATGGCTACTGGCATCTATATCCTCCTTCTCCCCTAAAACTCTCAAAGTCTCATAATTTGCCGGCTCACCTTCTAGAGGTATAATTCCTCGTGAAATTATCTCGTATCTATCACAAAGATAAGGAGCCTTGCGATAAATACTATTCTTCAAAATATACTCTGCCATAGGTGAACGACAAGTATTACCTGTGCATAGGAAAACTATTCTTTTCTTAAATAGTACATTCATAAGCTCAATATTGGTAATTACTCCTTCCCTCAATATTCTAAAAGGATGAGAAGTTATATCCACAACTGTTGATGGTTGAAAAAAAGTAACTTGCCCAGCATCCACTATAAGGTCAACTTCTTCGCCAAATATCTCCTCTATCTCTTTAGCACTCACCGACTCTCTCTCTCCACTTCTATTAGCAGAAGATAAATATATCGGTGTATTTAGTTCTCTAAGAATTAAGTTAAGAACATTATGGGAAGGAACTCTTATTCCAATTTTTTCTGAGGAATCCTTAGAATAGAAAACAACCGTTAATGGTCCAGGCCAGAATTTCTCTATTATGCGGTAAGCGAAAGGGGGCATAAGAGAAAAATAATCAACTGCTTTATCTCTACTCTCTAAACATAAAGTAAATGGTTTATCCCATGGCCTATTCTTTATCTTATACAGTCTTTCCACTGCTTTCTTATTATCGTAAATAACCCCTAAACCGTAAACTGTCTCTGTGGGGAGTGCAACAATCCCTCCTGATTTAAGGACTAAAACGCACTCTTTAACTGTTGCCATATCTATATTACGAGGATTAATCTCTACCCTCTTCATTTGTTTAACTCTTTTATAAGTTTAGATAACTTTGAATAATAATCTTTATCAAACAAAGAAATAATCTCCAAAGAAAAAATTATGGCATTTAAAAATCCTCTCTTACCAATTCCACTACTCAGTAATCCTATACCTTTAGGAACTTGCACTATAGATAAAAGACTATCCAAACCATCCAAGACCCCTCCTTCTAAAGGAACACCTATCACAGGTATCCTCACATAGGAAGCAATAAACCCTGGTAAAGCGCAAGCTAATCCTGCACAAGCAATAACTACCTTTATTCCCCTCTTCTCTAATTTTCTACAGAAATCTCTTAACTTTTCAGGTTGACGATGCGCAGAGATAATCTCTAATATATAAGGGATACCTAATCGCTCTATTAATTCTAAGCCATCCTTTAATCTCTCTAAATCAGATTTACTTCCTAATACTATAGCAATTCTTTCTCCCATAATCATCTCCTTTTGTATCTTAGGTTTGTAAATATTTCAATGCTTTATCACCAATATCTTTACGATAATGGATATTCTCAAAATAAACATTTTCTATAGCGCTATAAACTTTTTTCTGGGCATCTACTAAATCTTTAGCCAATCCTACGATATTTATAACTCTACCCCCGTTAGTTAAAAATTTTACCTTTTTAGAAACTTTATCTTCAAGTTTAACTGTGCCAGCGTGGAAAACCAATATATCTTCTAAACAACTAATTTTCTCTAACCCGAATATATCTTTACCTTTCTCATAAGTAGAGGGATAACCACCATTAGCTAAAACAACACATAAACAGAACCTCTCGTCCCAATCCAAATTTATTCTGTCAAGTCTACCTTCTATAGTCGCTAAAATAACCTCTACTAAATCGTTTTTCAATTTAGGCAATATTACCTGAGTTTCCGGATCACCAAAACGAACGTTAAACTCTAAAACGAATGGTTCGTTATCTTTTATCATTAAACCTGCATAGAGGACACCTTTATAAAACTTACCATCTTTATTCAAACCTAATATTAGAGGTTTGAAAATTTTCTCTATTATCTTATTAAAAATATCCTCCCCCACTATCGGTGCTGGTGCATACGCTCCCATCCCTCCCGTATTAGGACCTTTATCACCATCGAATAAAGGCTTATGGTCCTGAGAACTAACTAAAGGTAAAATATTTTTACCATCAATAAAAGCCAATATGGAAGCTTCTTCTCCTTTTAAATAATCTTCAATAACAATTCTATCTCCTGCTTGCCCAAATTCTTTTTTCACCATAATAAGCTCTAATGCTTTCTCTGCTTCTTCTAAAGAATTAGCTACTATCACCCCTTTCCCACTAGCTAAACCATCAGCTTTTATAACAATAGGAACACCTCTATTATAGATATAATCCTTTGCTTCATTAAAATTGTAGAACACTCTAAAATTTGCCGTAGGAATACCTAATCTCTGCATTATTTCTTTAGCAAACACCTTGCTACCTTCCAAGATAGCTAAATCTTTTTTAGGCCCAAAAATCCTCAACCCTTTCTCTTCAAACTTATCTACTATTCCTCCTACCAAAGGTGCTTCTGGACCAACTACAGTTAAATCTATCCTTTTCTCTTGAGCAAACCTTACTAAATCCCTAACATTGTTAGGAGAAATATCTACGTTTTCCGCTAAGTCAACTGTTCCTCCATTACCACAAGCACAGTAAATTTTTTTAACTAAAGGGGAGTGTGCTATCTTCCATACCAAACAGTGCTCTCTCCCCCCCGAACCAATTACTAAAACTTTCATACTATCTCTATACGCTCTTTACTCTTTATAATTTCTCCTATAACGTAAGCATCTACTTTTTTATGTAAAATATCAAAAACATCTTTAATCTTATCTTTACTTATCACCAATATCATTCCAATACCCATATTAAATACTGAAAACATATGTTGGTTATCCATGGATGCTCTTTCTTGAATTAGCTTAAAAATTTTAGGTATAGGCCAACTATCTTTGCGTATCACCATACATAAACCTTGGGGAAGTATCTTTGTTGCTTTGTGATAGAATGCTCCTCCGGTTATATGAGCTATACCTTTAACTATTTTCTTATCGTAGCTAAAACTTTCAAGTAAATCAAGAATATATCGAGTATATATGCGTGTAGGTTTTAGTAACTCGTGAGCATAAGTTTTTATCTCCTTTTGGGTAAAAACTCTTCTTACTAAAGAAAAACCATTGGAATGTAAACCATTAGAAGCTAAACCTATCAATACATCACCTTCTTTTATATTTCTACCCTCCACTATATTTTTTTTATCAACTATTCCTACACAAAAACCAGCCAAATCGTACTCATTCTCCTCATACATCCCCGGCATCTGAGCAGTTTCTCCTCCAATCAATATACAATCACTCTCTTTTAATCCATACTTAATCCCCTTCATAACTTGTGTTAACTTACCCATATCCAATTTCCCACAAGCAATATAATCTAAAAAGAAGAGAGGTTTAGCTCCTACGCAAACTATATCGTTAACATTCATTGCCACTAAATCTATACCAACCGTACGGTGAATATCAACCTCTTGAGCAATCTTTAACTTTGTTCCTACCCCATCGGTAGAAGCTACCAAGTAAGGAGACTCATACTTTTTCATAAATTTTCCTAAATCAAACAATGAAGAAAAGGCAGGAACTCTTATCCCCCTATTCACTTCCATACCTTTAACGAATCTTTCTGCCTTTTTTATATCCACTCCACAAGCTTTGTAGGTTAATCTACCCATAATAAACTAAATTATCCCAACTCGTTTATATATCCTATCAATATTTTTTAAGTAATCGTAAGGATTAAATATTTCTTCTAACTCTTTATCCTCCACGTACTGTTTTATTACCTTACTCTTATAAACTTCATCTTTGAAATTGGAATCATTATTTATTACCCTTAAAGATATCTCCTGAATTAAATCGTAAGCCTTCATCCGTTCCAATCCTTTCTCCATTAGTTTTAACAGTAAACGTTGAGAATATATTAAACCCCTGTTAAGTTCTATATTCCTAAGCATATTGTTAGGATTAACTCTTAAGTTTTTAATTACCTCTCTTAACTTAATAAGCATATAGTCAGTAACTATAGAAGAATCAGGAACGATCACTCTTTCACAAGAAGAATGAGAGATATCCCGTTCATGCCAAAGATTTATATTCTCGTAACTGGCTAACATATTGCCTCTCAAAAGTCTTGCTAAACCACATATCCTTTCCGAAATAATTGGGTTTTGTTTATGAGGCATAGCACTTGAACCTTTCTGTCCTTTATAGAAATGTTCTTTAGCTTCCTCTACCTCTGTGCGATGAAGATGACGAATCTCCGTAGCAAATCTCTCTAAGGTTGAGCCAAGCAAAGCTAATAGAGATAAGTAGTATGCTATTCCTTCTCGAGAAACAACTTGTGTAGAGATAGAAGAAAAAATTATCCCTATCTTTTTACATATATACTCTTCAATTTGAGGAGAAAGATAGGCAAAAGTTCCTACTGCCCCAGAAATTTTTCCTCTACATACTATCCTATAACTATCTTCTAATAATTTTTTTTCTCTTAATAGGTCATCGTAAAAATAAAGAAACTTTAACCCAAAACTGTATATTTCCGCATGAACGCCATGGGTACGACCAACACAAAGATTATCTTTATATTTTATAGCCTTATCTTTTACCTCATCCATAAGCAAATCTAAATCCTTCAAGAGTATATCAAGTGTATCTTTTATCTGCCAAGCCAAAGTTGTATCTAAAAGGTCGGAAGAGGTAAGCCCGTAGTGTAAGTACTGACTATACTTACCAATGCTAAAAGAAACATCCTTAAGGAAGGCAATTACATCATGATGGGTTATTTTCTCTATCTCTTTTATTCTCTCCACAGAAAACTTTGCTCTTTTCTTTATCTTCTCAGTTACACCTTGGGGTATTATCTTATACTTCTCTAAAGCCTCGCAGAGAAGGATCTCTATCTCAAGGAATCGCCTAAATTTATCCTCTTCACTCCAAACTTTACCTATCTCTTTAGGGGTATACCTTTCAATCATAGAACTATCCTCCCTTATAGTACTCCTTTATTTTTGCTTCTATATTTTTTTTACGTTCCTCTATAGGTGGATGACTACTTAAAAATGCTAAGGTATACTGGCTATTACTTTCTTTCTTTAACTTTTCCATCAAACTTAATCCAGAACGAGGATCATAACCTGCCTTAATTGTATATTTAACTGCTAAGGAATCTGCCAAAAACTCATCCTGGCGAGAATAACCTAAAAAAATAACATTATACATTACATCGATAGCTTTCTTTACCAAATCACTTTGGACATCTTTTAACGCTATAGCTAAAATTAAATTAACTCCTAAAGAAGCTTGTAACTTTTTAATTGAGTGCCTTGCACATATATGCCCTATCTCATGAGCGAGGACAAAGGCAAGTTCATCTTTATCCAAATCTTCCAAGGTTCCACTATGGACAAAAATATATCCCCCGGGTAAAGCAAAGGCATTTATACTTTCCTCGCGAATTATATAAAACTCGTAGTTTAAATAATTTCTGTCAGATAAAGATGCTATTCTTTTGCCAATACTTGTTAAGTAAGACAAAAGCTTACGGTCATAAACCATCTCGTTTTCTCTTACTATACTCTCTGCCATATTCTTACCAATCATAACCTCTGTATTATCGTCGATAAAGTATACCTCTCTTTTCTGGGTAGCAGGATTATCTACAGTTATACATCCTACAAAGATAATTAATAAGAGGGATAATAATGTAAATATTTTTACTCTCTTCATAACTTTACTCTTCCACCAATTCTATCTGGTAAGGAGAACAAGCTACTATTTCCGGACCGTTATACTCTTTTATTCTACCACTCACTTCTATGGTTTTACCTCGATAGAATATGGCTGGTTCAATATCCTTTTCTCTAAAAAACTTTAGACAATCGTTAAAAATAACCACAGTAAAATCTTTACGATAATCTCTACCAAAATTTAAGAATACCGCTTTGGGAGATTGATACGTATCAACTACCTTACCTCTAACTCTTCTTATAGAATTTATAAATTTGTGTGCCTGATCACTAGAAATAACCTCGTATGTTCCCCAAATACCTTTTTTAGAAAGCCGCGCTTTCTTTTGAAGCTCTACAAATAGGTTAGCGTATTTTACATTGGGTGGTCGGGTATAAAGAACAGCTAAACCCTCTTCTAACAACTGAGCATTAACAAAGAGGTCATTTACAAAACAGTAACCCAATAATCTTTTATATTCATCGGTTTTCTCCACATCAAATTCTATCCTTACAAATTTATTTTCCACTAATTTGCGGTTAGCTTCCTTTGCTTCTAAGGCAAATGGTTGGGGTTGGTAAGTGAAATCTTTATCTTGTTTAATCCTTACCTCAGCGGTATCTATACCTATATAACGCAAAATTTTACCATTAGCCAGTACAATCGTATCTCCATCAATAACTTCCTTTACTTTTATGTGAGAATAATTATCTACGGAAGAACAACTGAAGAAAAATATACTAAGAAATAAGATTACTATCACTCTAATTCCTTAATAATAGCAAAAAAAATATCCTGAGCAATATTAGGTTTAGGTAAAAGATACTTTCGACTAGAAACGCGTAGTTTCTGAATATCAGGTTTAATGGTATAGATCTTTATAGTTATATCAGCATCGGACAATTTTGCTTTAATCAATCCCTTTGATTCTATAGTTTTAATTATCTCTCCTTTCCTTTCCTCTAATTTACCCATACAGGCATCCCACACATCCCTATAGCTGGCACTAATAAAGCCCGTAGCTGAATCATTACTTAAAACATAACCGGTAACTATCCCCGTTCCTACTAGCACAGGAGTGCATCCCAAAATTAATATAAATCCCAGCCAAAGTAAATATCTCATTTAAATTTACCCCCTTTAGAATAATGTCTTAAAAAAAAACTCTCTAAGATTTCTTTGACTATGTAAACATCTCTACTTAAAGCTTCTCCTATACCGAATCTATTCCCTCTAATCCCCAAAATTAGTATATCAATACGATTGTATTCTTGCAAGTATTGAATTGCTAATTTTAAAGAAGAATTATGTGTAAAATATAAATTTAAATCATAACTCATCTGGGGAGAAAATAATTTGAACCGACTATCATCATCGTAGTAGGCACAATCAACAAATACAATCAATCTATTATTTTGATGAGCGAGCTTATCTAAATGATTCTCTAAAGAATTGCCCGCATCGTAAACTTTAAAAGAAACTTTCTCTTTTAATGAGCTCATTATAAGCGAACCAACACTATCATCTTCACGAATAACATTACCTATACCTACCAAGATAAAATTATTTTGATTACTATCTATCTTCTCCTTCAATCTTTCCAGAGTTATACTTTCCTCACCAGATGGGATAAATACATTATAAAATTCCATTTCACCAACAAGCTGTGGTAGGGAAATAAATTTTATACACCTAAGTCCTAATTTCTTAGCTTCGTTAATTAACTCCTCTCGGTCATCTATATAAACTATACTATCAAAAGTAGTTTGCGCTTTTTTTCTAAGAACTTCGTAAATTTCTCTTTGGGGCTTAACTGCTTTTACTTCAAAGGAAAGGATTAAATCATCAAAAAAAGAAAATATCTCTCCAAAACTATTCTTAAGATGTTCAAAATGAACCTTGTTAATATTGGAAATTAAATAGGTAGGGTAAATTAATCTTGCTCTACGGACCAAATCTACCATTTCTAACTTAGGAGAGAAAATATTACACCAGATATCTATAAATTCTTCGTATCCTAAATTTGCTTTAAATTTTTTAACAAACTCTTTATAGAAATCTTGGCAAGATACTAAACCCCGCTCAAAATCCAAGGTGAAATCCTCATAGAAAAGTGTATGAATAACTCTATCTTGACTTACTCCCAATTTATCCTTTATCTTATCTAAACCAATATCGTAATCAAAATCAAATATAACTTTGCCTAAATCAAAAGCTAAACATTTCATAATAATTTAATTTCCCCCTAATATTTTTTATTTCCATGCCGATAGGGTCTTCTCCTATTTTTCTCCATCTTCTTAAGGATTGCTCTCTCTAAGTCT
Source organism: Candidatus Omnitrophota bacterium (assembly GCA_023819315.1). Classification (GTDB taxonomy): domain Bacteria; phylum Omnitrophota; class Gorgyraeia; order Duberdicusellales; family 4484-171; genus JAMWBQ01. Next base: position 26,067 of record JAMWBQ010000009.1, read on the forward strand.
ATCCTCTTTCTACCACAGTAATCAAAAATTCTTATACAACAATCAGCTAACTCTTCTGCCACTAATTCTTTAGGTTGACGTTTGCGTAATGCTTCTAAAACCTCGGAAAGTTCCGAATGCATAAGAGCGATTAGCTCAGCATCGTTACGTGGTTTATCCCACCACCCCTTAGATTTAGCAATAGAGTAACAGTTTGCAATAATCTCTTTTAGAGAAATTTTATCTTTTACCTTCTTCATTTATTTAGATAATCTTTAAGAAGTAATTACCAATTTTCTCCTACAATGAGGGCAGACAATACGGAACCGATCGTAACGAAGAATCTTTTCTTCTCCCTTACCCACATCGTCTCTTACTAATAGTTCTTTTTGGTGAAGAGAGATTAGGGAGGTATTAGAAACAAAAAGAGGCCCTAACTTATTTATTGTCCAAAAAATATGCTCTGAAGTTACAATTGGTTACTCACATATTTCGCAAACAAACAATTCCTTTTCAATTCTCTGAAAGAGTTGTTCCCTATTCTCCGTAACAGAAATATCAAATTCGTTAGAAAGAATTATACCCTTCTCGGTCAAACAATGAAGCTGGCATTGTCCACATTCAATACAGATATCCCATCTAACCTTTAATATCCTTTTATATCCGGAGCCGCTCTTTACATCTTTAAAACTCAATGCTCCTGTAGGACATACATTTACACAAGCAGTGCAACCTACACAATCTTCTTCATAAAAGTATGGTTTACCCCTAAAAGAAGGATAAGGGATATGCTTTTGATGAGGAAATTTTGTGGTATAGGGTTTGCTCAACAAAGCCCTTATTGCTTCTTTTATCTCTCTCAGTTTAGGATACTTCATACAAAACTAAACTTTATTCTTCTGGGAATAAAAATCGCATTTACTTTTCTCCCAAAGTTTTATTCCTCCCTTATAGGAAGCTCTTGCCAATGCATGGGAAGCGGTAGGAGAAGTAAGCAAAACAAAAATTAATGCAAGTATACACTTTATACCTGTAGGATTAAATCCTACCATCACGTATGTACCAAAAAGAATACTTGCTGTTCCAAAAGTAACACATTTAGTAGATGCCTGAAGACGATTATATACATCAGGAAAACGCACTAATCCCAAACAACCTAAGAAATCAAAAACTAACCCCATAACTATGAAAATTATGCCTATTACCTCAATCATCAAAATCCTTACCTTCTAAAAATTTTGCTAACGCTAAAGTAGAAATAAAACTCTGTAATGCCCAGGCAATCCCTATATCTATATACCAGTTACGTTTAGTAGAAATAGTTAAAAGAGCACATATACCTAAGATTAAAATTCCTAACATATCTATACTAACAATTCTATCCGAGGCAGTAGGACCTCTAAAGATACGGAATAAACAGAAAAACGCACTTATTATAATTATCCCTATCCCTCGTTTCAATAGCCCTAAATAGGAAAGTTTGGGATAAATGAGCATCTCTAAAGGTAAAAATACCACTACTACCAAAAGAGAAACGATAAGGATTAAACCTAAAAAATATCTTAACTTCATTATTCAAATATTTTTTTTAGAATCCTCTCAAACCTCTTCACAATCATCTCTGTAGCTTTCTCTACATCGGTTGTCTTTACATCAATCCAATGGATATACAAGCACCCCTTCTCTTTATCTATATCCACAGTTAATGTTCCGGGAGTTAAAGTGATTGAATTGGCTAAGAAGGTTAAAGCAGTATCATTCCTTAAGGTTGTTTCTACTTTTACAATCCCGGGATTTAAAGGCTTATTAGGGTGAATAACTCTTAAAGCCACATCTATATTAGACTTAAAACACTCCCATAAGAATAGAGGTATGTAATATAAAAACCAGAAATATCGCTGAGGATGAAAGAAAAGATTGGGTCTCTGTGTGAATAGTTCACCTGTTAAGTAAGCAACAAAACCTGATACAATTAACCCTATTATTAAATGCTGCCAATCTAAAGAACCGGTAAGCAAAAGCCACACTATAAATCCCAAAATTAATAGGATCGTTCTACTTTTCATTGTTTATACTCTGGTTTATATTCTTGTAATCTAACCCCCCCAAAATAACTTTTTGTGCTGGCAAAAGAAAATAATTGTTTAAATAGGGGATAAGCATACCCCCACTTAAAATACAGATAATAGCTAAAATTACCATCGCAGTTCTCATAAAAATGGGCACCTCTTTAACCTCTTTGTATAAACTATTTAATTTGCCCAAGAAAGCAAATTTTTGCACCTTCATAAAGGAAGAAAGAGTAAGGATACTACCAATAATTGCCCAAATAGCATAACCAATATATCCCTTTTCCATACACGCAATAATAATTAAAAGCTTACTAAAAAAACCATTGAACGGAGGTATACCTGAAATACTTAAAGAAGCAATTAAAGATGTCCATCCCGTCAGAGGCATATTCTTACGTAAACCTCCCATCTTAGAAAGATCTCTTGTTCCTATAGTGTACTCTATTGCTCCTGAATTAAGAAAAAGTAAAGATTTAAATACTGAATGATTAAATAGATGGAATAGTCCACCTAAAACACCTAAAGGTGTACCTAAACCAATGCCCAATATTATATACCCAATTTGACTTATAGAATGATAGGCTAACAGCCGCTTAATATCCATCTGAGTAATAGCCAGGATCACTCCTACCATTATAGATAAAACTCCTAAGAACATAAGGATATCAAGAAAAATCTGATTTACTCCTAAAAGATTATAGAAAATTCTTAAAAGTAAATATACTCCTAAAGTTTTAATAAGCACTCCTGATAAGGTTGCCGAGATAGGTGCAGGTGCAGAAGGATGGGCATCAGGCAACCAAGCATGAAAAGGCACAATAGCAGATTTTAATCCTACCCCTAAGAAAAATAAAACTGCAGAAAATATCACTACCGGCACTATCCCCTTCTCCCAGAGAACCACTCCCATATCAGCAATATTTAATGTAGAAGTGTAAGAATATAAGAGAGCGATACCTAAAAGAATACATAGAGAAGCAAACGAACTCATTACTAAATATTTAAAAGAAGCTTCTAACTCTTCTGCTTCTACACCATAAGCTACCAAAGCATAACTTGCCACGGAAGCAATCTCTAAGAAAACAAATACATTAAAAATATCTCCACTGATAAGCAAACCGTTCATACCGGCAAGCATAAAAAGAAACAAAGTATAGAACTTATACTTAGAAGTGAACTTTTCCATATAATTTACAGAAAAAAGAGTAATCGTCCAAGCAATAAAATTAACTGTAATTAACATAAACCTTGTTAATCCATCTATAACTAAAGTTATCCCCCAAGGAGGTAACCATCCTCCCACCTTATACAATAGAGGCTCAAATGGCTTAAAAAACAATATAAACAAAGACAACAAGAATAAAACAAAAGTAGTAATATTAGCAAAGATATCGGTAAAAAATTTAGAGTGCCTTCCTACCAAGTATATAATAAATGCTCCCGAAAGAGGAAGAATAGTAAAAAAAGGAATAATTACCATATTAACCTTTCAGTTTACTAATTTTGGTTATATCGAATGTGCCATACTTTTCGTATATTCTTATAGCAATCCCTACAACCAATGCTGTGGTAGCTAAACCGATAACTATTGATGTTAGAACTAAAGCTTGCGGAAGAGGGTCAACCATATCAAGGATTGATTGGTCAGGTGAATATAGAGGAGAACGTCCACCCATCTTATATCCTACAAGAACTAAAAAAAGATTAGCTGCATACTCGCATATCACCAAACCAATAATTATTTTAATAATGTTTCTCTTCCGCAGAACTCCGTACAGCCCCACGCAAAAGAAAACTAAACACAAAAAATATGGTAGATAACTATTATTCATCTTTAGAAGTAAACTTTAACAATATCAACACTAAAAATATTCCAAATAATCCCAATCCTACCTTTAAAGCAATAGCGATATTAGAGAAAATTATACTTCCTGCAGAGAATAACTCAAATGGTTTACCTTTGCTAAACCAATCTAAGAAGAAGTATCCTCCCATAAACCCTAAAATAGCGATACCCAAAAACAAGAGAGCGCCTACACTCTCTAAAACTGATATAAATGTTTTAGGTAAAATTCTCAAGGCCTCTTCTCTTCCAAAAGCAAGCATAAGATGGATAAAAGATATCGCAACAATTACTCCTCCTGCAAATCCTCCTCCTGGAGAGATATGGCCATGGAGGGTAATATATAATCCATAGAGAAGAATTAATCCTACGGTTAAACCTGTAATTGTCTTTACAATTAATGTCATCCCCTTATCTTTATTATCATAACTCATCTTCTTCTTTCTCCTCAAGTTTTTTCCTACCTTTCTTCCTCATTACTGTCATCACTCCCACCACACTGGCAAAAAGGACAGTTGCCTCTCCTAAAGTATCGTAGGCTCTAAAATTTAAAATTATAGAAGAAACCAAATTAGCCGATCTAACTAATTCTTTAGCATGATCAAGATAAAATTGGGATATGCGCATAAGAGGATAGCCGAAGGGGGGTAAATCTTTTATAGCTAAATAACCTAAATAGAGGAAAATTATTATAAAGACAAAAGAAACAATTGTATTAAATACCCATCTACCCGAAGTAGAGAATGGTAGATCTTTTTTTATAGTAGCTCTAATTAAGATTATTAAACAGAGGATCTCTACTACCAACTGCGTAATTGCTAAATCAGGTGCTTTCAATATCAAAAAAACGATACATAAACCTAAACCACTTGCTCCCAATGCCACTACTGCCGAAAGTAAATCTTTTACCTCAAGAGCGATAAGCGCTCCTAAGATCATAAATATTAAAAGAATATTTAATTCTAACATAACTACCTAAAAAATAAATATAATAACCCTAACATCCCTATCAAACACCAAACTAAGTACGTAGGTAAAACTCCATTATGAAGGAAACTTAAGAATCTACCTAATAAAAAAATTAATCTCTTGCCTTGATCGTAGATATCAAAATATTTATTCTCTGCACTATTGTAAATTTTTTTAAGTAAGGATAAATCTTTTATCGTATTGTAAAAATCTTCACTCTTAACCTCATCCTCTAATACTTCTCCTCCTATATAAGATGAACTATAACGAATACTTCTTGCGGAAAAGAAGAATAAAATTAAACCCAAAATTATACCTGAAACAATTAAACCTGTAGAAAGAAGTGGTCGCCATAATCCAGAAAAGTAAATTTCTCCTACTCCTTTCTCTATGAACTTCAATATCGTAGAGTAGGCAAATAAGCCAAAAATTATACATAGTAAGGATAGGATAAATGGTGGAAAATAGAGACTAAAGCCTACCTCTTTAACTATCTTCTTAGGTTTACCTAAAAATACCGAAGAGATAAGTTTTAAGAAAGAAGCTAAAGTCAAACCCGAACCAACCAATGCCATAACTAAAGATAAAGAGATGGTAACCTTTAGGGTTATAAATGTAGTGTTATTAAATAAATCTAACAAACTCTGATAGATCATCCATTTAGAAACGAAACCATTAAAAGGAGGTATTCCTGATATAGAGAAAGAAGCAATCAAGGTAAAGAGAAAGGTAAGAGGCATAAATTTACCAATACCTCCTAAATCCTCTAATTCACTGCTCCCGCTTTGCTTCTCTACATTACCGGCACATAAGAATAAGCAAGATTTATAAATGGCGTGATTAACCATATGGAATAACCCTGAAGCTAAACCTAAAGATGTTGCTGAAGTTATCCCCAAAATCATATAACCCACTTGAGAAACAGCATGGTAGCCCAATAGTCTTTTTATATTATGCTGAATCAATGCCATCATTACAGCAAAAATTACCGTTGATGAGCCTATAATGAGAAGAAAAATTTTTGCCCAATTATCTAAAATAAATGTATCCTTCACTATTCTTGCTAATAGATATATCCCTAAAAGTTTATCCAAAGAAGCTGGTAAATAAGCTACCACTGGTACAGTAGTATCTTTAGCTACATCGGGTATCCAAGTATGTAAGGGTATAGCACCTGCTTTAGCAAAACAACCAAGAGCAATAAAGATAAAAGATAAAAGAGCTAACCCATTGTTTATTATCAAAGGTTGTTTGTCAACATAGAGATTAAACGATAGCGAGGAAGTTAAATATGCATATAAAATAAACCCTAAGAGCATAAGTCCATCGCTACCACCTACAATAATAAAAGTCTTTTTTGCCGTAGATGAAGCATCATCGGACAGGTTTATTAATTGAAAAAGAGTAAAACCTAAGAAACCCCATAAACTGATAACGATCCATACATTTCTTGTGAAAACTACTCCTATGCTTAAAATACCTGTGATCAAAAACCAGAAGTAATAGGAAAACTTTCTCTCTTTGATGTAGCCAAACGAATAGATAAGAATAATCAAAATGAAGAAAGAGATAAAAGTTGCTACCAACTTAGATAAGTTATCTAAAATAAACAAATCACTTATTATCATAACTCTCTTTTAGTTTAAAAGTCTTTTGCTGACACAACTTTATCAATTCATCACCTTTAAATATTTTTTCTCCTTCTTTAGAGAATGCTACACTCCGTTCGGTGCAACAATAACAAGGGTCAACAGCGGCTAAGATTATTGCTGCATCGGATATGGTGTATCCGGG
>JAMWBQ010000009.1:32733-33207 GCA_023819315.1 Candidatus Omnitrophota bacterium
ACTAACTAAATTAGTAGGAACATTAACATAAGAAGGTGCTCTTATCTTATGACGAACAGGTCGATTCGTTCCATCACTACGCACGTAATGGAAGCATTCTCCCCGCGGAGCTTCCACTCTGCCAATCCCCTCACCTTCAGGTATCTCTACAATCTCTAAAGCAATTTCACCTTTAGGTAATCTTTCCACACACTGTTCAATTATTGAACAGGATTCAAACATCTCCAGTATCCTCACCATCACCTTAGCATAAATATCACCCTCGGTTAAAGTTACCACTGACCAATTAACCTTATCGTAATTAGCATAAACATCATCTCTCCTCACATCTATATCTACACCTGATGCCCTTGCCGTAGGACCAACCGCTCCAAAAGATATTGCTTCTTCTTTACTCAAGACTCCTACACCCTTTGTTCTCTTATGAATAATAGGGTCATCTTCTATTGCTTTGTGGAAAAGTTTTAGCTCACC
>JAMWBQ010000068.1 GCA_023819315.1 Candidatus Omnitrophota bacterium
CATAATACCACCTCCTTTTTGCTTCTAAGAGGTGGTATTTTACATCAAGTTACCCTGACATTTCTACTTTGCAATAAGGTGACATTATTATATTGCGGTGACAAGAGAAAATTTATGAAGAGAGATTGTATCTCCACTTCCTAAGGGCTAAGAAAGATTAAAAGAATTAGTTTTAAGGTTTTTTAGATTTAAAAGAGCTTTTTAAAAGAATTTCTTGACTTAATGGGAAAAATATAATATATTTTTAAAATAATTAGAAAAGGGGGAGAGTATGTTTTATCTAAAATTAAGGATGTATTTATTGTTAACTATTATGTTTGCGCTTATATATATGATTATAACTGTTATTGGGGTAAGTATCGGTATAGTCAATTTTTATTTTTATTTGTTTATCTCTTTATTTATGATTTTTATTCAATACTTAGTAGGACCAAAAATTGTAGAGTGGTCAATGCGGGTGAGATATGTAGATGAGAAAGATGCTCCTCAATTACACCAGATGGTAGAAGATTTAGCTAAAAGAGCAGGCATACCTAAACCAAAAGTTGGTATTGCACGTATAAATATACCCAATGCTTTCGCTTTTGGTAGAGGTATATCGGATGGAAGAGTTTGTGTTACACAAAGTTTAATGCATTTACTTAACGATAGTGAACTTAGAGCAGTTTTAGGACACGAGATAAGTCATCTTAAGAATAGAGATGTTATTACTATTACTCTTCTTTCCGTTATCCCTATAGTTCTTTATCGTATTGCATGGCATTTTATGTGGTTTGGTCAGAGTAGGCGTCAACGCGAAGGGACAAATACTGTTTTTGTTGGGTTAATAGCTTTTATATTTTATTTCATAACTAACCTTTTAGTTCTTTATGCGTCACGTATTAGAGAGTATTTCGCTGATAGAGGTTCAATTATGCTGGGAAATAGACCAAATAGTCTTGCTTCCGCATTATATAAGCTCGTTTATGGTTCAGTAAGAACTGATAAAGAAGAGTTAAGAGAAGTAGAAGGGATAAAGGCTTTCTTCGTTAACGACCCTACTAAGGCAATAAATGAGTTGCAAGAGTTAAGTCAATTAGATTTGAATAGAGATGGGATAATTGATAATAAAGAATTAGAGTTAATAAGTAGGAAGAGAGTGAATATAAGTTTTGCTGATAAACTATTAGAGCTTTTAAGTACACACCCCAATATGCTAAAGAGGATAAAACAACTTTCTCAATATAGATAGATTTAAATAATGAACGTAGAATCGGATTTATTAAATTCATTAGAGTCAAATTTAGGGTATTATTTTAATAATAAATCCTTACTTTTACAAGCAATTACCCATAAGACTTTTGCTTACGAATCTTTAAAATTTGATGTTAGAGATAACCAAAGATTAGAGTTTCTGGGAGATAGTGTCTTAAACTTAGCTATAACTGATTATCTATACAATAGTTATCCTTATTTTTCCCAAGGTGATATGACAAGAAAGCGCTCTTTATTAGTAAATAAACAATTTTTAGCAGAGAAAACAAAAGAGATTGAGATCGCTCAATATTTACTATTAGGTAAGGGTGAAGAAAAATTAGGTGGTAGATATAACCCTACTAATTTATCCTCGGCTTTAGAGGCGATTATAGGAGCTATATATTTAGATGGCGGATGGGAAGAAGCAAAAAAATTCATATTGAATAAATTGGTTGGCGAAAATTTTTATGAATAAGTTCAATCTATATTTGTTCTTAGTTTTGTTCATTTTTTTTATTAATTGTTCATCTACAAATAAAGAGCTATTATTGGATAGTTTTGAGGGAGAGGTAAATAAGGAGAGTGTAGATTTTGGGGCAAGTAGTGGTTCTTCGGTAGTTGTAATGCCTTCCCCTGATTTAAAAGTGTGTGGGAAACAAGCGATGTTATTGAAGTACGATTTGAAACCTTCTGGTTATATGTGGGTAGCCAGAGGATATAATTTAGATGTTAAAGGAGCAGATAAATGGTTAGTTAAACCTTTTAGTATAGATTGGTCTAAGTATAATGCATTTAGCTTTTTTATGTATGGTAGTAATAGTTTAGGTGTAGTAGCTTTTGATATAAAGGATAGGGGAGGGGAGATATGGAGATTTATAGTGGATGATGATTTTGTTGGCTGGAAAGAAATTGTTTGTCCCTTCTCTCAGTTTTTTTTACGTAGAGACTGGCAACCCGACAATGCTTTAAAAAATGAGATTTTAGATTATCCTATTATGAGCTTTCAATTTGAACCGCGGTTACCTGGTAAAGGTAGTTATTATTTTGATTGTGTGAAGTTGAAGAAAGTTAAGATGGACTAAAATAATTTTATGGAGACAAAATTTTTAGTTTCTACCAGATTTGTAGTTAATGGTTTAGGTTTAGTTTTATCAGGAGAGTTAAAATCAGGTTCACTTATGGAAGGGGCTTTTGGTAGAACTCCTAAAGGCAAGAAGTGTGCAGTGGTTAAAATAGATGTTGATGGTGTGCGGACGACGCGGGTAAATTCTAAACAAAAAGCTAATGTAGTAGTTAAGTATGTTGAACAAAATGATATAATGCCAGGGGATATAATTTACTTTGAATAGAAAGGAAGGTGTTATGTTTGAAGAAAATAAGATTGTTTTAAGTGAACGACAGTTACCGTGTATATGGTATAATATTCAGGCAGATTTACCCGAACCTTTACCTCCCCCTTTAAAGCCCGATGGTTCAATAGTAAAACCTGAAGATTTGTTACCTATTTTTCCTATGGAGTTAATTAGACAAGAAGTATCGCGGGAGCGATGGATTGAAATTCCTGATGAAATTTTAGATGTTTATCGCCTGTGGCGTCCTACACCTTTACATCGTGCACGAAGATTAGAGAAAGCTTTAGGTACACCGGCAAGAATTTACTATAAAAATGAAAGTGTTTCTCCCCCAGGTTCACACAAACCTAATACAGCAGTAGCACAAGCTTACTATAATAAGAAAGAAGGAGTTAAAAGATTAGCTACGGAAACAGGGGCTGGTCAATGGGGAAGTGCTTTAGCTTTTGGTTGTTCCTTTTTTGGTTTAGAATGCACGGTTTATATGGTAAAGGTTTCTTATAATCAAAAGCCTTATAGGCGCATACTTATGGAAACTTGGGGAGCAAAAGTATATGCTTCTCCTACCAATCTTACCAATGCAGGGAGAGAAATTCTAAAAAAAGACCATAATTGTTTAGGTAGTTTAGGTATAGCTATTTCTGAAGCAGTAGAGGATGCTGCCACACACGAGGATACAAAGTATTCCTTAGGTAGTGTGCTTAATCATGTTCTTCTTCATCAGACAATTATAGGGTTAGAATTAAAAGAACAGCTAAAGATAGCAGGAGAAGAGCCTGATATACTTACAGGTTGTGTTGGTGGAGGTAGTAACTTTGCCGGTTTATGTTTTCCTTTTGTTAAGGATAAAATGAAAGGTAAAAATATCCAGATGATTGCTGTAGAACCAACCGCTTGTCCCACTCTTACCAAAGGTCCTTATTGTTACGATCATGGTGATGTTGCTAAAATGACCCCTTTGTTAAAGATGTATACACTCGGACATACTTTTGTTCCACCTGGTATTCACGCCGGTGGTTTGCGATATCATGGAGATGCTCCTTTACTTTGTTTTTTAGTAAACAAAGGTATTATTGAAGCAAGAGCTTATTCTCAAAATCCTGTATTTGAAGCAGCAGTTCTATTTGCTAATACCGAAGGCATTTTACCTGCTCCTGAGACTGCACATTGTATTAGATCAGCTATAGACGAGGCAATTAAATGTAAACAAACTAAAGAAGAAAAATGTATAGTAATAGCTTTTAGTGGACATGGATTTTTTGATTTATTTGCTTACGAGCAATATTTAAACAATAAGTTAGAAGATTACGCTTATCCTGAAGAAAAGATTAAAGAAGCTTTAAAAGATATTCCTCAAGTGGGAATATAACAAATAAGACACCCAAATAATAATTAATCTTCCTAAGCAAGAAAATAAACCTTTTGTGTAAATAAATCCGTCATTGTGTATATTAAATTAAACGCTCGCCGTTAGTTCCTTAATATACATCAATCTTTTTCTCTTTAAGTACGCATTAAGTACACCCGTCGGGTGTAAAAGGTTTGTATTTGTAAGAAGTAAATTTGTTTTTTTTCAATTTATATGGTATATATGTATGGTAATAGTTAAAAGCTATGGGTAGGAATATGAAAATAAAGATATATAGAATTTCTTTTATCTGGTTATTTATAATTTTTGTTATCTCAGGGGTAGGGTATGGCAATAAGATTAAGAGTAATATAATTAAAAAGGTCTCTCTAAATTTATATGAGGAGATTAATTTATCTCATCCCTCAATTGCACATACTACCCATCATAAACCTTTAGAAATAAAAGAAATAGATAATTTATCATTAGATTCTTCACAAATTGTTATTAATGGTATAGCTTCATGGTATTCAAGAAAAGATAGAGGTATACGTAAAACTACGGCTAATATGGAGATATTTGATGATACTAAATTTACCTGTGCAATGTGGGGAGTGCCTTTTGGTAGTCTGGTAAAGGTTACCAACTTAAAGAATGGTAAATCAGTGGTTGTGCGAGTCAATGACCGTGGACCTGCTGGTTGGTTAGTAAGACAGGGTAGAGTAATAGATTTAACTAAAGAAGCTTTTTCTCATATAGCCTCTCTTAAAGAAGGGTTGGTGGAAGTAAATATTACCATTATTTCTATCAATATTTAGAATTACCCTCCCTAAATTTTTCTTTGCAAACAATCTATTATATTTTAAAATATACTATACTGAAATTATTACGATTTTCAATTTACATCCCACAAATATGAGATTATCAAAAGAATTTTTATTTTTAGGTTTTATTAAAATAGAGCCCCCTTGGGAAAGGATTTATCGAAGATTAGGTTATAAAGAGGGGGTAACTAAAATTATTCCTAGTCAAAAAAAAGAGATAGACGAATATATTAATTTATCTTTGTCTTATATAGATTTAAAGGGGTTGGGAGTGAGTGTACCTATAAAAAAAATAAATGGGTCAAAAATTTTCCTTGAGCAGGAAGGGTTTTTAGAAAGTAGAGATCTAATAAAATTGCTTAAAGGATGCGATGAGATTCTTTTTATGGGAGCAACCGCGGGTAGAAAGATAATTGAAGTTATCCAATCAGATTTGCGAGGAGAGGATTTGATGCGTGCAGTTGTTTTAGATGCGGTAGCTAGTGAAATGGTTGATGCTTCTTTAGATTGTATACGCCTGCAAATAAATAATATATTGGCTAATAGGGGAAAGTATGTTATTAATAAACGTTTCTCCTGTGGTTATGGTGATTTTTCTTTACAGAATCAGAAACAAATATTCCATATTCTTGAAATGGAACGATTAGGAGTAAATATAACTGATACTTATTTTCTTATACCGGAGAAGTCGGTTACTGCTCTTTCGGGAATTAAACGGTTAAATAAAAATAGCAAAAAAATTTAATTTTTGCGATGGTTAAAAAAATTGCTATGAAAAATAAAGGGAGAAGGAAAATAGAAGATATTTTAAAGAGACGGGTGCTATTTCTTGATGGAGCTACAGGGACAGAGTTACAAAAGAAAGGTATGCCCCAAGGTGTATGTCCACAAGAATGGGCACTAAATAATCCAAAAGTTTTAGAAGAGATACACTATGCATATTATAAAGCAGGAGCAGATGTTATACTTACCAATACTTTTGGAGGAAATAGAGTAAAATTAGGAGAGTTTGGGATTAATGATGTGGTAGGAATTAATCAAGAACTTGTTTATTTAGCTAAAAAGAGTGTGGGTGAAGATTGTATAATAGCGGGAGATATAGGATCAACGGGTAAGTTAGTTGAGCCTTTTGGTGAGCTTTATTTTGAGGAAGCAGTAAATATTTTTAAGGAACAAATTAAAGCTTTAGTTAAAGGGGGAGTAGATATACTTATAATTGAAACGATGATAGATATTCAGGAAGCAAGAGCCGCTCTTATTGCTGCCAAGGAGGTAAGTTCTCTGTTTACAATAGTTACGATGAGTTTTGACGATAAAGGGTGTACTTTAAATGGAACAGACCCCATAACTGCTTTGATTACCATTCAGAGTTTAGGTGCTGATGCGTTTGGATGTAATTGTTCTACAGGACCGAAAGAGATGATTGAGTATATCAAGGCTATGAAACCTTATGCTAAAGTTCCCTTAGTAGCTAAGCCTAATGCTGGGATGCCTAAATTGGTTAATGAGAGAACAGTATACGATATGGATGTGGATTTATTTTCTTCGTTTGGTAGAGAATTATTCTATGCGGGAGCAAACATTTTAGGAGGTTGTTGTGGAACAACACCTCAACATATTTACAAATTACGTAAGACCATTAAAAATAAAAGACCTGTTATCCCGAAAGTAAAAGAGATAAGCGCTTTAACTTCTTATTCTAAAACAGTATTTATAGATAACAATTCACCTTTAATTATTGTGGGGGAAGAGATTAACCCCACAGGTAAAAGCTACCTTCAGAAAGAATTAAGAGAAGGAAAATTTTCTGTTATTCGTCAGATGGCAAAAGAACAGGAAGATAAGGGTGCCCAGCTTTTAGATGTTAATGTTTGTGTCCCAGGGATAGATGAAGTAGATACAATGAGGAAAACAATAAATCTTCTTTGTGCAGTAACAAGATTGCCGTTAGTTATCGATTCGGCGAAAGTTGAGGTTATAGAGAAAGCTTTAAGATTATATCCAGGTAGAGCTTTAATTAATTCCCTTACCGCAGAAAAACACAAATTTAAAAAACTTCTTTCCTTAGCATCAAAATACGGAGCTATGTTTATAGCATTACCTATTACAGATAAAGGGTTGCCTCATACATTTTCTCAACGTAAAAATATAATTAACCGTATGATTAAAGAAGCATTTAGATATGGATTTACTTACAAGGATATAATTGTGGATGCTTTAACTTTAGCAGTATCTACCTATGAAAATGCAGGTAAGGATGTTTTAGAAACGATAGAGTGGTGTTCACAAAAATTGAAATTAAACACTATCATAGGCTTATCTAATATTTCTTTTGGTTTACCTCAACGTAATTGGTTAAATGCTACATTTCTTGCTATGACGCAAGCAAAAGGATTATGTTTAGTAATTGGAAATCCTAAAAGTTTAGAATTGATAAATGTTAAGATTAGTGCAGATTTATTACTGGGTAAAGATAAAGATGCTAAAATATTTCTAAAGCATTTTTCTGAAAGACCAAAAATTAAGAGTAAGTTAACTGATACTATTCAACCTAAGCAGAAGGTATCTAATGCTATAGTAGAGGGTGATAGAGATAATATTATTGATTTGCTTAAAGAAGCTATTAACACTGGTATAGAAATAGATAAACTTATGGAAGATATAATGATACCAGCGATAAGGTATGTAGGAGAGTTATTTGAAAAGAAAGAATACTTTTTACCGCAACTTATTGCCAGTGCCCAGACTATGGAGAAGGCATTTGAGTATTTAAAGCCACATTTAGAAATTAGAGACAGAGAACATAGTAAAAAACCAACAATAATTATTGCTACGGTGAAAGGTGATGTACACGATATTGGGAAGAATATAGTTGCTTTATTATTGAGGAATTATGGATTTAATGTGATTGATCTTGGTAAGGATGTTCCCAATGAGAAGATTGTTAGAGAAGCTAAATATTATAAACCTTTTATAATTGGTTTATCAGCACTTATGACTACCACAATGGTAAGGATGAAAGAAGTTATAGAATTAGCTAAGAAAGAAGGTGTTAATTGTCATTTTATCGTAGGGGGAGCAGTTGTCAATTTAAACTATGCTAAATCAATAGGTGCTTTTTATGCCAAAGATGGTATAAGTGCCGTAAAAGTTATTGAAGATTTAATTAGTTAAAATATGGGGAGTATTTCTTCTACATTTAAAATACTTGTTGTAGATGATGAGGAGAGGATAGTAGAATATTTAAGCTATGTGCTTAGCTCTGCTGGTTATGAGGTAATCTCTACTACTAAAGGTAGTGAAGCAATTAATTTAGCCAAGATACATAAGCCTGATTTAATTATTCTTGACATGGTTATGCCAGAGATACGTGGAGAAGAGGTGGTGAGAATTCTAAAAGATAATCCTTTAGTTTCTCGTATACCAATAATTTACTTTACCGGCGTGGTTTCTAAAAAAGATGAAGAATTTATTAAAAAACTCACCGGTAAATATGGAATATTAACAAAACCTACCACTAAAGATAAACTTTTAGAAGCTGTTAGGTCTACTTTAGGAAGATAATTTTATAAATATAATTTTGCTATTATAACTTTTTTATCCTATAACTTACCAGATACATATAGAAGTATAAATTTAAAGAGTGTGGGAGTTTGACTTGAAAAACCTATATAAAATATGGTATTAATAAATTAGTTGTAGTTTTATAGATAAAAAGGAGGTAGAAATGGTTAGAAAAGTTTGGTTGGTAATTTTTATGGTTTTATTTATGGGTTTAAATATTAAAGCTGAAGAAATTTTAGTTGGACAAGTATCCTTGGAGTACACTCTATACCTTTTAGATGAATTTAGACATTCTCCTGAAGAATTCAGTTCTATAATTAATATTATTAGAAAATATCACCCAGATTATTCTGATGAGGGAATAGTTAATTTAATTACACTTGCTTATTATACTATTAAGCAAAGTGTTCCTAAAATTTCTATATATGATGTTGCTTATGGAATAAAAAGATTTTCCTCAGATAAATTATGTATAGATTTAAAAGACTTAGTTCGTGCTTACATTAATTCCCAATTACCTTTAACAATATAATATTTATTAGATAATTTAGATTATTGTGCCCTTTGACTTTAGGTCAAAGGGCTTTTTATTTTGCGTATTAATTTTTTAGTGATTATAATTTCGTTAATGAAGATAAATCCTGCCGAGGGCGGGAGTCGAACCCGCACAGCTTTTCAGCCACCGGTTTTTGAGACCGGCGCG